>URXE01000001.1 GCA_900551815.1 uncultured Collinsella sp.
TTAACCAGCTGGTTCGCCAGGGCCGTCGTTCCGTGCCCAAGAAGTCCAAGAACGCTGCTCTGCAGCACAACTCCCAGAAGCGCGGCGTGTGCACCCGCGTCTTCACCACGAGCCCCAAGAAGCCGAACTCGGCTCTTCGTAAGGTTGCCCGTGTTCGCCTCGTCAACGGCATCGAAGTTACTGCTTACATCCCGGGTGAGGGCCACAACCTGCAGGAGCACTCCATCGTGCTCGTCCGCGGCGGTCGTGTCCGTGACCTCCCTGGTGTCCGTTATCACGTCATCCGTGGCGCCTACGACGCTGCTCCGGTCCAGAACCGTATGCAGGCCCGTTCCAAGTACGGTGCTAAGCGCCCCAAGGCCAAATAAGCCAGATAACGTTTTGATACTTTCGCCGTGTGCCGCCTAAGCGCCGCACGGTAGACACTTAAGGAGATTTCACATGCCGCGTCGTGCAGCAGCTAATCGTCGTGAGGTTCAGCCTGACGCCGTTTACAACAACCGCCTGGTGACTCAGCTCATCAACAAGGTCCTTCTTGACGGCAAGAAGGCCACCGCTGAGCGCATCGTTTACACCGCTTTCGAGATCGTCGCCGAGAAGTCCGAGGGTGGCGACGCTCTCGCTACCTTCAAGAAGGCTATGGACAACGTCAAGCCCACGCTCGAGGTTAAGCCCAAGCGTGTCGGTGGCGCTACCTATCAGGTCCCGATGGAGGTCAACTCCCGTCGTTCCACCGCTCTGGGTATCCGCTGGATCGTCAACTTCTCCCGCGCTCGCAAGGAGAAGACCATGGCCGAGCGTCTCGCCAACGAGATCCTCGACGCTTCCAACGGCCTGGGCGCTTCCGTCAAGAAGCGTGAGGACGTCTTCAAGATGGCCGAGGCCAACCGCGCGTTCTCTCACTATCGTTGGTAAGTTAAGGTAAGGAACTAACATGGCTAAGCCTAAGTACAAGCTTTCCGATACCCGTAACATCGGCATCATGGCCCACATCGATGCCGGTAAGACCACCACGACCGAGCGTATTCTTTACTACACCGGTAAGACCCACAAGATCGGTGAGGTCCATGAGGGCGCTGCCACCATGGACTGGATGGTTCAGGAGCAGGAGCGCGGCGTAACCATTACCTCCGCTGCTACCACGTGCTTCTGGAACAAGGACGGTAAGGACTACCGCATCCAGATCATCGACACCCCGGGCCACGTTGACTTCACCGCCGAGGTCGAGCGCTGCCTGCGCGTCCTCGATGGCGCTGTCGCCGTCTTCGACGCCGTTGCCGGCGTTCAGCCTCAGTCTGAGACCGTTTGGCGTCAGGCTTCCACCTTCAACGTCCCCCGCATCGCCTTCATCAATAAGTATGACCGCGTGGGCGCTGACTTCTTCAACGCTATCGAGACCATGAAGGATCGTCTCGACGCTAACGCCGTGGCCGCTCAGGTCCCGATGGGCGCCGAGGACAACTTCTGGGGCGTCATCGACCTGGTCACCATGACTGCATGGGACTTCAAGGCCGACGAGAAGGGTATGACCTACCCCGAGCCGATGGACGAGATCCCGGCTGAGTTCGCCGACATCGCTGCCACCAAGCGCGAGGAGCTCCTTGACGCTGCTGCTAGCTTTGACGACGAGCTCATGGAGAAGATCCTCATGGAGGAGGACTTCACCGTCGAGGAGCTTAAGGCCGCTCTGCGCAAGGGCGTTCTGGCCAACGAGCTCAACCTCGTCTTCGTGGGTTCCGCCTACAAGAACAAGGGCGTTCAGGAGCTGCTCGACGCTGTCGTCGACTACCTGCCCAGCCCGCTCGACGTCGAGGCTGTCACCGGTACCGATCCGGACACCGGCGAGGAGATCCAGCGTCATCCTTCCTTCGACGAGCCCTTCTCCGGCCTGGTCTTCAAGATCATGACCGACCCGTTCGTCGGTAAGCTCACCTACGTCCGTGTTTACTCCGGCCGCGCCGAGTCCGGCTCCTACGTGGTCAACGCTTCCAACGGTCAGCGCGAGCGCCTCGGCCGCATCCTCGAGATGAACGCCGCCGAGCGTATCGACCGTGACGACGCTGCCGCCGGCGACATCGTCGCTTGCGTCGGCTTCAAGAACTCCACCACCGGCGACACCCTGTGCGCTGAGGGCAAGGAGATCGTCCTCGAGAAGATCGAGTTCGCTAAGCCCGTTATCGACGTTGCCATCGAGCCCAAGACCAAGGCCGAGCAGGACAAGATGTCCTTGGCTCTGACCAAGCTCGCCGAGGAGGACCCGACCTTCCAGGTGTCCACCAACCACGAGACCGGCCAGACCATCATCGCCGGCATGGGCGAGCTGCACCTCGAGATCATCGTCGACCGTCTGCTCCGCGAGTTCAAGGTTGACGCTAACGTCGGTAAGCCCCAGGTTGCCTACCGCGAGACCGCTGGTCACGACGTCGAGAAGGCTGAGGGCAAGTTCGTCCGTCAGTCCGGCGGTCGCGGTCAGTACGGCCACGCCGTCATCAAGCTCGAGAAGATGGAGGAGGGCTTCGGCTACGAGTTCGTCAACGCTATCGTCGGCGGCGTCGTGCCCAAGGAGTACATCCCGTCCATCGACAAGGGCATCCAGGAGGCCCTGAACACCGGTGTTATCGCCGGCTTCCCGGTCCTCGACGTTAAGGTCACCCTGTTCGACGGTTCTTACCACGAGGTCGACTCCTCCGAGGCCGCCTTCAAGATCGCCGGTTCCATGGCTATCAAGGACGCCCTCAAGAAGTCCGATCCGCAGCTGCTCGAGCCGATCATGGCTGTCGAGGTCGAGACCCCCGAGCAGTACATGGGCGACGTTATGGGCAACCTCTCCGGTCGCCGCGGCAAGATCGAGGGCATGGAGGATCGCAAGAACAGCAAGCTCATCCGTGCCAAGGTGCCGCTGGGCGAGATGTTCGGTTACGCTACCGACCTTCGCTCCCAGACCCAGGGCCGTGCATCCTACACGATGCAGTTCGACTCTTATGAGCCCGCGCCCAAGTCCATCGTGGACGAGGTCATGAGCAAGAACGCCTAAGTTCGAGCTCCCTGTTACGTAATCCGCGAGAACATCTCTCGCACTCTTTGGAGGTTTAAGTTGGCTACCCAGAAGATCCGCATTCGCCTCAAGGGCTATGATCACGAGGTCGTCGATCAGTCCGCGAAGCTCATCGTCGAGACCGCTCAGAAGACCGGCGCTCGCGTTTCCGGTCCTGTCCCCCTGCCCACCGAGCGCAACCTGTACACGGTTATCCGCTCGCCGCACGTGAACAAGGACTCCCGTGAGCAGTTCGAGATGCGCACCCACAAGCGCCTCATCGACATCCTCGACCCCACCTCGGGCACCGTTGATTCGCTTATGCGTCTCGACCTCCCCGCTGGCGTCGACATCGACATCAAGCTCTAAGCGATATCGCTCATAGGTTAAAGGGCCCCGCTGCCGTTATGGTAGCGGGGCCCTTTTGTTTTGAATGATGGTTTGGACTGCGGGGTAATGCTGCCGAGTAGGTGGTTGCGGCGCCCTATTCGCTCAAGGGGCGCAGCGATGCCTCCTCAAAATGGAAGGATCGAAAGCCGTCTTCCGTTTCGATGCACGCGCGGCCGCAATCGTCGACCGTTCTAAATATGCCACGCGCCAGCTCGTCCTCAGCGGGGGAGCGGGCGATAACGTGCTCCCCGATCCAATTGAGGTGAGCGATATATTCGTCGTGGACGGGCGCGAGCGGACCGGCGTCTTCTTCCTTGGCGTTGAGGCGCTCTGCCCAGGCATCTACAGCGTCTATAACTGCGTGATAGACCTCATCGAGGAGCATGTCGACGGCGGGAACGTTCTTGTTGAGGTCTGACAGGCCGATTGCTGGCAGGCCGCCATCGGGAACCTCCGCGGGCACATAGTTCACGTTAACGCCGATGCCACAGACCGCAAAGGGGTTGCCTTCGTTATCGCGTGCGGCCTCGACCAGAATGCCGCCGAGTTTGCGTCCACGCGCGACCAGGTCGTTGGGCCATTTGAGGCCAATCTCGTTTGCAAGACCCTGTTTTTCGAGTGCCTCGAGCACCGCTAGGCCGCTGACGGCGGCAAGACCAGAGTACTTTGCAGGATTAACGCATGGACGCAGGACAATCGAAAGCAATAGGTTGCCGGCGGTTGAGTCCCACTTGTGCCCGCGCCGACCGCGTCCTGCTGTCTGAGCCCGGGCGGCAAGTCCTGTGCCGTGCGGCGCTCCCTGTTTTCCTGCTTCGAGCAGGTCATCGTTGGTCGATCCGGTTACGTCGACCACTGTTAAACGTAAATCCATAACAGCTGGTACCTCCTAAGGTAATAAGGCAATCGCGTAATGGTGTCGAGAGATAGACACAATGTGAAGCCTTTGTCGCATTTGGACAATTTAATGTTAACACGTCAACAACGACTGAAATGCGTTATCCTCTCTTGGTCGATGTAAACACGTCAACAACTCAAAGGAGGTTAGTGATGGGTTTCACGATTCTTGGAACAGGTTCGGCACTTCCTGAGCGCAGTGTTTCCAATGACGAGCTGTCCGAGTTCCTCGATACCTCGGATGAGTGGATTTTTACTCGCACAGGTATCAAGAGCCGCCACGTCTGCACCGCCGAGTCACTTGACGACCTTGCCGTAGCGGCGAGCGAGCGGGCACTCCAGGTGTCCGGAATCGACGCGAGCCAGCTGGATCTAATCGTCTGCTCGACGACAACGGGTGACCATCTTGTTCCCGCCGAGGCGTGTGCCGTAGCCGAGCGTCTGGGCGCGACGTGTCCTGCCTTCGATGTCTCGGCGGCCTGCGCCGGCTTCGTATTTGCGCTCGATGTCGCCGAGGGCTATATCGCCCGAGGACGAGCCGAGCATGCGCTTGTCGTTGCGGCCGAGCAGATGACGCGCGCGCTTGACTGGACAGACCGCGCCACCTGCGTGCTCTTTGGCGATGGGGCAGGCGCCGCTGTGATAGAGGCTGGGGGAGACAACCCCCTTGCCGTTGAGCTTTCGACGGCGCCCGACGTCGTGACGTTGCGCGTTCCCGGTCTGGTCGGTACGTCGCCGTTTAAGGCCTCCGCAGATAGCGCGAGTGTGCTGTCCATGAATGGCCGCCGCGTGTTCAAGTTCGGCGTCAACGCCATCTGCGACACGGTCCATAAGCTTGCGATCGATGCGGGCATTTCGGTCGAAGACATCGATCATTTTGTATTACATCAGGCTAACGAACGAATCCTGAGCCAGGCGGTCAAGCGTCTGGGCGTGCCGGACGAGCGTGTGGTTCGCACGTTGCGCGAGACCGGCAACATTTCGAGCGCATGCATTCCGCTTGCCCTCGACCGGCTGGCAAACGCCGGTGCACTTCACACGGGCGACACGATCGCCTTGGTTGGATTTGGCGCCGGTCTGGATATAGGTGGCTATCTGCTTCGTTGGAAGTAGTCGCACATAGGAAATAAAAACGCCCTAGGGCACAACCAAAGGAGAACTACCATGGCAGATCAGAAGACCTTCGAGCGCGTTTGCGACGTTATCCGCGAGACCGCTGGTCTTGACGACGTTGAGATGAAGCCCGAGTCCACGCTCGAGGAGATTGGTCTCGACAGCCTGGGCACCGTCGAGATCCTCGTCGCCGTCGAGGACGAGTTTGGCATCCAGCTCGATACCGAGGAGAACCCCAAGACGGTCGGCGAGTTCGCCGATACGGTCGAGGCGGCATTGGAGAAGTAGAGATGCTCAAGACTCCTCTCTGCGATCTGCTCGGCATCGAAAAGCCCGTGTTCCAGGGCGGTATGGCCTGGATTGCCGATGCCTCGCTGGCGTCCGCAGTGTCCGAGGCGGGTGGCTTAGGCATCATCGCGGCCATGAACGCCGACGCCAACTGGCTTCGCGACCAGATTCATAAGCTGCGCGCCAGGACGGATAAGCCCTTTGGCGTCAACGTCATGCTCATGAGCCCGTTCGCCGACGAGGTCGCCCAGGTTGTGATTGACGAGCGAGTACCGGTCGTCGTGACGGGTGCCGGCAATCCCACCAAGTACATGAAGGCGTGGAACGAGGCGGGCATCAAGGTCATCCCGGTCGTTGCCTCGGTGGCGCTGGCGCGCCTCGTGGCGCGTCGTGGGGCCACGGCGGTTGTTGCCGAGGGCACCGAATCGGGCGGCCATATTGGCGAGACCTCGACGATGGCACTGGTGCCGCAGGTCGTCGATGCGGTCGACATTCCCGTCGTGGCTGCCGGCGGTATTGCCGACGGCCGCGGCATGGCGGCCGCCTTTATGCTGGGCGCCGCCGGCGTGCAGGTGGGTACGCGCTTTCTGATCGCAGACGAGTGCACCGTATCGGAGCAGTACAAGGAGATGGTCCTGAAGGCCAACGACACCTCGACGCGTGCGACCGGCCGCTCGACGGGACACCCGGTGCGTGCCCTCAAGAGCCCCTTTACCAACGCCTACGCTAAGAGCGAGGCGGCGGGCGCAAGCGTCGAGGAGCTCGGGGCCATGGGCACGGGCGCCCTTCGCAAGGCCGCCAAGGACGGTAATTACGAAGAGGGTTCGTTTTTGTGTGGACAGATTGCCGGCATGGTTAGCGAGCGCCAGAGCGCACGTGAAATCGTTGACGATCTGGTCGATGGCGCCGAGCGCGTCCTGAAGGGTGCGTGCGCATGGGTAGCGTAGCGTTTCTGTTTGCCGGCCAGGGTGCCCAACACCCCGCGATGGGCGTCGATCTGATCGAGACATCGCCGGCGGCCGCCGAGGTGTTCGCCATTGCCGACGAGGTGCGCCCGGGGACCAGCGAGCAATGCCGGAGTGCCTCCAAGGAGGAGCTCTCGCAGACCGAGAACACGCAGCCGTGCGTGTTCGTTCACGACCTAGCAGCGGCTGCCGCCCTGCGTGAGCGCGGCGTGGTACCTGCCGCCTGTGCGGGATTCTCGCTAGGCGAGGTCGCCGCGCTCACCTTTGCGGGGGCGTTCGATACGCGAGCGGGCTTTGAGCTCGTGTGCGAGCGCGCGGCGCTGATGGCCGCGGCTGCCGAGCGCCATCCGGGCGGCATGCGCGCCGTCATCAAGCTCGATGCGGCGCAAGTCGAGGGCTTGGCAAAACAGGCCGGCGAGGATTGCTGGCCGGTCAACTACAACAGTCCGCAGCAGACGGTTGTTGCCGGAGCGCCCGAGGCGCTGCAGGAGCTCGACGTCCTAGTAAAAGAGGCTGGCGGCCGGGCCATGAAGGTCACGGTGTCGGGTGCATTCCATAGCCCCTATATGGCCGAGGCGACTGAGGGACTGGCGACGTATATACAAGCCGGCCACGCGCCGTCTCCGCTGCTGATTCCGGTCATGGCAAACATGACGGCGGCGCCCTATCCGGCGGACCCGCGAGCGGCATCGGATGTCTTGGCCAACCAGGTGAGCCATGCCGTGCGTTGGGTCGACACGCTGCACACTCTGCAGGATCAGGGCATCGACACGTTTATTGAGGTCGGTCCTGGCAAAACACTGTCGGGCCTGGTCAAGCGTACGCTGAGCGACGTTCGCGTGTATTCGTGCGAAACGGCCGAGCAGGTCGCAGCTATTGCCGATGAGCTCGCATAGCCCACAGGGCTGTAACCCGAAAGGAATGACATGGGCAACTTGAACAACGGCGCGCTCGAGCGCAACGACTCACGCCGTGTGGCACTGGTCACGGGCGGCTCGCGGGGAATCGGCCGCGCTTGTGCGGTTGGCTTGGCGGAGGACGGCTTTGATATCGCCGTTGTCTATGCCGGTAGCGTCGATGCCGCGCGCGAGACATGCGGAGCCTGCGAGATGGTTGGCGCCACGGCGCGCGCATATCAATGCGACGTGGCAGACCCCGCTGCCGTCAATGCGTGCGTGGAAGTGGTTCTCAACGACTTTGGCTCCATTTGGGCGCTCGTCAACAACGCCGGCATCACGCGCGACGGCCTGCTCATGCGTATGGGTGACGATGCCTTCGACCGCGTGCTCGATGTCAATCTCAAGGGCACGTTCAATACGACGCGCGCACTCACCAAGACCTTTATGCGCCAGCGCGGCGGTTGCGTCATCAACATGAGCTCGGTTGTGGGCCTGATGGGCAATGCCGGGCAGGTCAACTACGCTGCCTCTAAGGCGGGCGTGATCGGCCTGACCAAGGCGGTAGCGCGCGAGCTTGCGCCCCGCGGCGTACGAGTGAACGCGGTCGCACCCGGGTTTGTCGAGACCGATATGACGGCAAAGCTATCGGATAAGGTGCGTGCGGCATGCGAGGAGCAGATTCCCCTGAGGCGCATGGCGCGTCCCGAGGAAGTGGCCGGCGTGGTGCGCTTTTTGGCGAGCGACGCGGCTGCCTACATTACGGGCGAGGTCGTACGCGTCGACGGCGGAATGGCGATGTAGAAACCAGGGCCGAAGAACGGCTTGGATGAGGAGACCATGATGGAACAGAGAGTTGCAATCACCGGCATCGGTGCCGTATCGCCGCTCGGCAACACGGCGCTTGCCACCTGGGCGGCCATGTGCGCCGGCACGTGCGGCATCGGCCCGATCACGCACTTCGATACCGATGCGTTTGCCGTCAAGGTGGCGGCCGAGGTCAAGGGCTTTGACGGCAACGAGTACTTTGGCAAGCGTGATGCAAAGCATCTGGACCCCTGCGTTCAGTTTGCGATGGCGGCTTCGGACGAGGCTATGCACGATGCGGGCTTTGATGTCGAAGGCGCCATCGATCGAGAGCGCCTGGGCGTCTACGTGGGCTCGGGTGTGGGCGGCATGCAGACACTCGTCGACAACGTCCACACGATCGCCGATCGGGGGCCTCGTCGCGCATCGCCTTACATGATCGCGATGATGATTCCCAACATGGCTTCGGGCAACATCGCGATTCGCCATAAGGCAAAGGGCCCGACCCTGCCCGTCGTGACTGCCTGCGCGACTTCTGCCCATGCGGTGGGTGAGGCGTTCCGCGCCATCAAGCACGGCTATGCCGACGCGATCCTCGCGGGCGGCGCCGAGGCCGCAATTATCCCCGATGCCGTTGCGGGCTTTACGTCCTGCCGCGCATTGACCACCAACCCTGATCCCGCGACGGCTTGCCGCCCGTTCGATGCAGATCGCGATGGCTTTGTGATGGGCGAGGGCGCCTGCGTGCTCGTGCTCGAGAGCATGGAACATGCGCAGGCGCGCGGTGCGCACATTTATGCCGAGGTCGTGGGCTACGGCAACACCGATGATGCCTATCACATCACGAGCCCTGATCCCGAGGCTGCCGGCATTGCCCGCGCGATATCGCTGGCGGTGACCGAGGGCGACGTCAGGCCTTCCGAGGGTCTCTACATCAATGCTCACGGCACATCGACCAAGCTCAACGATTCGTCCGAGACGGCGGGCATTAAGCGTGCGCTTGGCGAGGATGCGGCGCGCGCCGCGCACGTCTCGTCGACTAAGTCGATGACCGGCCACATGATCGGTGCCACGGGCGCCATCGAGGTCATGGCCTGCGCCATGGCGCTCGAGCAGGGCGTGGTGCCGCCGACCATTAACTACCACACGCCCGATCCCGCCTGCGATCTTGACTACACGCCCAATCGCGCGGTTCGCGCCGACCTTACCTGGGCGCTTTCGACCAACCTGGGCTTTGGCGGGCACAACGCCGCCATCGCGCTGCGTAGATATACGAGGAGCTAGAGCATGGATTCCAAAAGACTTGCCGAGATAGCCGATGTTATGGAGGACCGCGGCCTCACGCGCGTGCGCGTTGAGGAGCCCGATGGCACCGCGGTTGAGCTCGAGCGCGCGAGTGCAGCGCAGCCGGTTGCCGTGCCCATGCCTATGCCGAGCGCTATGGCCGCTCCAGTTGCAGCTCCCACAGTCGCGCCTGCCGCACCGGAGCCCGCCGCGCAGACACCTGCCGCCGCACCGGAGCCCAAGGGCACCGAAGTGACCGCTCCCATGGTCGGCGTTTTCTATGCTGCCCCGGCGCCGGGCGACGAGCCGTTTGTGCACGTGGGCTCCAAGGTCAAGGCCGGTGAGACCCTCTGCATCATCGAGGCCATGAAGGTCCTCAACGAGGTGACGGCCGAGGCAGACGGCGAGGTGCTCGAGATCTGCGTGGCCGACGGCGACCTTGTGGAGTTCGGCAGCTGCCTCATGAGGATCGGATAGGTGATATCCATGAACAAAGAAGAGCTCAAGAAGCTGTTACCGCATCGCGAGCCGATGCTTTTGCTTGACGAAGCCGAGCTGGTGGGCGACGAGGCCCACGGCAAGATCACGATTACGGGCGGCGAGTACTTTTTGCAGGGGCATTTTCCGGGAAACCCGGTCGTCCCCGGCGTGATCCAATGCGAGATGCTCGCCCAAAACTGCTGCGTGCTGCTGATGGGCGATGAGGAGGCGCGCGGCGCGACGCCGTTCTACACGAGTCTGGACAAGGTGCGCTTTAAGCGTCCGGTGCGCCCGGGCGACACGGTGGATCTGGTGTGCACCATCACGCGTGCGCGCGGGCCGTTCCGTTTTGCGACGGGCACCGCGAGCGTCAACGGTGAGGTTTGCTGCCGCGCCGATATGTCTTTTGCACTCATGCACGAAAGTTAAGGAAGGCTTCATGTTCGACAAAGTGCTCATCGCCAACCGCGGCGAAGTCGCGGTCCGTGTTATCCGCGCGTGCCGCGATATGGGCATCAAGACCGTCGCCGTTTATTCCACGGCCGATGCGGACGCGCTGCACGTGCAGCTTGCCGACGAGGCGTATTGCATCGGCGGTCCGCGTCTTGCCGAGAGCTACCTCAACGACGATGCTGTGCTCACCTGTGCCGTAAAGTCGGGAGCTAAGGCAATTCATCCCGGCTATGGCTTTTTCTCCGAGAAGGCGAGCTTCGTGCGCGACTGCGACAAGTATGGCCTGGCGTTTGTTGGCCCTTCGGCCAAGGTGATCGACAGCATGGGCGACAAGGACGCCGCACGTCGAACGGCTGCCGCGGCGGGCGTGCCCATCGTGCCGGGCTGCGATTTGCTCAAAAGTCCCGAGGAGGCAACGGCCGAGGCTGAGCGCATTGGCTGCCCCGTGCTTATTAAGGCGCGTGCGGGCGGCGGCGGTCGCGGTATTCGTAAGGTCGAGCGCGTGGAAGATGCGGCAAAGGCCTTTATTGAAGCACGCGCCGAGGGCGAGGCCGTTTTTGGCGACGGCGAGTGCTACATGGAGAAGTTCGTCGCGCCGGCGCATCACGTTGAGGTACAGATTATGGCCGATAAGCAGGGCCATGTGTTTTCGCTCGGCGAGCGCGAGTGCTCGGTGCAGCGGCGCAACCAAAAGCTAATCGAGGAGAGCCCCGCGCCGTGCCTCGACGGACACGACGACATTCGTGCTCGCATGCACAAGGCAGCGCGTGACCTGGCTCGTGCCGTCGGCTACGAAGGAGCCGGTACCATCGAGTTCCTGTATTCGGACGACGGCAATTTCTACTTTATGGAAATGAACACGCGCTTGCAGGTGGAGCATCCGGTTACGGAGTTTGTGACCGATACCGACTTGGTCAAGTGGCAGCTGCGCGTGGCAGCCGGCCAGCCTCTGCCCTTTGAGCAGGAGGACATGCCGGTCCGCAACCACGCCATGGAGTGCCGCATCAATGCCGAAACGCCGGACTTTCTGCCGTCATGCGGAACGGTCACCGCGTTGCGTGTGCCGGGTGGTCCGCGCGTGCGCTGGGATTCCGCCATGTTTACCGGTGCTAAAGTTCCGCCGTACTACGACTCCATGCTTGGCAAGCTCATCGTGTGTGCGCCCACGCGTGACGGCGCCATTCGCAAGATGCGCTCGGCCCTGGGCGAGCTCGTGATTGAGGGCGTGAGCGAAAACAGCGAGCTTCAGCTCGACGTGCTGGCAAACGACGAGTTCTTGTCGGGCATGTATCACACCGATCTGATGGGGCATCTCTATGCTGATGAATAGAAAAGCGAAGACGGTCAACGTCCTCGAGGGACCGATGACCGAGTCGTGCGCCGAGTTTCCCGCGCGCCACGTGTTTATCAAGTGCTCGGAGTGCCGCCGCGTGATCGATGAGGCGCGCCTGCACGACAACCTCGAGGTCTGCCCTCGTTGCGGCAAACACTTTCGCGTGAGCGGGCGCGACCGCATGCGCATGACGATTGACGAGGGCACGTTTGAGGAATGGGATGCCAGTCTGGCGCCGGAGGACTTCCTCTCGTTTCCCGGCTATGCCGACAAGCTCAAGAGCGTGAGCGAGCGTTCGGGCGAGCACGATGCCGTTGTGTGCGGCAGGGGCAAAATCTGCGGTTGCGATACCGCGCTCTTCTTTATGGACGCCAACTTTATGATGGGCTCGATGGGTTCCGTGGTGGGCGAGAAGATCTGTCGCACATTTGAGCGAGCGACCGAGCTTGGATTGCCAGTTGTCGGCTTTACCGTTTCGGGCGGTGCGCGCATGCAAGAGGGCGTGACATCGCTTATGCAGATGGCCAAGATTTCTGCGGCGGTTAGGCGCCACAGCGAGGCGGGCGGCCTGTATATCACGGTGCTCACCGACCCCACGACCGGAGGCGTAACCGCGAGCTTTGCCATGGAGGGCGACATTATCCTGGCCGAGCCCGATGCCCTGACGGCATTTGCCGGCCCGCGCGTGATCGAGCAGAACATGCACAAGCGCCTGCCCAAGGGATTCCAGCGCTCCGAGTTTTTGCTGGAGCACGGCTTTTGCGATGCCGTTGTTCCGCGTGGCGAGATTGCGCTCACGGTAGGCGAGCTGCTGGCGCTGCACGAAGGGCACGCGCCCGGCCTGGGGGCACCGCATGAGATCGTGCATACGGGTCGCCGCGGCAAAAAGCTGGGACACTTGTTCAAGCGCTCGGCCGCACCAAAAACCGCGCTCGAGATTGTCAAGCAGACCCGCTCGGCAGATCGCGCCACGGCAGGCGAGATGATCTCGCTGGGCCTGGATGGATTTGTGGAGCTGCACGGCGACCGCTACTTTGGCGACGACGCCGCTGTGGTGGCTGGCATTGGCTGGAAAGATGGACGCCCCGTAACGGTCATCGCCATCGAGCGCGGCACCACGACCAAAGAGCGTATGCGCCGCAACTTTGGTATGGCACATCCCGAGGGCTATCGCAAAGCGCGTCGTCTGATGCGCCAGGCCGAAAAGTTTGGTCGACCGGTTCTGTGCCTGGTCGATACTTCGGGCGCGTTTTGCGGCATCGGTGCCGAGGAGCGCGGCCAGGGCGAGGCGATTGCCCAGAATCTCATGGAGATGAGCGGCCTTAAGACGCCGATTGTCTCGGTGGTGACAGGCGAGGGCGGCTCTGGTGGCGCGCTGGCGCTATCCGTGGCCGACCGCATCCTGATGCTCTCGAGCTCGGCCTATTCGGTCGTGAGCCCCGAGGCCTGTGCGTCGATCCTGTGGAAGGATACCGACCGCGCGAATGAGGCTGCCGAGGCGCTGAAGCTCACGGCTCCCGATCTGTTGGCGCTCGGCATCATCGACGGCATTGTTGACGATAGGGGCCTGTCGCATGAGGAGATCGCCGGTGCCGTCATGTCCTCGGCATTTGATGCCTTCGATACGCTTGGGCAGCTCGACGACGCGACCCTCACAAACCTCCGCTACGAAAAGTACCGCGCAATCGGTCAGTACCGCACGATGTGACAAAGGGGCAGCCCGCATGTCACATTGGGAAAGGCGTTCCATGTCACAAGTTTCTAACACCACGTTTGCAACGACGGTTTCATCAAACGCCATGGCCGTGGTGGACTATCTGTCCAAAAGCATGATGTCGGCGTTGCCGTTTATTGTCTGCGCGGCGTTGTTCCGCACCGTCGCCGTCATTATGGGCGAAGGCATGCTGGGCCTGTGGTCTGCCGATTCCGAAATCTATCGCCTGTTCTACAGTTGGCTCTATAACGCCGGCTACTACTTTTTGCCCATCTATCTTGGTTGGGCGGCCGCCCGCCAGCTCGGTTGCTCGGAGCAGCTGGGTATGATGCTGGGCGGCGTATTGATTGCGCCCGATCTGCTCAAGCTCGTCGATGCCGCATCGACGACGGGGGCATCGATGACTTCCGTGTATGGTCTGCTTCCCGCGCCGGTCAACGATTACACGACGACTGTTATTCCGGTTCTCATCTCGGTACCCGTGCTTTGGCAAGTGGAGTGTTTCTTTCAGCGCGTTATCCCTAAGGCCGTGGCGTTTTCGTTTGTTCCGTTTGCGACCATGCTTGTCATGGTTCCGGTTTCGCTGTGTATTACGGCGCCGGCGGGCAGCTATTTGGGCATGCTGTTGGGCCAGCTTATGTTTATGCTTGGCAATTCCGGTGGCATCGTATCGTTGCTCACACTCATGGGGCTTGCCGCGGGCTGGGAGTTCCTTAAGATCGCGGGCGTCAGCAACGTTGTCCTATCGCTCGCCTATGCGCAGTTTATGAGTGTGGGAACGGATTCGTGCATCCTGATCGCCGCGACGATGGCAACGTTTGCCGTTTGGGGCATGCCCTTTGGCGCGTCGCTCCGCGTTGCGGATAAGGACGAGAAGACGCTCATGCTGGGCTATTCGATCTCGGGTGTTCTTGGCGGCGTAAGCGAGCCTGCGCTGTACGGTTGCGGCTTTAAATATGGCAGGTGCCTGACGTGCATGGCCATTGGCGGCGCCGTCGGAGGCCTTGTTGCGGCCGTGGGCCACGTTACGGCCTATACCATCGGCATGACGAATGTCCTCATGGTCATTGGCTTTGCCACGGGCGGCATCCCGAACCTGCTGTGGTGCTGCGCTGCCGGCGGCACGGCATTTGCGGTGTCTGCGGCGCTGAGCTACTGCTTTGGCGTGGTGCCGGCGAAGGGACAGGCGACGGGGGACGGAGGCGATTCGCCCGAAACAGTGGCGAGCGCTGCTGAAGTAAGCGCATAAACCTGTGCGACAAAAGGACGATCCCTTTGTCGTGTTCCAAGGCCGTGGCTCGTGTGGGCTGCGGCCTTTTGTATCTTGAGGACAAAGTGGCTACACTACAATCCGTTTGAGCAATAGATATATAGGTAGTACCGTGGGGGCGGATGTAGATGGTCGAGTGGATTGTTGGGCGCGCACAGGGCGATCGTGCGCGTGTGGGCACGTTAGCGGGCATGGTGTGTATTGTCGCCAATGTTGCGCTTTGTGCTGCGAAGGGTGCAATTGGTGTGGTTTCGGGATCGGTTTCGATTGTTGCGGATGCCATGAACAACCTGTCCGATGCCAGCTCGAATATCGTGAGCGTGCTGGGCTTTAAGCTGGCGAGCAAGCCGGCCGACCCCGAGCATCCTTACGGCCACGGTCGCTACGAGTATCTCTCGGGTCTGGTCGTGGCGGCACTCGTGCTGCTGATTGGCGTTGAGCTGGTGAAGTCCTCGGTCGAGCGCGTCATCCACCCCGAACCTGTCGAGTTCTCGCTTGCCCTGGTGGCAGTTCTAGTGCTTTCGATGGTCGTAAAGCTCTGGATGGCGGCCCTCAACCAAAAGCTCGGCGACCGTATCGAGTCCGAGACACTGCATGCGACGGCTCAGGATTCCAAGAACGATGTCCTTGCCACGGGTGCCGTGCTGGCGTGCGCAGTTGTTTCGCAGGTGACGGGCATCAATCTTGACGCTTGGGTCGGCCTTGCCGTTGGTGCCTATATTGGCTGGAGCGGTTTTGAGCTCATCCAGGATACGGTGAGCCCGCTTTTGGGCCAGACGCCCGATCCTAAGCTGGTCAAGCACATTCGAGACAAGATCATGAGCTATCCCGGCGTTTTGGGCGTTCACGATTTGATGGTTCACGACTACGGCCCGGGCAGGAAGTTCGCAAGCGCTCACGCCGAGATGGCGGCCGAAGCCAGCCCGATGGAAAGTCACGACACGCTCGACAATATTGAGCAGGCGTTTAGGAACGAAGACGGCATGATCGTCACGCTCCATTACGATCCCATCGTGACCGACGATCCCAAGGTGGCGAGCATGCGTTTACGCATTAACGCCATGGCCCAACAGATCGATAGCCGCCTTTCGATTCACGATCTGCGCTGTGTGCCGGGTCCCACGCACACCAACGTGATCTTTGACTGCGTGCGTCCCTCAGATCTGCAGATGAGTGCCGAAGACGTAAAGCACGAGCTGGCACAACGGGTCGAATTGGAATATCCAAAGTCGATTGCCAAGATTACGATCGACGAAGACTACGTAGGACATACCCACGAGTAAGGCTGTGCCGGCAAAGCAGGTTATGCAGAAGGGGAGAGCATGAAGAAACTGTATCTACTCCGCCACGGTCAGACGGAGTTCAACGTCAAAAAGCTGGTCCAGGGCCGCTGCGATTCGCCGCTGACCGACCTTGGCCGCAAACAAGCGGGAATGGCAGCCGCATGGCTCAAGGCCCACGACGTCGTCCCCGACAAAGTGGTCTCATCACCCTTAGGCCGAGCCATGGACACGGCAAGTCTCGTCGCATGCGAGCTCCTCGGCCCGGACGCTGCTGTCGAGCCCTGCAAAGGCATCATCGAGCGCTGCTACGGAACCTTCGAGGAAGGCCCTCACGACGTCCTGCCCACCGACGTCTGGGACCCCGGCGAGGATTTGGTCCCCTTTGGAGGAGAGGGAAGTCATGCCCTACAGGAGCGCATGGTAGGCACCCTCACCAATCTCATGGGAGCCGAGGGCATCGAAACCCTCCTAGCAGTAAGCCACGGCAGCGCCAGCCGCCAATTCATCAAGGCTGCAGCCCCAGAGGGCTTCGAGCTCCCAGCAAAACTCCCCAACTGCGCCATCATGATCTTCAATTTCGATGAGGCAAAGCCACAAGCAGAAGGCGAGCCAATGCAATGCAAGTTCACCCTCCAGCAAATAGTGGACCCTCAACAAAGTCATTAGCTGAGCGAGCAGGGTTAAGCAGACATCAACGTGTCGTCTCCCGAGCACGGCGGAGGGCCGGAGAAATATATTAAGGTCATCGCGAGTTCCGCACGCAAAGAAGGCCACTTAATGTGGCCTTCGTCTTGCGCAGGACTGTAGAGCAGGGACCTTAATATATTTCTCCGGCCCTCCGCCGTGCTCGGGAGACGTGCCACGCACTTTACCTGCGTAAACAATGTGAGTGAAATATGAATCTCGATGGATACGCCCGCAGCCGTGTATACTAATCAGCTGTGTGAAACCAGGGGAGTATTCTGGCTGGACAAAATGCCTGCTTAATAGGGTTGTCAGGTAGTCCGGACGCAATACAAGACTGGGGAGCACGTCGTGTAAGTAGTGGTCCTCTAGGGGCGTACGCTCGGTGGTGTACGCATTGTCCCAAGACCACGCGAGAGTTGGGATCATATCTTGATCAGCATGATTCTCGGCCGCAAGATTGGCATGACCCAGGTTTGGGACGAGGACGACAACGTCGTTCCCGTCACGGTCATCCAGGCTGGCCCCTGCGCTGTCTCGCAGGTTAAAACTCAGGCAACCGACGGCTATGACGCCGTCCAGATCGGTTTCGGCGACATCAAGGCCAAGAACGTGAACAAGCCCATGGCTGGTCACTTCGCCAAGGCCGGCGTCGAGCCTGTCCGTTTCCTTCGTGAGGTCCGCGTCGAGAACGGCGAGGAGCACAAGGTCGGCGAGGTCGTCACCGTCGCTGATTTCGCTGATGTCGAGAAGGTCGACGTCATCGGTACCTCCAAGGGTAAGGGCTTCCAGGGTCGCATCAAGCGCTGGGGTCAGCGCCGCGGTCCTATGACGCATGGTTCTCACTTCCAGCGTCACCCCGGTTCTATCGGTCAGTGCGCCTATCCTGCGCGCGTCCTCAAGGGCGTCAAGATGGCCGGTCACATGGGTAACGAGCGCGTTACCGTCAAGAACCTTTCCGTTGTCCGCATCGATGCCGAGCAGAACCTCATCTTGGTCAAGGGCGCTGTCCCGGGTGCCAAGAATGGTCTCGTCGCCATCCGTATGGCCTAAGGGCCCAGCCCATTTAGCCCAGCGTCATACCAAGGAGAACACTTAAATGGCAAAGTTTGAAGTAAAGAACAGCGAGGGCAAGAAGGTCGCCGAGGCCGAGCTCGCCGCTGAGGTGTACGGCATCGAGCCGAACATCCACGTTATGCACCACATCGTCAAGTGCCAGATGGCCTCTTGGCGTCAGGGCACCCAGTCCGCTAAGGGCCGCTCTGAGGTTTCCGGTGGCGGCAAGAAGCCTTGGCGTCAGAAGGGCACCGGCCGTGCCCGCCAGGGTTCCATCCGTGCTGCCCAGTGGCGTCACGGTGGCGTTGTCTTCGCCCCCAAGCCCCGTTCCTACGCAAAGCGTATGAACAACAAGGAGGTCAAGCTGGCTATGCGCTCCGCGCTGTCCGCCAAGCTGGCCGATGGCGAGCTCGTGCTCGTCGACGACTACGGCTTCGAGAAGCCTTCCACCAAGGCTGCCGTTGCCATGCTCAAGGCTCTTGGCCTTGAGGGCAAGCGCCTGACCATCATCGTTCGCGATGAGGACGTCAACGCCTACCTGTCGTTCCGCAACATTCCCAAGACGTTCATCATCACTGCCGACGAGGCCAACACCTACGATCTCGTCAACAACAACGCTGTGCTGATGCCCGCCGACATCGCCGCTCACTTCGGGGAGGTGCTTGCATAAATGACCGCCCACGAGATCATCATCCGTCCGATCGTGTCCGAGCGTTCCTTCTCCGGCATGGAGCAGAACAAGTACACGTTCGAGGTCGCCAAGGATGCTAACAAGTATCAGATCAAGGACGCTGTCGAGGAGATCTTCGGCGTCAAGGTCGTTCGCGTGAACACCCTGACGGTCAAGCCCAAGACCAAGCGTGTGCGCTATGTCGCCGGCAAGACCCGTTCTTGGAAGAAGGCCATCGTCACGCTGGCCGAGGGCGACACCATCGAGGTCTTTGGCAACCAGGCCTAAGACTCGCTGCTGTTGAGTGAGCTCATGCCTCCCAAATAGGGGAGGCGAGAGCTCAAGGTTTTGGGCGTATAAAATGGACACGCCCGGAGCCGTGTATACGTCCGGTGTCATCGCACCCGAGGCAGAACCTCGAATCCCTGTCTGCGATGGCTAACGGATTCCTATTGAAAGGGATTGTAATGGCTGTAAAGCACCTTAAGCCGACCTCCGCTGGTAGGCGTTGGCAGACGATCTCCGACTTCTCCGAGATCACCTGCACCAAGCCCGAGAAGTCTCTTCTCGAGCCCCTGCCCAAGAAGGCCGGTCGTAACAACAACGGCCGCATCACCACCCGCCACCAGGGCGGCGGCGTGAAGCGTCGTTACCGCGTGATCGACTTCAAGCGCAACAAGGACGGCGTGCCCGCCAAGGTTGCCACGATCGAGTACGATCCGAACCGTTCCGCTCGCATCGCTCTGCTGCACTACGCTGACGGTGAGAAGCGCTACATCCTGGCCCCCAAGGGCCTCGAGGTCGGTCAGACCATCATGTCCGGTTCTGACGCCGACATCAAGCCGGGCAACGCTCTGCCCCTCGCCGACATCCCCGTCGGTACGCTCATCCACGCCGTCGAGTTCCAGCCGGGCAAGGGCGCCGCTATCGCCCGTTCCGCCGGTAACTCCTGCCAGCTGATGGGTAAGGAGGGCAAGTACGCTATCGTCCGTATGCCTTCCTCCGAGATGCGCCGCATCCTCGTTACCTGCCGCGCCACCGTCGGTGAGGTCGGCAACGCCGATCACGCCAACATCGTCATCGGCAAGGCCGGCCGTAAGCGTCACATGAACGTGCGCCCGACCGTCCGCGGTACCGTCATGAACCCTGTCGACCACCCGCACGGCGGTGGCGAGGGCAAGAACCACACCTCTGGTCGTCCCTCCGTTACCCCCTGGGGTAAGCCGACGAAGGGCCTTCGTACGCGCAAGAAGAAGAAGGTCTCGAACCAGCACATCATTCGTCGCCGTAAGAAGTAATTTCGGATACCGAGTTTTAGGAGAAAGCACTTATGAGCAGAAGTCTCAAAAAGGGCCCGTTCGTGGAGACTCGCCTTCTCTCGCGTATCACCGCGATGAACGAGGCTGGCAAGAAGGACGTCGTGAAGACCTGGTCCCGCGCGTCCACCATCTTCCCCGAGATGGTTGGTCACACCATCGCCGTCCACGACGGCCGCAAGCATGTGCCCGTGTATGTTACCGAGTCCATGGTTGGTCACAAGCTCGGCGAGTTCGCGCCGACTCGTACGTTCCGTGGCCACAAGGCCAAATAGGGGGTTAACCGTAAATGGCAACTAAGTCTATTGAAACTGAGGCCACCGAGGTTCGCGCCGTCGCTAAGTACGTGCGTGTTTCCCCCAGCAAGGCCCGCCTGGTGGTCGATCTGATCCGCCGCAAGCCTGTCGCTCAGGCCTTCGACATCCTCCACTTCTGCGACCGCGCCGTCGCCGTGGATGTCGAGAAGGTTCTCCGTTCCGCCGTTGCGAACGCCGAGAACAACAACGGTCTGCGTGCCGACAACCTGGTTGTCGCCGCTGCCTATGTTGACGAGGGTCCGACGCTTAAGCGCATCCGTCCCCGCGCCAAGGGTTCCGCTTCTCGCATTCTGAAGCGTACTTCCCACATCACCGTCGTCGTTGCTCCTCGAAAGGAGGCGTAAAGCTGTATGGGTCAGAAAGTCTACCCCACCGGCTTCCGTCTTGGCATTACCGAGAACTGGCGCTCCCGCTGGTTCGCAGAGAAGGATTACGCTAAGACCCTCGGTAACGATCTCGAGATCCGCAAGTACCTCGAGAAGCGTCTTTCCCGCGCAGCTGTCTCCCGCGTCGAGATCGAGCGCGCTGGCGACAAGGTGAAGGTCATCATCCTCACCGCTCGCCCCGGCGTTGTCATCGGTAAGAAGGGTGCCGAGATCGATACCCTCCGCACCGAGCTCGAGAAGGTCGCTGGCGTCTCCAAGGGCCAGCTCTCCGTCGACGTTGTCGAGATCAAGCGCCCCGAGCTCGACGCCAACCTCGTTGCTCAGTCTATCGCCGAGCAGCTCGAGGGCCGCGTTGCCTTCCGTCGCGCTATGCGCAAGGCTGTCCAGTCCGCCCGCAAGGCCGGCGCTAAGGGCATCCGTATCCAGTGCTCCGGTCGTCTCGGCGGCGCCGAGATGGGCCGTCGTGAGTGGTACCGCGAGGGTCGCGTGCCTCTGCACACCCTCCGTGCCAAGATCGACTACGGCACGGCTGTCGCCAGCACCACCATGGGCGCTTGCGGCGTGAAGGTCTGGATCTACCTGGGCGAGAAGCTCCCGGGCCAGCCTGTTCCCAACCCTGCACTCGAGGGCTCTTCCCGTCCTCGTCGTCGTAACTCCGAGAGGAGGGGTCAGTAGTGCTTGCCCCTAAGCGTATTCTTCACCGCAAGGTGCAGCGTGGCTCCATGAAGGGCCAGGCCAAGGGTAATACCGAGCTGCATTTCGGCGAGTTTGGTATCCAGGCTCTCGAGGCCCATTGGATCACCAACCGTCAGATCGAGGCCGCTCGTATTGCCATGACCCGCTACATGAAGCGTGGCGGTCGTGTCTACATCACGATCTTCCCCGATAAGCCCATCACCAAGAAGCCTGCCGAGACTCGCATGGGCTCTGGTAAGGGTAACCCCGAGGAGTGGGTGGCCGTCGTCAAGCCCGGCCGCATCATGTTCGAGGTCAAGGGCGTGCCCGAGGAGGTCGCTCGCGAGGCTCTGCGTCTTGCACAGCACAAGCTTCCCATCAAGACCAAGATTGTTGCTGCCAAGAACGCTGAGCAGCGCATCGAGAAGGAGATGGCTGAGGAGGCCGCTCTCGAGGCCAAGTGGGCTGCTGAGGACGCCGCCGCCGCCAAGGAGGAGAACTAATGAAGCCCGCAGAGATTCGTGAGCTCTCGGACGCTCAGCTCGTTGAGAAGCTGAAGGAAATGCGCGCCGAGCTCTTTAACCTTCGTTTCCAGATGGCCACCAGCCAGCTGGACAACACCGCTCGCGTCAACACCGTGAAGAAGGACATCGCTCGCGTCCTCACGGAGCAGCGCGCCCGCGAGATCGCAGCGGAGAAGTCCGCTGTCGCCGAGTAGGACCTAAGGAGAGAACATGACTGATTCGCGTAACTCGCGTAAGGTCCGTACGGGTGTCGTTACCTCCGTCTCCGGTGCCAAGACCATTGTTGTCACCATCACCGAGCGCAAGCGTCACCCCAAGTACGGCAAGATGATGACCAGCTCCAAGAAGCTGCACGCTCACGACGAGGAGTGCACGGCTGGCGTGGGCGATACCGTCCGCGTTATGGAGACCCGTCCTATGTCCAAGATGAAGCGTTGGCGCCTCATCGAGGTCGTCGAGCGCGCTAAATAAGCAGTCGCTCTTACGACTTGTACGTTTCCGAAGATGTGCGTATGCCTGGTTTGCATACCACAGGCCGTCTAAAGGCTGCGCACCTCTCTTCGGTTCTTAGTTCGGAGGAACATCTACCATGATTCAGATGCAAACCATGCTGAACGTCGCCGACAACTCCGGCGCTCGCAAGATTCGCTGCATCAAGGTGCTTGGCGGTTCCAAGCGTCGTTATGCAGGCATCGGCGATGTGTTCATCGGTGCTGTCCAGGAGGCTACCCCTGGCGCCAACGTCAAGAAGAAGGACGTTGTCCGTTGCGTCGTCGTTCGCACCGTTAAGGAGATCCGCCGCAAGGATGGCTCCTACATTCGCTTTGATGAGAACGCCTGCGTTGTCATCAACAACGATGGTTCGCCCGTCGGCACCCGTATCTTCGGGCCCGTCGCTCGCGAGCTTCGTGACAAGAAGTACATGAAGATCGTCTCGCTCGCTCCCGAGACCCTGTAGTTAGGGGAGATATATGTATATCAAGAAGGGCGATAAGGTCCAGGTTCTCTCTGGTAAGGATCGCGGCAAGCAGGGCGTTGTCCTGCGTGCTCTCCCCGCCGAGAACAAGGTCGTTGTCGAGGGCGTTTCGGTCGTCAAGAAGGCCGTCAAGCCCAACGCTGCCAACCAGCAGGGCGGCATCGTTTCGCAGGAGGCTCCCATCGACGCCTCCAACGTCAATCTCGTTTGCCCCGAGTGCGGTAAGGTCACCCGCGTCGGTCACGAGAAGGACGGCAAGAACAAGCTGCGCGTCTGCAAGAAGTGCGGCCACAAGTTCTAAGCTGCCCGCAACATCAAGTTGCTAGCAAAGGCCCGGATGCCCCACGGCATCCGGGCCTTTTTCTATCCCCACTCATTGGGGACAGACTTAAATGAGTGGCCGTTGATTGGCAGTCATTGGGGACAGACTTAAATGACTAGTCGTTTGGGACGTTCTTAAACGACTAGTTGATAGGGACGGTCTTTAGATCTGTATATCTGGCCATCTAGGATAGGCTTCAACGAAAGCGGCACCTAGGGACAGTCCTTCGATGTCTGGTGCCCCCAGAGGGGTGAAGTAATACAGCTGGCTCTGTCTTTAGGGCTTTGGTGCTCCGCCCCTATATGTTTCACAAGGATTGTCGCATGCGCATTTACGCGCAGAGTCTTGCGCGATAATGCGCATAACCGCGCAAACATCTGCTAACTATGGTTAAATAATGACAGATAAACAAATAAACACGCAAATACAAGCAAATAAGCGCGCAATTGTGCGAATATAGGGCTGTTAGAAATGAAGAACCTTCGATGACTCAGGAGGCACATGATGGTAGATTCCAAACAGGCTCCGCTCGATGCCGAGGCAGCCGCAAAGGCGGCGTTTGCCTCGGTCCAGGATCAGCCGTTCCCCGATGATATCTTTACGGCCCCCGAGCTCCGCTGGGCCGTGATCGGGTGCGGCGTTATCGCCAACCAAATGGCCCAGTCCCTCGCTCTGGCCGGTCGCAAGCTCGCGGGTGTCGCCAACCGTACGCCGTCCAAGGCCCAGGCTTTTGCCGAGCAGTATGGTGTCGAGAAGGTGTACGAGACGGTTGAGGACCTCTACGCCGATCCGGACATCGACGCCGTCTATATCACCACGCCGCACAACACGCATATCACCTATCTGCGTGCCGCGCTGGCCGCCGGCAAGCATGTGCTCTGCGAGAAAGCCATTACCCTCAACTCCGCCGAGCTCGACGAGGCCCGTGCCATCGCCGACGAGCATAACGTGGTCCTTATGGACGCCACCACGGTGCTTCACATGCCGCTGTATCAGGAGCTGCGCCGTCGCATGGATGCTGGCGAGTTCGGCCGCATGAATCTCGCTCAGCTCAACTTTGGCAGCTACAAGGAGTACGGCGATCTGACCAATCGCTTCTACAATCGCAACCTTGCCGGCGGCGCCATGCTCGACATTGGCGTGTATGCGCTCTCCGTCATGCGCCTGTTTATGGCGAGCCAGCCCGCTGAGGTTGTCTCGCTGGGCAACACCTGTGAGACCGGTGTCGACGTTGCGGGCGGCATTGTCTGCCGTAACGCCGAGCAGCAGCTGGGCGTCGTGAGCCTTACGCTCCACTCCAAACAGCCCAAGCGCTCGGTCATCAGTTTCGATAAGTGCTATATCGAGGTCAACGAGTATCCGCGCGCCGACCATGCGACCATCGTGTGGACTGCGGACGGTCACCGTGAGGAGGTCCACACTGGCACCGAGGCATACGCTCTGTGCTACGAGATGGCCGACCTGGAGAAGGCCGTTGCCGGCGATGATTCGAAGCGCGAGCTTCTGGGCTATGCTTCCGATGTTATGGAGCTGATGACCAAGCTCCGAGCCGATTGGGGAGTCGTGTACCCCGAGGAGGAGTAAGCGATGCTTGCGGAAGATAGGCTCAACGCGATCGTGTCGATGGTGCAGCAGGCCGGCTCGGTTACCGTGCCGGAGCTTGCCGAAGCCCTGGGCGTGACACCGTCCACCATTCGCCGTGACTTGCAAACGCTCGACCGCGCGCACCGTATCGCCAAGGTGCACGGAGGCGCGACGAGTCTGGAGCGCGCGCACGTGACGCGCGACCTGACGATCGGCGAGCGCAGCGATCTCCATAACGACGACAAGGAGCGTATCTGCGCCCGTGCGGCGGCGCTTGTGGAGCCCGATAGCTTTGTGTATATCGATTCGGGCTCCACGACCCTCAAGCTCATCGAGCATCTTCCGCGCCTTGAGGGCGTCACCTATGTGACTGATTCCGTGCTTCACGCTCAGCACCTCGCTTTGCGCGGCATGCGCACCGTGGTGCTGGGCGGCGAGCTCAAGCCCGAGACCGAGGCGCTCGTCGGTCCCGATGCCTTGGCAACTCTGGACCGCTATAACTTCAACTGCGGCTTTTGGGGTTCCAATGGCATCGCCGCCGAGCAAGGTCTCACCACTCCGGATATCGAGGAAGCGCAGGTCAAGCGTATCTCGATGCGCCACACGGCCAAACGCTTCGTAATCTCGGACGCCAGTAAATTTGGCATGGTGGCGCCCGTCAAGTTCGCGGACTTCCGCGATGCAACGATCATCACTGCGGGCGAGGTGCCCGCCAAGTACCAGTCGATGGACAACGTCATCACGGTCTAGCGATGGGACAAGGCCAAAACCACCACAAAGGTGCCTGTCCCCATTGTGGTGGTTTAGGGCTCCCAGGGGCAGGGGGCTTCGATGTGGATGGGCTCGCCGGTTACGGGATGCGTAAAGGACACGCTGTGGGCATGGAGCATCAGGCCGCAGGGACGCGGCGTGCCGTAGAGCTCGTCGCCCACCAGGGGATGACGCTCGCTCGCCAGGTGCACGCGGATCTGGTGTTTGCGGCCGGTGAGCAGCTCGACATCGATATACGAACGCGTGGGCAGGCCTCGGCGGCTCTTAAGGCGCTTGAGCACCTTCACGCGCGTTTGAGACGGCTTGCCGCTGGCGCCGACGCGCATCTTTCGGCTGTCGTGACGGTCGCGGGCGATGGGCTTGTCGATGAGCTTTTCGTTCCAGTCGATCTTGCCCTCGGCGAGCGCCAGGTAGTGCTTCTCGAAAGCGTGGTCGATCACCATCTGGTCAAAGGCGGGCTGCGTCTGCTTGTCGAGCGAGAACAGCACCACGCCGGTGGTGTCGCGGTCCAGGCGGTTGAGCGGCTGCATGTCGGTCGCGGCAAAGCCGTCGCCCATCGCCAGCAGCAGGTCGCTGGCGTAGTCGGTGAGCGTGCGCTCGCCGGTGCCGTCGCCGTGGACGATCATGCCGGCGGGCTTGTCGATGGCCATGAGCCAGGCGTCGCAGTAGAGGACTTGAGGTTCTTCGTTCACGTGTAAGCCTTTCGGTTAGCTGATTCCCACAAACATGCAGCCCGAGGTCGCCCCGCGTAGGCGGGCGGCGGGCTTGCGGCCGGTCTGCGCTGCTTCGACGGCACGACGGACGCGGGCGACGGCACGGCCCACCTCATCCGTCTCGAGCAGCGTTCCGTCCACCATGAGGCGACGCACGCCGGCGTCGAGCAGCTGAGGAACCTGCGGCGTGAGGTCGATGGGGTAGGCATCGTACAGGCGAGAGCGGCCGTGGATGTCGGTGCGGACGGGCATGACCTTTCCGTCGATATTCTTGAGCGAGAGCTTGCGGGCACGCAGGCGGCAGTTGGCACAATCGTGGATGCAGCCATTGGCAACCTGCAGAATGCAATGCTCGCTTGTCATGACGCGCGGGCGGCCAAAGACGGTGATGCCCAGAGCAGCGGGCGCGGCGGCGCCGAGCGAGACAATCTCGTCGAGCGTGATCTCGGGCGAGAGCCAAAACGCACCGGCGCCGCGCTCGGCAAGCGCCTCCATGCAGGGCGTGTTGTGCACCGGCAGGCAAGAGCGAATCTCGACCGTGGCGCCAGCCTGCGCGGCCAGGGCAAGCTCGGAGATATTGCCGACGGCGACGGTGGCTCCAGCATTGATCCAGGGATCGACGCGCTCGTGGTCGACGGCGCGGCAGACCTCGTCGAGTACGGGCACGATACCCTGCTCAAATGCATCGGCGGGGGAGAGCCTGGCCGCATCGAGCGCGTCGGTGGTCATGTAGATGCGCGTTGCACCCTCCACGCGCGCTGCCTCGGCGGCTTCGAGCGTGGTGACGGCGGCGCAGATCTGCGGCTCATCGCGGTAATGCTCGGGCGCGGGGCGGGAATCACTGGTTACAATCGCCGGCAACTCGAGCGTTTTCGCACTCTCCTCGTACGGTGCCAGAATGGCCTCCTCGAGCGCTTTGCAGGCGGCGGCGCGCACCTTGTGCACGGCGGAGAAGCCCATACCGCAGCCGGCGTCGAGCGAAATGTCAAAGCTCGCTGCCTCAAAGGGCGAAGAGCCCATGCGGCCCACATGCTCAACCAGGTCTGCCGCCTCGACGGCGCGGGTCTTGGCGGCCTCGACGGTAAAGCCGGTGGCGGTGGCGGTAAGCGCGGGGTCGTCGCAGCAGGTGAGCGTAACGGTAAACGGCTCGCCCAGACGCGCCACAACGGACACGTCTACGGCGCGGCGGCGCAGCACGTCGCGCTTGAGCGCAGCGCCGGCGGCGTCGATGGCGCGCTGGCTTCGAATCACGCGCACGCGGCAACCCTCGGGCATGCTACGGGGCACGCGGCACTCGATAACATCGCCGGCGGCGGCATCATCGGCGGCAATGGTGGTCAGGAACTGGTCGAACTCATCGTCGTGACGAAGCTCCAGCAAGTCGCCCTTGCCCACGGGCTCAAACAGCTCAATGCGGGCGATGGCGGCGCGGCGACGGCGGTCGTCGGGCTTGAGGCCGCGCACATCGCGGTTGGCCAGGCGGCTGCCCAGCACCGTGCCCACGATCTGGCCGCGGTTGTTGGAGCGCTCGTAGCTCATCATCTCGTCGCCCGAGGTGCCGTCCTGATAGGCGTGCGTAAAGTCGCGGTTGAAGCAGCGCTTGAGCTGGCGCTGACGGGCGGTTTCCTCGTCCTTGGCAACGGTGGCTCCGGATAGCATGTCGTCAATTTCGTGACGATACACATCAACGATGGAGTACACGTAATCGGGCGCTTTCATGCGGCCCTCGAGCTTGAGCGACGCGGCGCCGGCGTCATACAGACGGCGAACAAGCTGTGAGGTGTTGGTGTCGCGTGGGCACAGCGCACGCTCGCGGCCGGCGGGGGAGAGCGTGCGGCCGTTCTCGTCGATCAGCTCGTAGGGCAGGCGGCAGGGCTGGGCGCACATGCCACGGTTGGCCGAGCGGCCCGCCATGGCAAAGCTTGACAGCAGGCACAGGCCCGAGTAGCAAAAGCAGATGGCACCGTGGCTAAAGACCTCCAGGTCCACATCGGGCGCGGCATCGTGAATGGCGGCAATCTCGTCGATGGAAAGCTCGCGCGAGAGGGTCACGCGGTCGGCGCCCTGCTCGCGGCACCAAAGGGTTCCGCGGTCATCGTGGATGTTCGCTTGGGTCGAGATATGCGTCTCGATGCCGGGCATGGTGCGTTTGACCTCAAAGAACAGGCCCCAGTCCTGGATGATGAAGGCGTCAGCGCCCAGCGTGGAGCAGCGATGGATGAGTTGCAGCGCATCGCCCATCTCGGACTGCTTGATGACGATGTTGACCGTGACGTAGACGCGCGACCCGGCCAGATGTGCGGCGCGGCAGGCCTGCTCAAAGGCCTCGTCGGTAAAGTTGGTGGCCTTGCGGCGGGCGTTGAAGCTTCCCATGCCGCAGTAGATGGCGTCTGCCCCGGCAGCGAGTGCGGCGGCAAAGGGCTCCGGGCCTCCGGCGGGGGCCAAGAGCTCGGGTCTGCGGTTGGTGGTTCGACTGGCGGTTGCGGTCATATCCTGCCTTTCAAAATGCTCAGATATTCAAAAGTATAGTGGTGCTGTTGCGGCGGACGAGCCCTGTGGCCCAAGCAGGATAAAGTCTTCAGCAGCCCTTGCAGCAAAAATGATCTGTTTCCCTCCGTCCCCTATGGATCACCTAATCCGATGGGGACGGAGGGAAACAGATCATTTTGAACTTCACCGTCCGTTCGTGCCGTTCAGCGGCCGACAGGCGCCGTAGGGCGATAAATTATTCTCGCAACGTGATAATAATCTTGCATCGCGCGGAAACCTTGAGTACTATCCCAAATCAAGCGCGGTGTTCAGACCGAATTGTGCCTCCCGGTGTGAACGCCGCGCTCACGCTCTCTATCTGATCGTAAGGAGAAAAACATGAGCAAGACCGTCGTGTCTTCCGATAACGCACCCGCAGCCATCGGCCCGTATTCCCCCGGCATCCAGACCGGCAACATGGTGTTCTTGTCCGGCCAGCTGGGCATCGACCCCGCAACCGGCAAGATGCCCGAGGGCGTCGAGGCCCAGGCTAAGCAGTCCCTTGCTAACGTCGAGGCTCTGCTGACCGCTGCCGGCGCCACCTTTGCCGATGTCGTCAAGACCACGGTCTACCTGGCCGACATTGCCGACTTCGCTGCCGTGAACGAGATCTACGCTTCCAAGTTCGAGGCTCCGTTCCCCGCGCGCAGCGCTTTCCAGGTTGCCGCTCTTCCGGCCGGCGGTCTGGTCGAGATCGAGGTCGTCGCCGCTCTCTAAGACGTTGGCGAAAACAAAACATGACATGCAAAAAGACCCTGCAGTGCGTGTGAACTGCAGGGTCTTTTGTCAAGCGATGCGACAAAAATGATCCGTTTCCCTCCGTCCCCAAGGGTTAACGTTTAGCCTTCCTTGCGGACTTTTTGCAGGTAGCGGTAGACGCTGGGCTCCGAGATGCCCAGCGCGGTGGCGGCGCAGGCCACGGCGCCCTTGAGCATGAACACCCCGTTGCCGTTGAGGTGGCGAATGACGTCCACGCGGTCGCTCTGACCAAGCGACGCTACATCCAGCCCGCGCGCGCTCAGCAACTCGGAAATACTGCGGTCGATGAGTTCCTGCGTAGACTCCGAAAGGCTTTCGACCTCGATAGACGCGGGCTCCGCCTGTCTAGGCGCCGCGTCGAAGCAGGCCATGAGCTGCTGCGCCATGGCGTTGATGGAGCGCACGGTCGAGAGGTCGGTGTTGACGCAGAGCATACCGACAATCTCGTCATTCTCGCGGATAAAGTACGTCGCCGACTCCAACGTCTTGCCACCGGCACCGCGCCCCTCGTAGCCCGTAATAAACGGCAGGTCGCGATACTTGGCGTCGTGCATGATCTTGAGTGCCAGGTCGGTGGCGGGACCGCCGACCTTGCGGCCGCTCACGATGCCGTTGCGAATATCGACGATGGCGTGGTCGGGATCCGAGAAATCGTGCAGCACGATTTCGCTGTTTTTGCCGAGTATCTGCTCCAGGAAATCGACCATCGGCAAAAAGCGACGTACGGTCTCGTTCACGGGCAACTCCTTTTGGTTCTATCGAAGTGTTCATAACAATTTTTTATCATGGTAACACGCTGCTCATCATCTCGTATATCAGCAGGTACATTGCGTAATACAGACGAACGGTAGGAATTTGGCGGTAAACGGTTGACCAAAAGAAAAGTTAGATGTTATTTTGACCAGACACTTTCCTGACCTGCGGAAATGCGTTATCTCAGCTGAAGAATAGTCTGATAACAAAAAATTATTATTGAGAATGAGAATCATCTTTAATACGATATGCAACGAAGGCACAACCTCAACCCCGCGCTGCGTCACAATAGAGCGTTAGATGCGAAAACAACTATTTCGAGGATTGGTGGTCAAATGACCCAGGAGACGGTTACGAACGGCACTGAAGCCCTGTTCACTCGCGAAGGCATGCCGCCCGTTAAGGAAATGATCCCGTGTGCCCTTCAGCATGTACTGGCATCGTTTGCCGGCATCATTACACCGGCGGTCATCATGGCCGGTGTCTACGGCTTTAATAGCCAGCAGAGCACCGACATCATCCAGGTTGCACTCATTCTTTCGGCAATCGACACGGCCCTTCAGGCCTTCGCTCCCTTCCGTCGTATCGGCGGCGGCCTGCCCATCGTCATGGGCGTTTCGTTCGCGTTCCTGCCGGCCCTTCAGGCCATGGGCGCCTCGGGCTTTAGCTTTGGCGCGCTGCTGGGCGGCGAGATCGTCGGCGGTGCCGTCGCGGTTCTCTTTGGTCTGGCCTACAGCAAGATCAAGTGGCTGTTCCCGCCCGTCGTGACCGGTACGGTCATCTTCTCCATTGGCGTCTCTCTCTATCCCACGGCCGTCAAGTACATGGCCGGCGGTATGGGTACGCCGCTGTGGGGCACCCCGCAGGCCTGGTGCGTCGCTCTTATCACCTTCGCCGTGGTCTTTGCGCTCGCCAACTTTGGCAAGGGCACGCTCAAGCTGGGATCCGTGTTCTTTGGCATGATCGTCGGCATGATCGTCTCCATCCCCTTTGGCATGATCGACTTCTCCAGCGTCGCCACCGCTCAGGTCTTCGCCCTTCCCAAGCTTATGCCCTACGCGCTCGAGTTTGATCCCGAGGTCTGCATTACCCTCGCTGTCGTGTTCCCCATGGTTGCCATCCAGGTTATCGGTGACGTTTCCGCCGCCTGCCTGGGCTCCATCGACCGTATGCCCACCGAGCGCGAGCTCTCCGGCGCTATTGTGTCTCAGGGCCTCACCTCTATGGTCGGCGGCCTGCTGGGCGGTCTTCCCACCAGCGCCCTTGGCCAGAACGTGGGCATCATCTGCTCCAACAAGGTCGTCAACAAGTGGGTCTTTGTGATCATCGCGGCCGTCTTTGCCATCGCCGGCCTGTTCCCGCAGCTCTCTGCCGTCCTTTCCGCCATCCCGCAGCCTGTCATCGGCGGCGCGACCGTCGGCGTCTTTGGCACCATCACCATGAACGGTGTGCGCATGTTCACCCGCGAGGGCCTCACGCAGCGCACCACCACCATCGTCGGCACCTCGGTCGTCTTTGGCCTGGGTATCTGGATGGCCAGCGGTTGCCTTGCCGGCGAGGGCATGCCCACCTGGGTGTCCACCGTCATCGGCTCCAACGCCGTGACCCCCACCGCCATCATGGCCATTGTCCTTAACCTGATCCTTCCGCAGACGCCGGTCGTGGCTCAGCACATCGATGCCGCCAAGGATGCCGCTGTGGATCTGGTCCTGCCCGAGAGCAAGAAGTAACCAATTCGGTGCTATTCGCCGGCGGACGCATCGCCTCGTCCGCCGGCGCCATGCGGCGCCAAGCCGCACTTCAAAGGGCTTGTCCCTTTGGTGAAGCGTTGACGGGAGAGGGCCCGTTTCCGGTGTAGGCCGGCGCTTCGCACTTCCGCCATGTCAGAGGTGTCAAACCCCGCCTCTGATGTTGAAGGGAGCATTTATGCTTCTGGTCGCTAACGGTTCCGTCTTTACCCGCAACGCTCAGACTCCGTTCATTCCCAACGGTGCGGTCGCCATTGACGGAGATACGATCGTCGAAGTGGGCCCCGAGCGCGAGCTCAAGGCCAAGTACCCGGATGCCGAGTACGTCGACGCCCAGGGCAACCTCATCATGCCCGGACTTATCAACTGCCACACCCACATCTACTCGGGTCTGGCCCGCGGCCTTGCCATTAAGGGCTGCAACCCCACCAACTTCCTGGAGAATCTTGAGCAGCAGTGGTGGAAGATCGACGACAACCTGACGCTCGACGGCACCAAGGCCAGCGCCTATGCCACGATTCTGGATTCCATCCGCGACGGCGTCACCACGATCTTCGATCACCATGCGAGTTTCTGCGAGATCCCAGGCAGCCTCTTTACCATTAAGGACGCCGCACAGGAGCTGGGCATGCGTTCGTGCCTGTGCTACGAGGTTTCCGACCGCCGTGGTCAGGAAAAATGCGACCAGGCTATTGCCGAGAACGCCGAGTTTGCCCAGTGGGCCGCCAAGGAGCGTCGCGATAACGACAACCACATGATCGCCGCAATGTTTGGCGGTCACGCCACCTTTACGCTGTCGGACGAGACTATGGATAAGATGGCCGAGGCCAACAACGGCCTGACCGGCTTCCACATCCACGTGTGCGAGGGCATGAACGATGTGTGGGATTCCCGCCTCAACCGCGGCGGCATCAGCCCCGTCGAGCGCCTGCTGCAGCACAACCTGCTCGGTCCCGACACCATGCTGGGTCACTGCATCCACGTGACGCCCGCCGAGATGGATATCGTCAAGGAGTCCGGCACCTGGCTGGTTAACAACCCCGAATCCAATATGGGCAATGCCGTGGGCTGCGCCCCCGTGCTCGAGTTCTTCCGCCGCGGCATCCCCGTGTGCATGGGCACCGACGCCTACACCCACGATATGCTCGAGAGCCTCAAGGTCTTCCTGATTATTCAGCGCCACAACGCCGCTATGCCCAACGTGGGCTGGTGCGAGGCCATGACCATGCTGTTTGAGAATAACGCCAAGATGGCCAGCAAGTACTTCGATCGCAAGCTCGGTGTGCTTGAGCCCGGCGCTGCCGCCGACGTCATCGTCATGGACTATAAGCCCTTTACGCCGCTGAGCGAGGAGAACATCGACGGCCACATGCTCTTTGGCATGATGGGCAAAAACTGCCGCACCACCATCATCAACGGCCGCGTCCTGTACAAGGATCGCGAGTTTGTTGGCATTGATGAGGACAAGATCAACGCGTGGACCATGGCCGAGTCCAAGAAGCTCTGGAGCACGCTCAACGATCGCGCCTACTAATTACAAGTAGATTCACGCGCGTCGGATGTTTCGCCGCATCCGACGCGCGTATAGGCGACCTCCGCGGGGTCGCCGGCGCTGTGCTAGCGCTACACCGTATTTGCGCCCGCCGCGCGGTCTCGCCGGGCGTTACAGAGAGGAGCTCACTATGAGCGACATCATGAGGCCGATCCCGTTTTCGCAGCTGATGAACTGGATCATCGAGGAGCACAAGACCCAGGGCGCCGTCTTTGGCGTGCGCAAGATGGTCACGACCAACCAGGAGGGCGCGCTTCCCATTTTTGACGAGCGCATCGAGACCCCGTTTGGCCCGGCCGCCGGCCCCAATACGCAGCTTGCCCAGAACATCGTGGCATCCTATGTGGCCGGTTCCCGCTTCTTTGAGCTCAAGACCGTCCAGGTTATGGATGGCGAGGAGCTCTCCAAGTGTGTGAACAAACCCTGCATCGTGGCGCAGGACGAGTGCTACAACTGCGAGTGGTCGACTGAGCTCGAGGTTCCGCAGGCCTTTGCCGAGTACGTGAAGGCATGGTTCGCCTGCCACCTGATCGCTCGCGAGTACGGCCTGGGAAGCCCGGACGGTTTTGTCTTTAACATGTCCGTTGGCTATGACCTGGAGGGCATTAAGAGCCCCAAGGTCGATGCGTACATTGAGGGTATGAAGGACGCCAGCGGCTCCGAGGTTTGGAACGAGTGCCGCACGTGGGCGCTCGCTAACCTGGACAAGTTTGAGCATGTCGATGCCGCATTTGTCGAGTCCATCCCGGCGCGCGTCTCCAACTCCATCACCGAGTCTACCCTGCACGGCTGCCCGCCGGCGGAGATCGAGCGCATCGCGACCTATCTGATCACCGAGAAGGGCCTCAACACCTACATTAAGTGCAACCCCACGCTGCTGGGCTATGAGTTTGCCCGCCAGCGTCTGAACGAGCTGGGCTTTGACTACATCGTCTTCGATGACACGCACTTCCGCGAGGACCTGCAGTGGGCCGATGCCGTGCCTATGTTCGAGCGCCTGATTGCCCTGTGCGCCGAGCGCGGCCTGGAGTTTGGCGTCAAGCTCACCAATACCTTCCCCGTCGACGTGACGAGGAACGAGCTGCCTTCCACCGAGATGTACATGTCCGGCCGTTCGCTGTTCTCGCTGACCATCGAGGCCGCCCGTCGCATTACCGAGCAGTTCGATGGCAAGCTGCGTATCAGCTACTCCGGCGGTGCCACGGTCTACAACATCCGCGCCCTGTACGATGCCGGCATTTGGCCCGTCACCCTGGCGACCGACGTGCTCAAGCCCGGTGGCTACGAGCGCTTTAGCCAGATGGCCGGTGAGTTTACCGACCTGGACGGCAAGCCGTTTGAGGGCATTTCGCTCGAGGCCGTGACTGCGATCCAGACCGACTCGCTCACCAACCCGCTCTACAAGAAGCCGCTGCGCCCGCTGCCCGACCGCAAGGTCGCCGGCAAGAGCCCGCTTTCCGACTGCTTTACCACGCCGTGCCGCACGAGCTGCCCTATCCAGCAGGATATTCCCGCCTACTTGGCGGCTGTTGACGAGGGCCGCTACGAGGACGCACTCAACATCATCATCGAGCGCAACGCCCTGCCGTTCATTACCGGCACCATCTGCCCGCATCCCTGCGGCCGTGCCTGCGAGCGTGCGTTCTACGAGCCCGAGGGCGCCCAGATCCGCGCCAGCAAGTTCAAGGCCGCCCGCGAGGCCATGACCGCCGTGCTGCCCAAGCTGCGCGCTCAGGCCATCGCCAACGACGGCGAGCGCAACGTAGCCGTTATCGGCGGCGGCCCGGCCGGCCTAGCGACGGCGTTTTTCCTGACGCGCGACGGCGTGCCCGTCACCATCTTCGAGGCCCGCGACTCGCTCGGCGGCGTGGTCCGTCACGTGATCCCCGAGTTCCGTATCGCCAGCGACGATATCTCCCACGACGCCGAGCTCTGCCTGGCCTTTGGCGCCAAGGTGCAGCTCAATGCTCGCGTGGAGTCCATCGACGAGCTCAAGGCTCAGGGCTTTACCGACGTTGTCGTGGCCACCGGTGCCTGGATGCCCGGCTCTGCGGGCCTGGGCGAGGGTGCCGAGCTCGATGTACTGGAGTTCCTCGAGGCTGCCAAGAAGGGCGAGAAGCTCGAGCTGGGCGAGGATGTCGTGGTCATCGGCGCCGGCAACACCGCCATGGACGCGGCTCGCGTGGCCAAGCGCCTGGCTGGTGTGAAGAACGTGCGCCTGGTGTATCGCCGCACCAAGAAGCAGATGCCCGCCGACGAGGAAGAGCTCGATCTCGCTCTTGCCGACGGCGTTGAGTTCTGCGAGCTGCTGGCGCCCAAGGCACTCAACGGCGCCGTGCTGACCTGCGACGTTATGGAGCTTGGCGAGCCGGATGCAAGCGGCCGTCGCAGCCCCGTCGCCACGGGTGAGACCGTCGAGCTTCCCGCCACCACGGTGATCTGCGCCGTGGGCGAGGGCATCGACGCCAGCCTGTACGATGCCGCGGGCGTCGAGCACGACCGTCGCGGCCGTCTTGCCGCCACCTCCACCGGCGTCGAGGGCGTCTGGGCTGCGGGCGACTGCCGTCGCGGTCCTGCCACCGTGGTTGAGGCTATTGCCGACGCCGCCGAAGTCGCCCGCGCCATCGCCGGCGTGGACTTTAACAAGTACGCCGATTGCAACGAGCAGGCTGGCCGCGAGGATACCTGCTACGAGCGCAAGGGGTCGCTGTGCCGCGACAAGCGCAACTGCACCAAGACCCGCTGCCTGGGCTGCGGCTCGGTGTGCGAGGTCTGCTGCGACGTGTGCCCCAACCGCGCCAACGTTGCCATTAAGGTGCCGGGCCTGGCCAAGCATCAGGTCGTCCACGTCGACGGCATGTGCAACGAGTGCGGCAACTGCGCCGTGTTCTGCCCCTACCAGGAGGGTCGTCCCTACAAGGACAAGCTCACCCTGTTCTGGAGCGAGCAGGACATGGAGAACTCCGAGAACGAGGGCTTCCTGGCCGTGGACGAGGATCACTTTAAGGTCCGCGTCGCCGGCACGGTCCGCACCGTCTCGGTCGATGCCGTCAACACCGGTCTGCCCGAGGCCGTCCGCCTGACCATCAGGGCCGTGCGCGACAACTATTCGTACCTTCTTAAGAAATAGGCGAGTCTCTTATGGCCAAATCCATTCAACATAACGTGGCCTACGTTGCCTGCGGAAGCGGTTGCGCCTCCGCAGGCGGCGACGCCCGCTGCAGCGAAGGTTGCATTGGCTGTGGCGCCTGCGTCACGGCCTGCCCCCACGGTGCCATCGCACTGGTCGACGGCGTCGCCCGCGTGGACCGCTCCAAGTGCACGGGCTGTGGCCTGTGCGGCATGGCGTGCCCGCAGCGCGTGATTGCCTTCGTTCCCGGCTACCAGAACATCCTGGTGCGCTGCAACAACACCGATAAGGGCGCCATTGCCCGCAAGATCTGCGACACCAGCTGCATCGGTTGCGGCATGTGCGCCAAAAAGTGCCCCGCCGGCGCTATCCGCATCGAGGACAACTGCGCCCATATCGATGGCGCGGATTGTCTGTCGTGCGGCATGTGCGCCGTCGTCTGCCCGCATGGCGCTATCCACGACCGCACCGGCATCGCCGCCGGCGTGTAGAAGGGAATCACCATGGCACAGGAATTCACTTTTACCGTTAACGGCGTTGAGCGCACGACGACCCAAAACAAACCGCTGCTGCGCTACCTGCGCGACGACCTGCACATTCACTCCGCCAAGGACGGCTGCTCCGAGGGCGCCTGCGGTACCTGCACCATTCACGTGGACGGTGCGGCCGTCAAGGCCTGCGTGCTGACCACCGCGCTTGCCGCCGGCCGCAACATCGTGACCGTCGAGGGCCTGCCCGAGGACGTGCGCGAGGCCTTCGTGTACGCCTTTGGCGCCGTGGGCGCCGTGCAGTGCGGCTTTTGCATCCCCGGCATGGTCATGGCGGGTGCAGCGCTCATCGCCGAGGACCCCGAGCCCACCGAGGAGCAGATTAAGTACGCCATCCGCGGCAATGTATGCCGTTGCACCGGCTACAAGAAGATTATCGAGGGCATCTCGCTGGCCGCTGCGGTGCTCCGCGGCGAAAAGCAGATCGACGAGGACCTGGAGCGCGGCGACGACTACGGCGTGGGCAAGCGCGCCTTCCGTATCGACGTGCGCAAGAAGGTGCTCGGCGAGGGCAAGTATCCCGACGACATCGACGAGCTCGATCAGCCGGGCCTGACCTATGCCAGCGCCGTGCGCTCCAAGTACCCGCGCGCCCGCGTGCTCTCCATCGACACCTCCAAGGCCGAGGCCCTGCCCGGTGTGGTGGGCATCCTGCGCGCCGAGGACGTGCCGGTCAACCAGGTCGGCCACCTTATCCAGGACTGGGACGTCATGATCGCCCAGGGCGATATCACCCGCTGCATGGGCGATGCCATCGTGCTGGTGGTCGCCGAGGACGAGGCGACGCTCGAGAAGGCCAAGAAGCTCGTAAAGATTGACTACGAGCCGCTGGAGCCCGTGCGCAACATTGTCGAGGCCAGGGCCGCCGACGCCCCGCGCCTGCATGACAACTTCTTTGCCTTCGGCAACACAGTGGAGCTCAAGGACAACGTGTGCCAGAGCCGTCATGTGACGCGCGGCGACGCCGCCAAGGCGCTGGCAGAGAGCGCGTTTACCGTGACACAGCGCTTTACCACGCCCTTTACCGAGCATGCCTTCTTGGAGCCCGAGTGTGCCGTTGCCTTCCCGTACAAGAACGGCGTCAAGGTGCAGTCGACCGACCAGGGTGCCTACGATACGCGCAAAGAGTGCGCCCACATGTTTGGCTGGGATAGCGAGCCCGAGCGCGTGGTCGTCGAGACCATGCTCGTGGGCGGCGGCTTTGGCGGCAAGGAGGACGTGTCCATCCAACACCTGGCCGCGCTTGCCGCATATAAGCTCCAGCGTCCTGTGAAGTGCAAGCTCACGCGTGCCGAGTCGCTTGCATTCCATCCCAAGCGCCACGCCATGGACGGTACCTTTACACTGGGTTGCGACGCCGAGGGCAACTTTACCGGTCTGGATTGCGAGATCAACTTTGACACCGGCGCCTACGCGTCGCTGTGCGGTCCGGTGCTCGAGCGCGCCTGCACGCATGCCGTCGGCCCCTACAAGTACCAGAACACCGACATTCGCGGCTTTGGCTACTACACCAACAACCCGCCCGCCGGCGCGTACCGAGGCTTTGGCGTTTGCCAGTCCGAGTTTGCGCTCGAGAGCCTGATCGACCTGCTGGCCGAGAAGGTCGGCCTGGATCCGTGGGAGATTCGCTACAGAAACGCCATCGAGCCGGGCGAGGTTTTGCCCAACGGCCAGATTGCCGACTGCTCCACGGCGCTGAAGGAGACACTGCTCGAGGTCAAGGATGCCTACTATGCGCATCCCGGACACGCCGGTATCGCCTGCGCCATGAAGAACGCTGGCGTGGGCGTTGGCCTGCCCGATGCCGGCCGCTGCAAGATTCGCGTCGAGAACGGCGTGGCCGTGGTCTATGCCGCTACGTCCGACATCGGCCAGGGCTGCAACACGGTCTTTTTGCAGGACGTTGCCGAGGCCTGCGGTCTGCCGCTGAGCTGCATCGCCAACGGCGAGTGTTCCACCGAGAACGCTCCCGACTCCGGCACCACGTCTGGCTCGCGTCAGACGGTCGTGACCGGCGAGGCCGTGCGCGGTGCCGCTTTCCTGCTGCGCGATGCCATGCTTGACATCGAGGCCGGCAAGTCTGCGCCCGCCGCTCCCGTGAATGCGCATGGCGACGGCGTCAAGATCGAGTACGACGACGGTCGCGCCTATCAGCTGCACACGCAGGAGCTCGTCGCCGGCCAGGGTATGCATCCTCAGGATCCCGCGGCCGCCATCAAGGCGCTCGAGGGATGCGAGTTTGGCTACGTGTACTTGGAGCCGACCGACAAGCTGGGCGCCGACGTTCCCAATCCCAAGAGCCACATCTGCTACGGCTTTGCCACGCACGTGGTCATTTTGGACGATGACGGCCGCGTGAGCGAGGTCTATGCCGCGCACGATTCCGGCAAGGTGGTCAACCCCATCTCCATTCAGGGCCAGATCGAAGGCGGCGTGCTTATGGGTATGGGCTATGCGCTTACCGAGGATTGGCCGCTCAAGGACTGCGTGCCCCAGGCAAGGTATGGCACGCTCGGGCTGTTCCGTGCGCCCGAGATTCCGGATATCCACGCCATTTACGTGGAGAAGGACGAGCTGCTGCCCGTTGCATATGGCGGCAAGGGCATCGGCGAGATCGCAACGATCCCCACGGCGCCCGCCGTACAGAACGCCTACCGCGCGTTCGACGGCAAGCTGCGTCCCGATCTGCCCATGGTGGATACGCCCTACAGCCGCGCCCGTCACCGCGGGTAGGGTAGAGCGCGTACGGCCATTGCTAACGGGCCGTTCGCGCTCGGCATCAACTACATACGCTGCGCCTTTGGCCCCAGCTCCATCGCGAGCCGGGGCCTTTTGTTTGGAGCGCCTCCGCATGCGGAAGCTGCGTCCCAGATTTCGGCTCCAGAATGGGACGTACTTTCCGGACGGGGCTTCAAACGGAAACTGTATCCCGGATTCGACGCTCAGAATGGGATGCGTTTTCCGGTAGAGGCCTCAAATGGAAAGTGTGTCCCGGAATATGGCTCCAGCCTGGGATGCATTTTCCGGTTGAAGCCTCAAGCGGAAACTGCGTCCCGGAATTCGGTCTCGGAACGGGTCGTGCTTTCCGGATCGCCCCTCAACCGGAAGCTGTGTCCCGGAATCATGCCTCAGAATGGGACGCGTTTTCCATTGGCGTGGCCGTTGGGAAAACGCGGCCCAGATAGGGGGGGCGATCCGGCGATGCGCGGCCTAGCAGCTCCTACAGTCCCACGTCGTTGAGCCATGTCGGTAGCGCGGTCTGCCGGATGCCTGCCGTCTGCAGCTTTTTGGCGAGCACTCCTGCCGAGCGGACCTCGTTTATGGTAAAGCGCAGCAGAGGATGACCGTAGAGCGATAGGTGCGCCTCGCGCTGTCGTTCGGCAACGAGCGCCTCGGCGGTGGTGCGTCCGGCTAACATGGCCTGGTCGGTATATTTGATGAGCCCGTCGAGCTCGCCCAGCGTGAGTTCCCGCGCCTGGCGCTCCCAGGCAAAGTCCGTTCGTATGGGCTTGGCCGAATCGAAGGGGTCCGTCAATTCGTATTGAAGCCAGTCGGGCGCAAAACCGGTCTCGATCATGGCGGCTCGGGCGACCGATTCCCCGCCGCTCTCGGCGCGGGCGTCGGCATATCGAAGCGTTGTGAGGGCGGTGCGAATCGCGCGACCATTGCGGGCGGTCGTTCGTTGCTCGACGGCCTCCATCAGCTGTTCCCGCGCAAGGCCGAACTTTGAGATCGCCGAATCGGCAATGGGCATGCCGTCGGCAAAACCAGTTTGCAGCAGGCAATCTGTGGCCGTTTGGATGGGCGGCGTTACCGATATGCCGGCTCTGTGTATTGCTCCGGCCGGCTCAATCTGGTGCCGCTGAATATGCGCGCCCGGGCGAGCCGACGGCTTTGTGGCGCTGCAGGCATGCACGACATTCAGGTGTCGCCACGAGACCTCGAGCCCCAGCAGGCAGGCAGCCGAAAACGCGCAGAACGTCCAATCGGGGTGGATGATCGCAAGGGCGCGAATAATCTCGCAATGACGCTGCGCCCGGTTGAGCTCATCCCAGCGTATTTTGCGCGCGAACAATCCCGGCATGGGGGAGACGACCGTGCTGCCGGTGCGCCGAAGGAGCGTTTTTCGGATCGCCGCGCTCGGGGGAATCAGACAGCGCCCCTCTTGTTCGGCTTGGTTCAACAGCTGGTCGATGAGTTGGTCATTGCAATGGGTCATGAGCTACCGCCTCCTTTTGGGTAGCAAAAACGTATCAGCCGGAACTTGCCGCTCAGCTGACCAAAAGCTGACCAAAATCTAACCATGCAGGTAGATGGCCTGGTTTTGACGCCATTTTTTGAAGCCGAATCGGCGGGCGGTAATCGACATCCGTGAACGGTAGCTAGTTATGAAGCCTTGGTAAGTTTCGGGACGTGTACTTTTTCGAAAAAGAGCAATCTATCTGCTGTTTTGTGTTTCTGGATCGCATATTTGAAGGCATGTGATAAAGGCGGCGGATCGTCGACTGGTATCTGCGGAAACTGTGACCCAGATTTCGGCCCCAGGGTGGGATGCCGTTTCCGGATCGGGCCTCAAACGGAAATTGCATCCCGGAACGAGCGCTCAGAGCGGGATGAACTTTCCCAACGGGGCCGCAGGCGGAAATTGCGTCCCGGATTCGACGTTCAGAATGGGATGCGCTTTCCGGTAGAGGCTTCAGCGGAAAATGCATCCCAGAATTCAGGCTCAGAACGGGACGCACTTTCCGGATGGCATGTTTGGCGGAAACTACGGCCCAGTTTTTGGCTCCAGAACGGGATACATTTTCCGGAACGGTCCACGTGCGGTGGTATACCGCCCTTTTGCGTGCGCCGCTTGTCGAATTACGTTATAGCTAGCTATATTATTGTAAGGTATAATATGGCTAGCTATAACGTAAGGGAAGGATGGCCCTATGTTTATCGGAAGAACAGCGGAAATGTCCGAGCTCAATCGACTGCATGGCACGGGCTCCTTTGAGATGCCTGTGATTTACGGCCGCCGTCGTGTGGGTAAAACGCGCCTTATCACAGAGTTCATCCAAGGCAAGAAGGCTATTTACTTTCAAGCTCGTCGTACCAATGCAGAGGCAAACCTGCACGGCTTTAGCCAGGCGATACTTGCAGGCTCGGTTGGTGCTGCTAGCGTGTCGTTTCGTAGCTTTGACGAGGCGTTTGATGCATTGGCCACCATGGCTCGCACGGAACGTTTGATTGTCGTGATTGACGAGTATCCCTATCTCGCCCAATCGAATCCCGAGATCAGTTCGTTGCTGCAAGACAAGATTGATCACCTGTACAAAGAGACTAGGCTCATGCTTATCCTGTGCGGGTCGTCGCTTTCGTTTATGGAAGAGCAGGTGCTGGGCTACGAGAGTCCGCTATACGGTAGGCGTACGGCCCAGTTTAAGATCATGCCGCTCGATTTTACGACGACCCTCGGCTTGTGGCAGAGCATGGGTCGCGAAGACGCTGCGGTTTGCTATGGCATGACGGGCGGCATTCCTGCATATATCGAGAAAGTCGATCCTGCCGCACCGCTCAAGGACAACATCAAACGTCTTTTTCTTACTCCTACGGGCTATCTCTTTGAGGAGCCGAGTAACCTGCTGTTGCAAGAGTGCCGCAATCCCGAGCAATATGATGCGATTGTGCAAGCAATTGCCCAGGGGCGCTCGAAGATCTCGGAGATTGCGAGTTCTACGGGAATCCCCGCGAGCAACGTAAAGAGCTATGTGGATAAGCTGGCGTCGCTTGGGATTGTCGAGCGCGAGCTGCCCCTAAACGAAACGAGCAACAAGCGAGCCGTGTATCTGCTGAGCGACCAGATGTTTAGGTTCTGGTACAAGTTTGTTCCGCAGAACATCGGGCTGATTCAAAACAATATGGCTGAGATGGCGTATAAGCGCATTGAGCCGCACGTATCGGATTACATGGGTACGGTCTTTGAGCTTATATGCAGGCAATATGTTTACGAACTCGCGCGCGTGGGCCGGCTCGATGTGGTTCCGGCGAGCGTCGGGCGCTGGTGGGGGACGGATAATCGCACGCATACGCAGGAAGAAATCGACTTGATTGTTGACGATGGCGAGGGCACTGCGCTCTTTGCGGAGTGCAAATGGCGTAACGAACCGGTAGGCGAGGATGTTCTGGAAAAGCTCGTGTATCGAAGCGAGCTCTTTAGACGGCAACGAAAAAGCTATGCACTATTCTCCAAAAGCGGCTTTACGCAGGGATGTTGGGATGCTGCAGAGAGCAGGGGAGACGTCAAGCTGATTTCGTTTGCCGAGATGTGAGGGCGGGGATAATGAAGCGCGTCCTGATTTGATGCTGGGAATGGGATGTGCTTTCCTTTTGCGACCTTTGGCGGAAAGTGCGTTCCAGATTTCGGCTTCAGAATGGGATGCTGTTTCCGGATCGGCACTCAGGCGGAAACTACGACCCGGAGTTTGGCTCCAAAACGGGATACGCTTTCCTGGTGGCATCTCCAGCGGAAACTGCATCCCGGAATGAGCTCTCGGAACGGGACACGCTTTCCCATCGGGGCTTCAAACGGAAACCGTGTCCCGGACGAGCCTCAGGGTGGGACACATTTTCCGGTAGAGGCCTGGGACGGAAGGCGTGTCCCAGAATCCGGCTAATCCGATGGCCAGGTGGTTGAGCGAGCGAGCTCCGAGGCTCCATTACTGAAAATTCATTTGTTAAACCTGGCAACCGTGGGTAGAATAAAGTCGACGGCAGCCCAAGGGTGATAGCTGGGCAGCGCCGTTACTTAGTTCAAGGGGTCAATGCCTTAACGGCGTCGACCCCTCTTCTTTTGCTTCGTACGCTGCTTGAGTGCCTCGGTAAGTCCGATAAGCGCCGTGAGGAGCGAGACCAAAGCGGTCAGGAGCTTCACGAAATCAATCAGATCGGTCATGGGCATCACCTCCCGTCGCATGGAGGGCGCTGCCCGGCACATGGAACTGCCGTCAACAACTGCAATTCTATCAAAGCGCGGTCATAAATACGAATATATGTTCGCTTATAATGGTGCATCGGGCTGATGGCTCTTTTGGGACTATCCATACAGCGCGCGGACATCGAGCGTGGCATTGCGCCCCGCTTTTATGTCCGCGCGACCGCCTATTCTTACGGCAATGTAGCCGCCTATGAAACGAGCGGCAGTTGACGGAGAAAGGCCCTGACCGTGCCAGACAAAAAGACGCCGGGTGTGTCGGCTATCGATACGACGAACTTTGCGCGCCAGATCGTGCTCGACTTTGAGTTCGCTCCGGTGCCAAAGCAGCGCCAGCGCCGTGGGTTGCGCAATGAGATTATCGAGGTCGGCGCCGTCAAGCTCGATTACCGCGGCAACGTGATGGGCGAGTTCTCGCAGTTTGTGCAGACGGAATATGCCGAAGGTGTTGCGTATCCCGTCCGCGAGCTCACGGGGATATCGGCCGTGGACACTGCGATGGCCGATCCGCTCTACGTGGTGATTAAAAGGCTCGGCGATTGGATCGGTCGCTACTCCGCTCAGGTGGTTTGCTGGAGCGGGGCGGACCGCCGACAGCTTTTGACCGAGTGCCAGGCAAAGCGCATCGACCTTTCCTCATTTCCTACGGACTGGGCCGACTTGCAGGCGTTTTACACCTCGATCATGGACGTTGACAGCCATGGGCACGTCTCGTTGGGCGACGCGGCGACGTGGTTTGGCATCGAGTTTGACGAGTCGACGGGCCATGCCCACAGCGCCCTAGCCGATGCGCGCGTGACCGCCAAGCTGCTCAAGCAGATGATGGACGGGGACTATCGAGTGAGTCCGCACGCCCAGGAGATCCGCCAGCGGTGGGGGATGGGCGAGCGAGCTCAGACGCGCCTTTCTAGCAAGTGCCCCGAGCTGGGTGACTTGCTGCTGAAGCTGAAGGCGGAGGGGAGGTAGGCCTTTTGAGAACGCCATTCGGTTTGGCATGGCGGAGCTGTAAGCGCGGCTCCACCATGCTGTTTGAATCAAAGCGTCAACCAGTATGACGAGCTGCCTGGTCTGTCTGCCTACACCATCGCAATCCCGCGCACGGCACTCAGCAGCTCGTGCTCCCTCTGGCTCCATTGGCGCAGCTCGGCCGCGCGCACGGCGCCGCGGCACAGGTCCAGGAATGCCTCGGCTCCCTCGCAGAAGCACTCGCGGGCAAAGGCGCCGGATCCGTCCGCAACGCACTTGCCGTCGGCAAAGAGCTTCCAGCTGGACGGCTCGCGCGAGTCGTCTCCGAGCAGCTTGATCTGCAGTACGTGCGGGTTGCCGGCAGCACAGAGCTCTTCCTCGAGCTTCTGTACCGTAAAGCGCATCTGGTGGGAGAGGCTGCTCTTGACCATGGTCGAGGCGTAGCCATTCGGCTCGTCCAGAAGATGCATTCGTTTTGGTTCGGATGCCAGGTTGTGGAAATTGCGCTCACTGCGCACGGAGAAATTGTCCATACGGACTCCTTTCATCGATGTTGGCAGGGCCACCGTGCCTCTTGGCCGGTTGGCGTCGGGATCGTGGAGCCAACTCTCTACCCCGACTCTGGATAAAACGCGCCCACTCCTTGCGGGCACGATGGAGTCTATCAGCGCGCGGACAGAAATCAAGCGCCGCCTGCGAAATGACGTGCAAGCGACGCTTGATTGCGCGGCGATTATTCGGCCAACATCCGGAAAAGTGTCGAAATCGGCCGTAAGAAAGTACGGAAAAGTGTCAAATCTGACGGTCTCAACATCCGGAAAAGTGTAACCGGATGACAAAACAGCACGTAGAAGCTGGTGTTGCATGTGGACGCTTCAGCCGTCCCTAACCCTCGCTACTCGTCGTCTCCGTCGTTGGGGTCACCCTTGAGGGTGTTGATGTCCAGGTACTGGTTGTCGTCCTCTGCTTGCTGCGTTGCCGATTCGGACGCGGTGGGGCCGCGGAACAGCTGGAATCCCTCAAACGCGATCACGCCGAGCAGAGCGATGATGATGGCGATAAAGACAACCTTTGCCGCCTGCGAAAACTCCGAAAAGCGCGGCGGTTCTTCTTCGGTGTGGTAATCGGCAGCGCGCTCATCGTCGGTGCCGTGGGTATACGACGATGCCGAGGCTGCCTTTACGCTCGCTTGGTTGTAATCGGGAACGAGCGTGGCGGCAAACGGATCGCGAGAATAGCCGCTCGACGTTTGGCCGTAATCCTCGGTTTCGATGCGGCCGGCGCGAGGTTGTTCGTTCGGGCGGTTGGCGTATGCTGCGGTGCTGTCGTATGCGGAGTCGCGTTTCTCGGCAGCCGCAAACAGGGGGTTTACCGGAATGTTGAGCGCCGGCATGCCGCCCGAGGTCTCGTCCAGATCTGCCGCTGCCCAGGAATCAAAGGCAAACTGGCGGTTGGAAAGATCATCCAGGTCCATGACGGGCGGCTCGAGCTCGGGCTCGGGAGCCGTGTATGCCGACTGCTGCGGGGCGGCGTGGCGAATCGTGCTGTCTGCCGTGGGGCGCTGTGCCGCTGCAGCGAGAAACGCCGCCGTCTCGGACGGATCGCTAGCAGGATGGGGCGCAGGGGCGGCTTTACGCTTTGTCTGCACGATGGGACGGGTGGCAAAGTCGTCCGCGGGCACGGATGCCGACGCGGGCGTGGCGGAAGGTGCGGGCTTTGCACTTGTCGGGCGAACCCCGCCGCCCATGAGTTCCTCGGCGGTCCAAGGGCGGTCGCTCATCACGTCGTCGAGGCTCAACGCAAACAGATCGTCTTCGCCCTCGTCAAACGCGCGTTTCGCATGCCTGGCGCCAGAAACGGTGCCTCCGCGGCAGTTGCGTGATGCGTTGCTCGACCACATCTTGTTCCATCCTTTCGAAATGCTCACATTCATCGATTATATGGAACTTGCCTAGCGGCCGACTCTCGGATTCGTGCATTCCAGAACTCGCGCCCAAAAGGGGAGGGGCGATCCGGCCGAGTTGCCTACTTGTCGCCGGCGGCAGCCTTTGCCTCGTTGAGGTAGCTATAGAAGCTGTACTTTGAGATGCCAAAGAACTCGCAGGCGCGCTCGCTCGATTTGGAGATAAGGAAGGCGCCGCGACGGTCGAGGTAGCCAATGGCGCGGATGCGCTCATCTTTGGTCATGAGCGCCGCGGGCTTGCCCACAAACTGTTCGCACTCGCGCAGCAGGTCTTCGAGCAGGTCGCCGATGTTTTTGGTGATGGGCTCGGGCTCGGTGTATCCCTTGTCGCCCGTGCCGGCGAGCGCGTCGAGCGAGCGCTCAAAAGCCTTCATGAGCGTAATGTCAAAGTTAATGCCCAAAATGCCGACGGGCTTGTCCTCGTCGTTGCGGATAAAGATGGTCGAGGACTTGAGCAGCTTGCCATCGGCGGTTTTGGTGAGGTATGGCTCGCGGTCGTGCACGTCGGCGGTGCCCTCGTGCATGGACTCAAGCACAATATGGCTGGGGCCGTCACCCAGTTTGCGCCCGCTGACGTGGCCGTTTTCGATCACTACGATGGAGTGGTCCACGTCCTCGGTCTCCAAGTCGTGGACGACGACTTCGCAGTTGGGGCCAAACTGGAGCGCCAAGCCGTGTGCAAGGCGCTTGTAAAACTCAATCTGTGCGGGGGTCATGGGTGCCTTCCTAAAAATTAGTTTGGGCTCACTTTGCCATAAACCCCACTTGTTCGCAAATAACGAAAGCGTCGCTGCGTTATGTAACCGTTCGTCGGCGAAAAGGTACCGATTACGGCAACAAACAATTTGTTAGGTTTGCCAATCAAAAAGTGTGATAGAACAGTGCTAACAAACTTTTTGTTTGGCATCCACATAAAAGTTCAGTCGCATGAATGGGAATGGGCTGAAACGCGTATGCGGGGGCCGGCAAGAGAGGACTTAAGGAGTTCACCGTATGGCCGATAAGATCCAGTGGACGGGCAACACGATGCCCAAGAGCGATGACAAGCACTTGGGAATCATGAGCCTCGACCACGTGAAGAAGGCCCGTGCCTTCCACCAGTCGTTCCCCCAGTACACCGTCACTCCGCTTGCCCGCCTGGATGGCCAGGCCGCGCGCCTGGGCCTGTCCAACCTGTGCGTTAAGGACGAGAGCTATCGCTTTGGCCTCAACGCCTTTAAGGTTCTGGGCGGTTCGTTTGCCATGGCCAACTACATTGCCGACGAGACCGGCAAGGACGTTGCCGAGTGCACCTTCGATTACCTGACCTCCGATCAGCTTGCCAAGGACTTTGGCCAGGCTACCTTCTTTACCGCCACCGACGGCAACCATGGCCGCGGTGTGGCATGGGCTGCCAACAAGCTGGGCCAGAAGGCCGTCGTGCACATGCCCAAGGGTTCCACCAAGCCCCGCTTTGATAACATCGCCGCCGAGGGCGCCACGGTGACCATCGAAGAGGTCAACTACGACGAGTGCGTGCGCATGGCCGCCGCCGAGGCCGACGCCTGCGAGCGCGGCGTCATCGTTCAGGACACCGCCTGGGAGGGCTACGAGAAGATCCCGTCCTGGATCATGGAGGGCTACGGCACCATGGCTTCCGAGGCTGCCGAGCAGCTGCGCGAGATGGCCATCAACCGCCCGACGCACGTCTTTGTCCAGGCTGGCGTAGGCTCGCTCGCCGGCGCCGTGGTGGGCTACTTCACCAACCTGTATCCCGATAACCCGCCCACCTTCGTTGTGGTCGAGTGCGCTCCTGCCGCCTGCCTGTACAAGGGTGCTGCCGCCGGCGACGGCGATCCGCGCATCGTGGACGGCGACATGCCCTCCATCATGGCCGGCCTGTGCTGCGGCGAGCCCAACATCCTGGGCTGGGATATCCTGCGCAACCACACCACCGCCTTCGTGTCCTGCCCCGACTGGGTCACCGCTCGCGGCATGCGCACCCTGGGCGCTCCCGAGAAGGGCGACCCGCGCGTCATCTCCGGCGAGTCCGGCGCTGTGACCACCGGCCTGGTCGAGACCCTCATGCTCGATCCCGAGTACGCCGAGCTCAAGGAGCTCATCGGTCTGGACAAGACGAGCTCCGTGCTCTGCTTCTCCACCGAGGGCGACACGGATCCGGATCAGTACCGTCGCATCGTCTGGGAAGGCGAATACCCCACTTGCTAATACTGGGCGGAGTAAATAGGTATCGCTCCGCCACCTCACAGGTAGATTCCTTCGTTTGAAAGGTTATGAACAATGGCTAAAGAACTCGATTTCGACGCTATCAAGGCTGCTGCTGAGTCCCACCGTGCTGATATGACGCGTTTTCTGCGCGCTATGATCTCCCATCCCTCTGAGTCTTGCGAGGAGGGTGAGGTTGTCGCCTGCATCAAGGCCGAGATGGAGAGCCTCGGCTATGACGAGGTCAAGGTCGACGGCCTGGGCAACGTCATGGGCTTTATGGGCGAGGGCGACAAGATCATCGCCATCGACTCTCACATCGACACCGTCGGCATCGGCAACATCGATAACTGGGATGCCGATCCTTATGAGGGTTACGAGACCGACGAGATCATCTACGGCCGCGGCGGCTCCGACCAGGAGGGTGGCATGGCTTCTGCTACCTACGCTGCCAAGATGATGAAGGACATGGGCCTCATCCCCGAGGGCTACAAGATTATGGTCGTCGGCACCGTCCAGGAAGAGGACTGCGACGGCATGTGCTGGCAGTACATCTACAACAAGGACGGCATTAAGCCCGAGTTCGTCATTTCCACCGAGCCCACCGACGGCGGCATCTATCGCGGTCACCGCGGCCGTATGGAGATCCGCGTCGACGTTCACGGCACCTCCTGCCACGGCTCCGCTCCCGACCGCGGCGACAACGCCATCTACAAGATGGCCGACATCATCGCCGACGTCCGCGCCCTCAACAACAACGGCTGCGACGAGTCGACCGACATCAAGGGCCTCGTCAAGATGCTCGACCCCAAGTACAACCCCGAGCACTTCGAGGACGCCCGCTTCCTGGGTCGCGGCACCTGCACCGTCAGCCAGATCTTCTACACCAGCCCCAGCCGCTGCGCTGTCGCTGACTCCTGCGCCATCTCCATCGACCGTCGCATGACCGCCGGTGAGACCTGGGAGTCCTGCCTGGACGAGATCCGCAACCTGCCGGCCGCCAAGAAGTACGGCGATGACGTGAAGGTCTCCATGTACATGTACGACCGTCCGTCCTGGACCGGCGAGGTCTACGAGACCGAGGCTTACTTCCCCACGTGGATCAACAAGGAGACCGCTCCGCACGTCAAGGCCCTCGTCGACGCCCACAAGGCCATGTTCGGTGACGAGCGCATCGGCTGCGAGCCCAGCATGGACAAGCGCACCGGTCGCCCGCTGTGCGACAAGTGGACCTTCTCCACGAACTGCGTTTCCATCCAGGGCCGCTATGGCATTCCCTGCGTCGGCTTTGGCCCGGGTGCCGAGTCTCAGGCTCACGCTCCCAACGAGGTCACCTACAAGGACGACCTGGTCACCGCTGCCGCCATGTATGTGGCTGCCCTGAACCTCTACGATCCGAGCCAGGCCGATGGCGATGCCACCGTGTTCCGCGCCGGTCTGACCAACAACAAGATCGACTAGTCCCATTCCTCGATCTTGTTGAGCCGGGGACAGTTTATGCCCCCGGCGCCTCCTGTTGACTTGGGGCCCGCGGTCGTTATCTCCCATGCTTCCTCAACGGTAGCGGGTCCTCGTCATAGCGCTCTGCATGTTCTAGCCACACGCGCATGCCGGAGCACATCTACTCATTGCGATCGTTTCACCTTTAGAAAGGACATTTCCATGGACGCTAAGTTTACCGAGCTCGTCGAGCAGCTGAACGGCCTCGATTTTAAGGGTATGTACGGCAGCGACTTCCTGCACACCTGGGACAAGACCACCGATGAGCTCAAGGCGCTCTACATCGTCGCCGACGCTCTGCGCGAGCTGCGCGAGAACAACGTTTCGTCCAAGATTTTCGATTCGGGCCTGGCCGTCTCGCTGTTCCGCGACAACTCCACCCGTACGCGCTTCTCCTTCTCTAAGGCCGCCAACCTGCTCGGCCTTGAGCTGCAGGACCTGGACGAGAAGAAGTCCCAGATCGCTCACGGCGAGACCGTCCGCGAGACCGCTACCATGATCTCCTTCATGGCCGACGTCATCGGCATCCGCGACGACATGTACATCGGTAAGGGCGACGCCTACATGGCCGAGGTCTCCGAGTCTGTCCAGCAGGCTTACGAGGACGGCGTTCTGGATCACCGTCCCACGCTCATCTCCCTGCAGTCCGACTCCGATCACCCCACGCAGTCCTCTGCCGACATGCTCTACCTCATCAACGAGTTTGGCGGCCTCGAGAACCTCAAGGGCAAGAAGGTTGCCGTCACCTGGGCCTATTCGCCCTCTTACGGCAAGCCGCTGTCCTGCCCGCAGTCGCTGATCAGCCTGCTGCCCCGCTTTGGCATGGACGTCACCCTGGCTCACCCCGAGGGCTACGACCTCATGCCCGAGGTCGTCGAGCGTGCCAAGAGCTATGCCGCCGAGTCCGGCACCACCTTTAAGCAGGTCAACACCATGGCCGAGGCCTTCGAGGGCGCCGACATCGTGATCCCCAAGAGCTGGGCTCCGTTTGCCGCCATGGAGAAGCGTACCAACCTGTACGCCGAGGGCGACGACGCCGGCATCGCTGCGCTCGAGAAGGAGCTGCTCGCCCAGAACGCCACCCATCAGGATTGGTGCTCCACGACCGAGCTCATGGAGAAGACCGCCAACGGCCAGGACACCATCTTTATGCACCCGCTGCCCGCCGACATCTCCGGTGTCTCCTGCGAGCACGGCGAGGTCAACGCCGACGTCTTCGACATGCACCGCGTGGGCATGTACAAGGAGGCCAGCTACAAGCCGTACGCCATCGCAGCCATGATGTTCCTGCAGAAGGTTGCCGATCCCGCCGCTACCCTCAAGGCCCTCGACGAGCGCAACACCGCCCGTTGGTTCCAGGCCTAAAGCTGGGCTGAGAAATGGCTAAGCGTATTGTTGTCGCCTTGGGCGGAAACGCCCTCGGCGCCAACCTTCCCGAGCAGATGGAGGCCGTCAAGACGACTTCTAAGGCTATCGTCGACCTGATCGAGGAAGGCAACGAGGTCGTCGTCGTGCATGGCAACGGCCCCCAGGTGGGTATGATCGCCAACGCGATGGCCGAGCTCACGCGTTCTAATCCTCAGAAGTACATTCCCTGCCCGTTGTCCGTTTGCGGCGCCATGAGCCAGGGCTACATTGGCTATGACCTGCAAAATGCGCTGCGCGAGGAAATGCTCGACCGCAATATCGACAAGGGTGTCGCCACCGTGCTCACCCAGGTCGAGGTTGCGGCAGACGACCCGGCCTTTGCCGACCCGGTCAAGCCGATTGGTCCGTGGATGAGCGAGGCCGAGGCCAAGGAGCTGGAGGCCGACCGCGGCTACCAGTTCATCCACGACGAGAAGCAGGGCTTCCGTCGCGTGGTTGCCTCGCCCAAGCCCGTGAACATCGTCGAGCTCGACACCATCAAGTCGCTCGTCGAGTCCAACCACGTGGTGATCTCCTGCGGCGGTGGCGGTATTCCCGTCACCAAGGCCCAGGGCAACCACCTTAAGGGCGCTGCCGCCGTCATCGATAAGGACTTTGCGGCCGAGAAGCTCGCCGAGCAGCTCGACGCCGATGCCCTGATTATCCTGACGGCCGTGGAGAAGGTTGCCATTGGCTTTGGCACCGACCACGAGCAGTGGCTCGACACGCTGACCGCGGCTGACGTAAAGCGTCTGTCCGAGGCCAACGAGTTCGGTCGTGGCTCCATGCTGCCCAAGGTTCAGGCCGCCTCGACGTTTGCCGAGAGCAAGCCGGGCCGCACGGCGCTCATCACGCTGCTCGAGAAGGCGCGTGACGGTCTTGCCGGCAAGACCGGTACCACGTTTACCGGCGACGCTGAGTAGGCATATCTGCACCATTGAGGAGGGTGCCCTGCGTCGCGGGGTGCCCTCCTTTGTGCTATGGAGAGCCAAGGGTCGTTCGCTGGAAAACGAGTGCGTGCCTGTTCCGACGGAGTGTGAGCTTGGTATGGTGGGTATAGCAACTATGGTGTCCAAAGCAGCCAGGGGAGGTTTGCGGAGATGAAACTCGGTTGCGTCATTATGGCTTCGGGCGAGGGCAAGCGGTTTGGCTCTAACAAGATGCTTGCCGATATCTATGGCGAGCCGCTGATTGCCCGGACCATCGATTCGGTTCCCCAGGGCTTTGACGCCGTGGTTTCGACGCGTTGGCCCGAGGTCGCCCAGATTTGCGAGGACAAGCATTGCCCGTGCGTGCTGCACGATGGCGAGCTGCGCAGCGAAAGCGTCCGCGCGGGCCTTTCGTGGGGGGTCGAACGCAACTGGAAAGGCTGCCTCTTTTTGCCTGGCGACCAGCCGCTCGTGAGCGCGGATTCTTTTGAGGCCATGGTTCGTGCATTTGACGAGCGTGGTCGCGAGCATCCGGTGCGTCTTGCGTGCAACGGGGAGCCTTCGAGCCCGGTGCTCTTTCCGGCGGAACTGTTCGATGCGCTCATGCGTCTTGAGGGCAAGGACGGCGGCGGTTCGATCCTCAAGGACCGTACCGACGTGGTGCTGGTCGAGGCGCGTGCCTACGAGCTGTGGGACGTCGATACCGCCAAGGGACAGCGACGCATAACGGAGCATATCGCCGCCTGCTCGTATTTTGATCGCGTGGCCAACAGCATCAATCAATAAGGAGCAATTATGATCATCATCAAAAACGGCGCGCTCGTGACGCCCCAGGGGCTTCGCCGCGCCGATCTTGCCATGGATGGCGATAAGATCGTGCGGATCGCCGCGGCGATCGAGCCGGCCGAGGGCGATACCGTCGAGGACGCCGCGGGCTGCTGGGTGTTTCCCGGCTTTATCGACGGCCACACGCACATGCAGTGCTGGACCGGCATGGATTGGACAGCCGATAGCTTTGAGACCGGCACGCGCGCGGCTGCCTGCGGCGGCACGACGACCATTGTGGACTACGCGACGGCCGATCGCGGCGTGACCATGCCCGATGCCTTGGCCGAGTGGCATCGCCGCGCCGACGGCACCTGCACGGCAAACTACGCTTTCCATATGGCACTCGCCGAGTGGAACGAGCGCAACCGCGCCGATCTTTCGGCCATGCGCGAGGCGGGCGTATCGTCGTTCAAGACCTACTTTGCCTACGACCACCTGCGCCTGGACGATGCCGAGACGCTCGAGGTGCTCGAGGAGCTCAAGCGTATTGGCGGCATACTGTGCGTGCATTGCGAGAACGGTACGCTGGTGAATGAGCTGCAGAAGCGCGTGTACGAGCAGGGGATTCATGGGCCCGAGGGGCATGCGCTCAGCCGTCCGGACGTGTGCGAGGCCGAGGCTGTGAGTCGTCTGCTGTATCTGGCGCACTTAGCCGGGGACGCTCCAGTCAATGTGGTGCACCTTTCGACCAAGCTGGGGCTCGAGGCCATTCGCGCTGCCAAAGCGCGCGGGCAGAAGAACATCTATGTCGAGACCTGCCCTCAGTATCTGATGCTCGACGATACTTGCTACTTGGAGCAGGGCGAGGACGGCTTTGCGGGTGCCAAGTATGTGATGAGCCCGCCACTGCGCCATGCCAGCGACCGTGCCGCGCTGCGCGAGGCGCTTGTGGCTGGCGAGATCGATACTATTGCGACCGATCATTGCAGCTTTAACCTGCACGGGCAAAAGGACCGCGGACGCGATGATTTCCGCGCGATTCCCAACGGCGGGCCCGGCGTGGAGCATCGTCCCGTCGCGATTGCCACGAGCTTTGAGGACCAGCTGGGACCCGAGGATCTGTGCCGCTTGATGAGCGAGAACCCGGCGCGCGTCTTTGGCATGTATCCGCGCAAGGGCTGTCTTGCCGAGGGTGCCGATGCCGACGTGTGCGTGTGGGATCCAAAGGCGCGCTGGACCATTAGCGCGGCGACGCAGCATCAGGCCGTGGACTACACGCCGCTCGAGGGCTTTGAGGCGCATGGTCGCGCCAAGGCTGTGTTTGTGAACGGCGTGCTGGTGGCGCGCGATGGCGAGCCCACCGGAGCCCAACCCGGCCGCTACGTGCCCCGCTAGCAGCAAAGATGCCGTGTCCCCTCCTCAGTTGCGGTGAAATACGGACTGTTTGCGGCCGTCGGGCGGCCAAACAGTCCGTATTTCACCGCAACTGAGGAGATGGGGCCGGCTACTTGAGGCTGCTGGCGACGACGGGGCGGTCGAGAGCTGCCTCGAAGCGGTCGGCCATCGTGGGGTCGCTGAGCGTGTCGACTTGGTTGAGCATGACGCGTGCGGTGCTGAGTCCCAGCGCCTGCATCTCGGAATTGAGCACCTGGGCGACGCGCTCGGGCGTGGCGATGTCGGTGAGCTCGCAGCCGCAACGCTCGCAAAAGAGCTCGGGGCGGTGGACGGCTTCGTTGATGGGCTTGCCGAGCCCCGAGGCGCCGACGAGCCAGATGACGTTGGCCGTGCCGGCGGGAACGACCGGCTCCCACGGGGCGTGGGCCTTGAGCGGGAGCCGCTTGCTGCCGTCCGCCTCGGCCAGGACGTAGCCAAAGCGCTGCGCCAGCTGGTCGAGCGGCTCGGCAGGGGAGGAGAGCTTGCCCGTCTCCGGGTCCAAAACACCCGCCTGGCAGATACTTCCGCGGCTCATGCCCGCGCATGCCTCGCAGGTGCAACCGGGGACATGCGAGGCGCCCGGCTTCCAAGGCGCGGCGTCCAGGCGACGGCTCGACCCGTCCCACGGCACGCCGGCGACGGGGAACATATGCGTGGTGGTGCAGAGGAGCGCGCGGCCGCCAGCGCGCATAAGCTCAAGGCCGAGCGTCTTTAGCAAGGTCGACTTGCCACCGCTGCCGATAATCGCGGTAATGCCCGGCTCGATCCTGAGCGCCGAGGCAAGATTGCCGCTAACCGTTTCCATCTGTTCACCGCCGTATAATACTGTGATAATAAATAATCATCAGAGTAGCGGTCGAACCGCTTTTGCTCTGCTCAAACCGTAGCACAGGGAGGTGCCCCGGGAATGCTCGTTTATGTTCGCGGCGCCGGCGATATCGCCACGGGCGTCGCCGCTCGCTTGGTGCGCGCCGGCGTGTCGGTCGTCATGGCCGATATCGCGGTTCCCACGTGCATCCGTCGCACAATCAGTTTTTGCGAGGCCATTCGCCTGGGCGAGGTCGAGGTCGAGGGCATTTGCGCTCGCTTGGCACAGACGCCGGCTGAGGCGCTTGCAATTACCGAGGCTGGAGACGTCGCCGTTGTGGTGGACCCCCAGGCCAAGATGCTCGGCGAGCTGAAACCCGCTGCCGTGGTCGACGCGATTCTGGCTAAGCGCAACCTGGGTACCACGCGCGACATGGCGCCTGCCGTCATCGCCGTGGGGCCGGGCTTTACCGCGCCGGTTGACTGCGACGCCGTGGTCGAAACCATGCGCGGGCATTTCCTGGGCCGTGTCATTACCCAGGGTTCGCCCCAACCCAACACGGGCGTGCCGGGCATTATCGCTGGCTATGGCAGAGAGCGCGTTATCCACAGCCCCGCCGCCGGCGTGTTTCGGTCCGACCGCGCGATCGGCGACATCGTGAGCGCCGGAGACGTGATTGGCTACGCGGGCGATTCGCCCATGTGCACGCAGATCGATGGCTGTCTGCGCGGGCTTTTGGCGAACGGCGTGCAGGTGACTGAGGGCTTTAAATGCGCCGATGTCGATCCGCGCGGCGATGCCAGCTATATCAACTACATTTCGGACAAGGCGACGTCGGTCGGCGGCGGTGTGCTCGAGGCACTCGCCATGCTCACCGGTGTATTCCAGGGATAGGAAATTGCAATGGAAAAGCTCGATGTGGTGAATGCTGCGCTTGCCGCCCTGCGTGCTGGCGAGACGTGCGAGCTCGTGGTCGTGGCCGGCACGGCGGGGTCGTCGCCGCGCGGCGTGGGCGCCTGGATGGCCGTCTTTGCTGACGATGGCCAGGCGGGCACTATCGGCGGCGGCAAGATTGAGCTCTTTGTGCTGGATGAGGCGCGCGAACTCCTGAGCGCGGGACAGTCGCGTCTGGTCCGCTACACCATGGGCGGCGAGAACTCCGATACCGGCATGATCTGCGGCGGAGCCATCTGCCTGTGCTATCTGCACCTGGACGCGACCAAGGTACCGTTGCTCCAGTCGGTTGCCGACGTCTTGGCCTATCGGCGCATCGGCGACTTCGTCATCGACTTTGAACCGTTTATCGCGAGCGCGCTCGAGGGCGATGTGGCCGAGTACCATGGCGAGGAATCGCGCCGCACCATTGCGGGCTGCCCCGGGCTTTCGCTGGTGGAGGAGGGGAGTAAGGTCACCTACACCAACGCGGCCTCTGAGATTCCCGCGGCGCACATCGAGACGCTCTGCCCCGAGGGCCTGACCTATATCTTTGGCTGCGGCCACGTGGGCGCCGCGACGGCGCGGGTGCTTACGGCGGCGGGCTTTGCCGTCGTGGCGTGCGACGACCGCCCCGGCACGCTGACCCCCGATTGGGTGCCCGGTGTCTACGACCGTCGTCTGGTCGACTACAAGAGCCTGAGCAAGCAGTGCCCCATCGGCCCGCGCGACCTGGTGGTCGTCGCCACGGCGGGTCACAAGTCCGATATCGACGTGGTGATTCAGGCCATGCGTGCCAAACCCGCCTATCTGGGCTGCTTGGGCTCGCGTCGCAAGACGGCCTTTGTGCGCGCCCGCTTGGAGCAGGAGGGCTTCACGCAGGAGCAGATCGACGAGCTGCACCTGCCGATCGGCGTTGCCATCGAGGCCGAGGATCCCGAGGAGATTGCCATCTCCATCGCCGCCGAGATGATTCACCTGCGCCGCACCAAACTCGTCCCCCGCAAGCGCTAATCGCATCCCCACCAATTAAGTTGCGGTGAAATACGGATTGTTTAAGCCTGTTAGGCCGCCCAACAGTCCCTATTTCACCGCAACTGCTTTTTGGGACCCATTTGTGCGGGGGAGTTGTGGAGTTGTGCAGGCAGACGAGGTTTTTCTGGAAATACGCACCCAATGCGCGTATAGTACCGATTGTTTTGTCGGCTCCTGCTGCGTCGAGTCCAAACCGCGAAATGCCATGAGCGGCGCGGATGCAGCCAGGAGGCACGAGGACAACCCATCGTGGCCACGCCCCGTGCTTAAAACCCCAAGAAGGAGTGAACAATGGCAGAAGAGAAGTATGTGCCGCGTCTGAAGACCAAGTACAACAACGAGGTCAAGCAGCAGCTTCAGGACAAGTTCCAGTACGAGAACGTCATGATGATCCCCAAGTTTGAGAAGATCGTCGTGAACATGGGTGTCGGCGAGGCCGCTACCGATTCCAAGGCCATCGACGGTGCCGTGCGCGACCTGCGCGCCATCACCGGCCAGCAGCCGATGATCACCCGTGCCCGCAAGTCCATCGCTACCTTCCGCCTGCGCGCTGGTATGCCGATCGGCTGCAAGGTTACCCTGCGTGGCGACCGTATGTGGGAGTTCTTCGATCGTCTGACCTCCGTCGCGATCCCCCGTATCCGCGACTTCCGCGGCATCTCCGCCAAGAGCTTCGACGGCCGTGGTAACTTCTCCATGGGCGTCACCGAGCAGCTCATCTTCCCCGAGATCGACTTCGACTCCGTCGATCACCAGCGCGGTATGGACATCACTTTCGTGACCACCGCCAATACCGATGAGGAGGCTAAGGCCCTTCTGGACGCCTTCGGTTTCCCGTTCAAGAAATAGGTTCACCTGCCCTATAAGCGCCGTTCCCACAAGGGGGCGGCGCTTGGGGCGAACAATACTCTATGTGAGGAGGATATAAGTGGCTAAGACATCGATGATCGTCAAGTGCAATCGCAAGCAGAAGTTCTCTACTCGTGAGTACACGCGCTGCCAGCGCTGCGGCCGTCCGCACTCTGTGTACCGCAAGTTCGGCCTGTGCCGTGTCTGTTTCCGCGAGCTTGCACTCAAGGGCGAGCTTCCCGGCGTTAAGAAGGCCAGCTGGTAAGTCACTACCAGCGTTTCAAGCATCAGTTTGGAACAGGGAAAACGCGCTAAAAAGGCTTTGCCGTTAAGGGCGGCGAAGAACCAAGAGCACGTGTTCATCAAGAACGAAGGAGAATCTGTATGAACCTTACAGACCCGATCGCAGATATGCTTACGCGCATCCGTAACGCTAACTCTGTGAACAAGGCCACGGTCTCCATGCCGAGCAGCAAGAAGCTCGTCGAGATCGCTCGTGTTCTGCACGAGGAGGGCTACATCGAGGGCTACGATGTCGAGGACACCGTTCCCCAGAAGACTCTGCACATCACGCTTAAGTATGGTCCCAAGAAGGCTAAGGTCATCAACGGCATCCGCCGCATTTCCAAGCCGGGCCTGCGTAAGTATACCGGCGTTGCCGACATGCCCCGCGTCCGCGGTGGCCTTGGTACCGCCATTATTTCCACCAGCCATGGCGTCATGACCGACCGCGATGCTCGCAAGCACAACGTCGGCGGCGAGATCATCGCTTACGTCTGGTAATTCGCTCGGTAGGTAGAAGGAAAGGAGATCACCGTGTCTCGTATCGGTAATAAGCCTGTCCAGATTCCCGCCGGAGTCGAAGTGGCAGTCAACGGCAACAACGTTGTCGTCAAGGGCCCCAAGGGCCAGCTCGAGCTCGATGTCTTTGAGAAGCTCGCTATCAACGTCGAGGACAGCGTCCTCACCGTTTCCCGTCCCGACGACGAGCGTGAGACCCGTGCCCGCCACGGCCTCACCCGCGCCCTCATCCACAACATGGTTGTTGGCGTTTCCGAGGGCTTCGAGAAGAAGCTCGAGCTCGCCGGCGTCGGTTACCGCGTGCAGCAGAAGGGCAAGAACCTCGAGTTCTCCCTGGGCTTCTCGCACCCCGTGATCGTCGAGGCTCCCGAGGGCATCACCTTCGAGGTTCCCGACAACACCCACGTGAACGTCAAGGGTATCAACAAGCAGCAGGTCGGTCAGATCGCCGCTGAGATCCGCGGCCATCGTCCTCCCGAGCCTTACAAGGGCAAGGGTATCCACTACGTTGGCGAGCACATCCGCCGCAAGCTGGGTAAGGCCGCCAAGTAGTCGTAACCGACTCACTCGCATAAGACCAGCACCCCGTCAGGTGCTGGCAAGATCAACCTTTTTAGGAGTTTACGTATGAACAAGCATAAGGCGAAGCTGGAAGGCCTCAAGCGTCGTCAGCGTCGTGTTCGCGGCAAGGTCTCGGGTACCTCCGAGCGTCCGCGTCTTCGCGTGACCCGTACTAACGCCAACATCTATGCCCAGATCATCGACGACAGCAAGGGCTCCAGCCTGACGCTCGTCTCTGCCTCGACCCTCGAGGCCGAGTTCAAGGGCACCCACACCTCGAACAAGGAGGCTGCGGAGAAGGTCGGTCAGCTCGTTGGCAAGCGCGCCATCGAGGCCGGCATCACCAAGGTCGCCTTCGATCGCGGTGGCCGTATCTACCATGGCCGCGTCAAGGCCCTCGCCGACGGTGCTCGTGCCGCCGGTCTCGAGTTCTAGGAGGTATGTAGCACATGGCTCGTAATCAGAAGCAGCAGCGCGAGGCCTCCGAGTTCGAGGAGCGCGTCGTTTACATCAACCGCGTGTCGAAGACCGTCAAGGGTGGTCGTCGCATGAGCCTCGTCGCTCTCGTCGTCGTTGGCGACGGCAAGGGCAACGTCGGCGTTGGCATGGGCAAGTCCGCTGAGGTGCCCATGGCCATCTCCAAGGCATCTCTCGATGCCAAGAAGAACATGTTCCACGTGCCGGTGACCGAGCAGGGCACCATCCCGCACGAGGTTCTCGGCCACTTTGGTGCCGGCCGCATCATCATCAAGCCCGCTGTCGAGGGTACCGGCGTTATCGCCGGCGGCGCTGTGCGTCCCCTCTTTGAGCTTGCTGGCATCAAGAACGTCCTGTCCAAGTCCCTCGGTACCGACAACGGCCTCAACATCATCAAGGCTGCCGTCGAGGGCCTCAAGGAGCTCTCCAGCCCTGAGGACGTCGCGGCTCGCCGTGGCCTGACGGTCTCCGAGATGTTCGTCGGTAAGGAGAACTAAGCATGGCTGACACCATCAAGATCAAGCAGGTCCGCAGCACCAACGGTTGCAAGCAGGACCAGGTCCGTACTGTCCGTGCCCTCGGTCTCCACAGGATCCGCGAGGTTCGCGAGATTGCTGACAACGAGTCCGTCCGCGGCATGATCTTCAAGGTCAAGCACCTTGTCGAGATTGTAGAGGAGTAGCAAATGCAGCTTCACGATCTTACTCCCGCGCCCGGTTCCACCAAGAACCGCAAGCGCGTCGGCCGTGGCAATTCTTCGGGTCACGGCACCACTTCTGGCCGCGGCCAGAAGGGCCAGGGTTCCCGCTCTGGCGGCACCAAGGGTGCCGGCTTCGAGGGTGGCCAGACTCCGCTGGCTATGCGCCTGCCCAAGCTTCCGGGCTTCCGTAACCCCCGTCGTATCGAGTACACCGCTGTTAACGTTGAGCGTCTCGAGCGTAAGTTCGAGGACGGCGCTGTGATCGACGGTGCCGCTCTTAAGGCCGCTCGCATCACCAAGAGCGAGTTCGAGCCCGTCAAGGTGCTCGGCAATGGTGAGCTCACCAAGAAGTTCACGGTCAAGGTCGACAAGGTCAGCGCTTCTGCGCAGGCCAAGATCGAGGCCGCCGGCGGAAAGGTCGAGCTGCCGTGCTAAATGGTCTTAAGAATGCTTTCCGCATCAAAGAATTGCGCGAAAAGATTCTTTTTACCATAGCTATGCTCGTCGTGTACCGCATTGGTGCGCACGTTCCTGTGCCCGGCATTCCCTTCCAGGGGATGCTGGGCCTTTTCTCGACCGATAACAATTCGGTCGCCGCAGGTGCTATGGCCCTCCTGAATCTTTTCTCTGGCGGCGCGTTGAGCTATGTGTCGGTGTTTTCGCTGGGCATCATGCCTTACATCACCAGCTCGATCATCCTCCAGATGCTCCAGGCCGTTGTGCCTTCCCTGCATGAGCTTGCCCGCGAGGGCGAGGTCGGTCAGACCAAGATTACGCAGTATTCGCGTTACCTCACCCTGGCTCTGGCAATCCTCAACTCCGTGGGTTACCTCTTCCTCTTTAAGAGCTTCGGCATCAGCTTTAATGGCGCCGGTGCTCCCGAGATTATCTTCGACCTCATGATCGTCGGCACGCTCACCGCGGGCGCCATGCTGATCATGTGGATTGGTGAGCTCATCACCCAGCGCGGTATCGGCAATGGCATGTCGCTGATCATCTTTGCGAACATCATGGCCGGTCTGCCGCAGGCTATCTTCTCCAGCACCGAGGGCAATGCCGGTGGCATCATCACCATGGTGATCATCTGCGCCATCATCCTGCTGGTTATCCCGCTGATTGTTTTCCTTGAGCGCGGCCAGCGCCGCATCCCGGTCTCCTACGCTAAGCGCGTCGTGGGCCGTCGCATGATGGGTGGTCAGACCACCTACCTGCCCATCAAGGTCAACACTGCGGGTGTCGTGCCGATCATCTTCGCTTCGGCGCTGCTGTACTTCCCGGCTCAGATTGCCGTGTTCTTCCCCGGCATCGGCTGGATCCAGGCAGTTGCCTCTGCGCTTTCGCGCGGCTGGCTCAACTGGGTGCTTAACGTTGTCCTCATCGTGTTTTTCGCGTACTTCTACACCTCCATGGTGTTCAACCCCGATGACACGGCCGACAACCTTAAGAAGCAGGGCGGCTTTATTCCGGGCGTGCGTCCGGGTAGGGCTACCGCGGCCTACATCAAGAACGCGCTCAACAAGATTACGCTTCCCAGTGCTGTCTTTTTGGCGCTCATCGCCATCGTGCCTTCGATCATCTTCTCCTTCACGGGTAACCATCTGATCCAGGCATTTGGCGGCACGTCCATCCTCATCATGGTCGGCGTCGTGCTCGACACGGTCGATAAGCTCGAAGGCCAGATCAAGATGTATGATTACGATGGATTCTTTAAATAGGCTAGAGGAGGATTGCTCATGAACCTCGTATTGCTCGGAGCTCCGGGTGCCGGTAAGGGCACCGTCGCACAGGAGCTCGTCGCCGAGTTTGGCGTCGCCCATATTTCCACGGGCGACCTGCTGCGTGCTGCCGTCAAGGGTGGCACCGAGCTTGGTATTCAGGCTAAGAAGTACATGGACGCTGGCGAGCTCGTTCCCGACCAGCTCGTGATCGACCTTGTCAAGGAGCGCCTTGCCGCCGATGACGCCCAGCAGGGCTTCATCCTCGACGGCTTCCCGCGCAACACCGCCCAGGCCGTGACGCTCGATTCCGAGCTCTCCGCCATGGGTCGCGAGATCGACTGCGCCCTTCTGGTCGATGTGGCCCCCGAGGTCATTATCGATCGTCTGTCTTCGCGTCGCACCTGCCGCGCCTGCGGTTACACCGGCACCGCTGCCGATGCTACCTGCCCCAAGTGTGGCGGCGAGATGTATCAGCGCGACGACGACAAGCCCGAGACCATCAAGAACCGTCTCGACGTCTACGAGAAGTCCACGAGCCCGCTCGTCGACTACTATCGTGGCCAGGGTCTGCTCAAGTCGGTCAACGGTGACCAGGCTCGCGAGACCGTGTACGGGGATGTCAAAGAGGCTCTCGGTCTATGATCAAGATTAAGTCTGCAACGCAAATCGAGCAGATGAAGAAGGCAGGAGCGCTATCTAAGATGGCGCTCCGCCACGTTGGAGCCATGGTGCGCCCCGGCGTTTCGACTTTTGAGCTCGATCAACTCGCGGAGCAGATTATCCGCATGCATGGTGGCATCCCAACCTTTAAGGGTTACGGCGGGTTTCCCGGAACCATTTGCGCATCGATTAACGATGCCGTGGTACACGGTATTCCCAACCCCGACATGATCCTGCGCGATGGCGATATCATCTCCATCGATACGGGAGCCGTTGTCGACGGTTGGGTCGGCGATAACGCTTGGACGTTTTTCGTCGGCACCCCCACGCCCGAAGCCAAGGCTTTGTGCGAGATCACGCGCGATTGCCTTAAGGCTGCCATCGAGCAGGCTGTTCCCGGTAACCATATCGGGGACGTCGGTTATGCCGTTCAGTCCCTCGCCGAGTCTCACGGTTACGGCGTGCTTCGCGATTATGTGGGCCATGGCATTGGCCGCGTGATGCACGAGGACCCCAACGTTCCTAACTATGGAAAGAAGGGGAGGGGCGTTCGCCTCCAGGCCGGCATGGTCATTGCCATCGAGCCGATGGTTACGATGGGTTCCAACCATGTGAGCACGGGCTCCGACGGTTGGATCGTCACGACCAACGACCACCTGCCCGCCGCGCACTACGAGAACACCGTCGCCATTACCAATGACGGCCCGGTGATTCTCACCACGGATGCGCAAGGTGCTTGGTGTTCGCTCCAAGGCGGAGAAATGTAACAAGTTCCACTTAGTTGTGGAGCCATTACGAAGTTATTACGATGCGTGCATACGTGTTGTAGAATACTCAATCGCTGTCGTTTTCTAGAGAAAGATGATTGCTTGTGAAGAAGGAAGACGCAATTGAGCTCGAGGGTACGGTAAAGGAACCGTTGCCCAACGCCATGTTTAGGGTCGAGCTCGAGAACGGTCATTCGGTTCTGTGCAACATTTCTGGCAAGATCCGAATGAATTACATCCGCATTCTCCCCGGTGACAGGGTTGTCGTGGAGCTTTCCCCGTACGACCTGACCCGCGGCCGCATCACCTATCGCTATAAATAGCGGCACGCATACACGCTCTTTTCCGACTGCAGGCTTAGCTCAACCTACGGTCGGTTTGCGTGTGAAGACCAGCCATAGTTTTAAACGCCTGCGGCTGGGCGAGTAGATAGTAGGGAAGTAGTTTGAGCGCTACCGAAAGGAAGAACGATGAAGGTACGTCCTTCGGTCAAGAAGATGTGCGATAAGTGCAAAATCATTAGGCGCCATGGCAAGGTTCTCGTCATTTGCGAGAACCCCCGTCATAAGCAGCGTCAGGGTTAAGAGAGGAGACTACGTTGGCCCGTATTAATGGTGTCGACCTCCCGCGTGAGAAGCGCGTTGAGATCGGTCTGACCTACATTTACGGCATCGGCCGCACCACTGCGACGAAGATTTGCGTCGAGTGCAACGTTAACGTGGATACGCGCGTTAAGGACCTCACCGAGGATGAGGTTAACGCCATCCGCGATTATATCGATAAGAATCAGATCATGGTTGAGGGCGACCTCCGCCGTGAGCGCAACCAGAACGTCAAGCGCCTTATGGACATCGGCTGCAACCGCGGCCTTCGTCACCGCAAGGGCCTCCCGGTCCGCGGCCAGCGCACCCACACTAACGCTCGTACCCGCAAGGGCCCGAAGCGTCAGATCGGTGCTAAGAAGAAGAAATAAGGAGCGCTAGATAGATGGCTACTGCTAAGAAGAACGTTCGCGCTGCCCGTCTGAAGCGCGCGGACCGTAAGAACATTTCCGTGGGCCAGGCTCACATTCGTTCTACGTTCAACAACACGATCGTTTCGATCACCGATCCCCAGGGCAACGTCATTTCCTGGAAGTCGGCTGGCCAGGTGGGCTTCAAGGGCTCCCGTAAGTCCACGCCGTTCGCTGCCCAGATGGCTGCCGAGGCTGCTGCCAAGCAGGCCATGGAGCACGGTATGAAGAAGGTTTCCGTCTTCGTCAAGGGCCCCGGCTCCGGTCGTGAGACCGCCATTCGCTCCCTCCAGGCTGCTGGCCTCGAGGTCTCGAGCATCCAGGACAAGACCCCCATTCCGCACAACGGCTGCCGCCCCAAGAAGCGTCGCCGCGTGTAACTGAAAGGATCGTATCAATATGGCAATCGACAGGACTCCTGTTCTTAAGCGCTGCCGTCAGCTCGGGATCGATCCCGCTGAGCTCGGTTACAGCAGCAAGAAGGAATCTATCCGTCAGCCCAAGCGCCGTCGCAAGGAATCTGAGTACGGCATGCAGCTGCGTGAGAAGCAGAAGGTTAAGTTCATCTATGGCGTTCTGGAGAAGCAGTTCCACGGCTACTTCAACAAGGCCCGTAAGATGAACGGCGTCACCGGTGAGAACCTCATGATCATCCTTGAGTCTCGCCTCGACAACGTCGTCTTCCGTCTTGGCTTCGCCCGCACCCGCAAAGAGGCTCGTCAGTCCGTCCGTCACGGTCACTTCACCGTGAACGGTAAGCGCGTGGACATTCCGTCCTACCGCGTCAAGGCCGGCGACGTCGTCGCTGTCGGCGAGAAGTTCCGTGACCTCCTCCCCATCAAGGAGGCTCTGATTTCCTCCGAGCGCTTTGAGGTCCCTGGCTGGCTCGAGGTCGATATCGAGAAGCTGTCTGGTAACGTGCTCGCTCTGCCGACGCGTGAGCAGATCAGCGGTGATATCAACGAGCAGCTCATCGTCGAGCTCTACTCTAAGTAGTCCATCCGGGCTGCTGAGGCTGGAGGTAATACATGTCAGAATTCATTAGGCCTCAGGTTCAGGTCGAAGAGATCAACGAGACCTCTGCTCGTGTCTCCGTCGAGCCGCTCGAGCGTGGCTACGGCGATACGCTGGGTAACTCGCTTCGTCGTGTTCTTCTGTCCTCGCTCGAGGGTGCCGCCGTCGAGGCCATTCAGATCGATGGTGCGCAGCACGAGTTCATGACCATCCCTAACATGGTCGAGGATGTCACCGATATCGTCCTGAATGTCAAGGGTCTTGTCTTCAGGGCTCTCGGCACGACCGACGAGGCAACCGCCACCATCTCGGTTGACGGCCCTTGCGAGGTCACCGGTGCGGACTTCTTTATTCCGTCCGAGTTTGAGCTGGTCAACCCCGAGCAGCACATTGCTACGCTCACCGAGGGCGGCCATCTCACCATGAGCATGCGCATCGGCTATGGCCGCGGCTATGTTTCTGGCGAGGCCAACAAGCGCGACAACGATCCCATCGGTGTGATCCACGTCGACTCGCTGTACTCGCCGGTTTCCCGTTGCGCCAAGCTCGTTGAGGCTTGCCGTGTCGGTCAGCACACCGACTACGACCGCCTTGTCCTCGAGATCGAGACCAACGGCTCCATCGCCCCTCGCGACGCCGTGGTCCAGGCTGCCAATATCATCAACCAGCATATGGCCGCCTTTATGAACCTTGCCGAGACCCCCGAGGTCGAGGAGGAGGCTTCGATCTTCGCTCCCGAGGTCACCAACGACAACGCCGAGCTGGACAAGCAGATCGAGGATCTGGACCTTTCCGTCCGTTCCTACAACTGCCTTAAGCGCGCCAGCATTCACTCGGTCCGTCAGCTCGTTGAGTTCTCGGAGAACGATCTGCTCAACATCCGTAACTTCGGTGTTAAGTCGATCGAGGAAGTGAAGGACAAGCTTGAGTCCATGGGCCTGAGCCTGAAGGCTTAATGCTTCGCATATTTGAGGAGAAACTAGACCATGCGTCACAACGTTAAGAAGGGCCTGAAGCTCGGCACCGATGCGAGCCACACCAAGGCCATGAAGAAGAGCCTTGCTAAGGCCCTCTTCGAGAACGACCGCATCAAGACCACCGAGACCCGCGCTAAGGCGCTGCGTTCGGTCGTCGACCCGATCATCACCTGGGCCAAGAAGGGCGACCTGCACTCTCGTCGTCTTGCTATCGCCAAGCTTGGCGATAAGCAGCTTGTGGCTGAGCTCTTTGACAAGGCCGCTCAGGGCATGTGGGCCGACCGTAACGGCGGTTACACGCGCATCATGAAGCTTGGCCGTCGTAAGGGCGACAACGCCGAGATGGTCATCATCGAGATCGTTTCCGAGCCTGTTACCAAGAAGGCTCCCAAGAAGGCTGCTAAGAAGGCTACTGCCCCCAAGAAGGTTGAGGCAGAGGTCGAGGAGGCCGTCGAGGCTCCCGCAGCTGAGGTCGATAAGACCGCTGACGCCGAGTAGCGTCAAAGATCATTTGATCGAATTTAAAAGGGGTGCGCGCATGCGTGCCCCTTTTTTTTCGTATGATGGGCCGATGTGCCCGCAAGGCGTAAGGATGCCACGATCGATAGCTGGGGGTGAATATGCTCGAGGTAAGACACGCTGCTGTTTCGCTGGGTGATGCCGGTGGGTCTCGTTTTGCCCTGCACGACATCTCGCTGAGCGTTGCTCCCGGTCAGATTGTCTCCTTGGTTGGCTCCAATGGAAGTGGCAAGTCGACCCTTGCGGCATTGATGTGCGCTGTGCGTCTTAGCCATGAGGGGATGGTTGTTGTTGACGGGTTCGATCCCGCTGTGGATGAGCATTCTCGTCTTGAGGTCCGTCGTCTTGTGGGGCTGGTGAGGCAAAACCCTCTTGATCAAATTGTATCGACACTCGTTTTTGATGAGGTTGCTTTTGGTCCGCGCAACCTAGGCTTGCCCGAGCTGCAGGTTCGTCAGCGCGTTAAGGAGGCTCTTGAGCAGTGCGGCCTTATGGGCTTTGAAAAGCGCGATACGACGGCGCTTTCGGGCGGGGAACAGCAGCGTTTGGCTCTTGCTGGCGTACTCGCCATGCATCCGCGTTACTTGGTTCTTGATGAAGCAACCTCGATGCTTGATTCTGCCCTTCGATCCTCGTTTCGCACGCTTGTTTTCCAGTTGGCACGGGAGCAGGGTATTGGCGTGGTTCAAATCACCCATGAGTCGCAGGAAGTGCTCTCGAGTGATCGCGTTGTGCTGATGCACGATGGCGAACTTGGCTGGGAGGGCACTCCGCTAGAGCTTTTGTGCCATGATGGAGATCTTCCGGGCGATCCTCTTCGGGACAGCGGCTTTGTCAGGGCTCTGAGAGCCGCTATGCGCCTTGGATTTAAGCCGAGCGCGATTGTTACACCCAACAGTATTAAAGAATGGCTTATTTTGTCTCTGGAATCCCGTGCGATTCGTAAGACGGACGTTTTGTCTGTGATGGAGGCATGCCGTGCGCATGCTCATTCTTATGAGCGGGGGCCTGTTCCCGAGCAGCCCGGAATCGTGGCAGAGCACATCGTTCATTCTTATGAGCCCGGCAATCCCGTTCTAAATGATGTTAGCCTCGAGGTCCCGGCCGGTACGGTCACCCTCCTTGCTGGTGCTTCGGGCGGCGGTAAATCGACGCTTTCGACGATTCTCGCGGGCTTGGTTAAACCCGATTCTGGTGCCGTGAGCATCTGCGGCGCACGCCCGACTCCGGGTGTGTGCGGTATGTCTTTCCAGCGACCCGAAAATCAGCTGTTTCTCAATTCTGCGTATGATGAGATTGCCCTTGCGCCACGTTGCGCGCATCTTGATGCGGCGGATGTGGACAAGGCGGTGCGTCATGCGGCACGCCTTGTTGGTCTTTCCGATGAGCAGCTCGATTTCTACCCTTATGCGCTTTCGGGCGGGCAGCGCCGTCGTGTTGCCATCGCATCCGTTCTATCTATTGGCGCGAAAGCCTATCTTTTTGATGAGCCGACGGCCGGTTTTGATGTTCAGGGCCGGCGCGACATGCATCCTGTCTCTTATACACATCTCCGAGCC
>URXE01000002.1 GCA_900551815.1 uncultured Collinsella sp.
GCTCTTTGGTGGTTAACAGCAAGAGCGGTAATACCAGGATGGTTTCGGGCGCGATTAAGCGCGCTCTGCAGACTGCGGGCGTTGAGTTTATTCACGCTGCCGCGCTGAGCGACGATGCGGATGCAGATCAGGTTGCGCTCGAGGCGCAGGGTGCCTGCGCTGCCGATACGGTGCTCGTTGGCTTTTGGTGCGACAAGGGCGCATGCACGCCTTCGGTCGCGGCGTTGCTCTCCGCCTTGCACGGCAAGCGCGTCTTTCTGTTTGGTACCTGCGGTTTTGGTGCCGATCAGAGCTATTATCAGCAGATTATCGATCGTGTGGCCTCCAATTTGGCCGATGATGCCGAGCTGGTGGGCTGGGCAATGTGCCAGGGCAAGATGGGCCCCGCGGTCAAACAGCGCTACGAGGCCATGCTCGAACAAGATCCCGACAACGCCTGTGCTAAGTTGCTGCTCGACAACTGGGTTGCCGCAAAGGATCATCCCACCAAGGATGATCTGGATAACATGGCTGCAGCCGCCAAAAAGGCCGTGCTGGGGGAGTAGCTCCCATCGCTGACGGCGGTCGGTCCATCTTTCTAAATGAAACGTCCTCCCGGGCGTCGGGGCACGAAGTTCCCTGCTCTACAGTCCTGCGCAAGACGAAGGCCACATTAAGTGGCCTTCTTTGCGTGCGGAACTCGCGATGAACTTCGTGCCCCGCCGCCCGGAAGGACGCCTCTTTATTGATGGGAGGCCTGATAGGTCGATGGTTCCGTGCCCGGATGCGTCCAAAGTGGGACGGGCTTTCCGGATGGGCAGGCTTTCGAAAAATGCGTCCCGGAATTTGCCTTTGGAATGGGACGTGGTTTCCCGTTGAGGTGCTTTGCGGAAAGTGCATCCCACTCTGGGCGGTCGAAGTGGGACACACTTTCCCAAAGGCGCTCCAACGGGAAATTGCGTCCCATTATTCGGTCAAGAAACGGGATGCATTTTCCCAATGAGAGCAAAACCGGAAAATGCATCCCACAATCAGCCCTCAAAGTGGGACGCCGTTTCCCAATGAGGCTCAAGCGGAAAATGCATCCCGGAATTTGCGCTCAAAGTGGGATGCGGTTTCCGGTTGAGGGTCTAAGGGGAAAGTGCGTCCCAGAATCGACGCTTGAAATGGGATGCAGTTTCCCGATGAGGCACTCGACGGAAAATACATCCCAGAAATGGCCTTTGAGCTGGGATAAGATTTCCGCGGCATCTCGGATTCTCAAAAATGAGACACGCCGTTGGCGAAAATGAGACACGTGATATCGGACATCGGATGTATCATTTGCAAAAATGAGTCCACTCCACTCGAATAAAGCGAGGTCCCTCATGTACGTTCCACACCCCCGTATCCGTAGGCTGTCGAAAATCCCGCTTGTTGGGACGGCGGCGCTTGCTGCGCTGGTCGCCACGAGCGTCGCCTGCTTCACGGCCACGCCCCAGGTTGCCCAGGCGGCAGACGCGCCCGCAATCACCGATATGACCGAGCAGGATTATCAAGCCCTGGGTCTGGGCACGAGCGAGGACATTCCGGCCGATACCGTTGGCCCCTATTCCACTGATACCCCCACGACGTTTGCCACGCGCAGCGAGGTCTATATGGCGGCTAACGGTAGCCATGGCAATCGCTACACTCTGCGCGACAAGCTCGAGAACATCGAGCGCGGTGACATTGGCGGCAGCAGCAAACTCACCGATGGCTATGGAAGTGTGTGGGGCGCCGCAAAGTTCTGGCAAAACGTCAACAACTTCGATACGAACAGCGATCTCTACAAGCATAGCGACTACGGTGGCGGCACCTGGTCGTACCTAAGCAACAATGAGTCCTCAACAGTACTCGCCAACGACAACAACGGTTTCTCGGGCATTCACGCCACGAGTGTTGAGTTCTGCAGCGACGCCAGCACGGGCAAAAAGAGCCGCGTTGCCGAGCTCCGTGCCTACGGCGACAGTTCCTCCACGACGATTGACGGCAAGTCATACGCCGGAAAGGTTGAGCTGGTCCTCTACTCGTTTAGCAACGGGCGTACGCGCACTCTCGACACACACCTGCCGGTGACGGTCAACACTAATATGATGTACGAAGGCCGTTTTAAGTACCTGGATGCCGGTTACCTGCAAGAGCACGACGCCGTCTTTGATGTCGAGGCGGGCGATGTCGATGGCGACGGCGTCGACGAGCTTTTTGTCTACGCGGGCTGCTATGTCGACGAGAACGGCGTGCGCAAGGCTGTAGTCGACATGTATGACTTGGAGGGCGGCAACTGGAAGCAAAGCGTCGTCAAGATCGATGCCGGTAACGCCGCGGACTACACCACGCACAACAAGGGCGGGAACGACTCCTGGACGCAGCTTCAGTCAGCTCCTGTCGTTTCGCTAGCGGCTGGCGACCTCGATCGCGATTTTTGCGATGACCTCGCCATCGTGGTCTCGGCACCCTACGGCAAGAAGAATATTGATAAGTCGACGCATTGCGAGCTGTTTTCGTGGGATGCATCCAAGGGTGCGCTCGTCCATGTCGATGCTCTGGGCGACGCGGGCGCAATCTCCCTCTCCGCGAACGGCAAGACCATGGTCGCTGCGAATGCGACGTTCGGCACGTTTGCCGCCTACGATGAAGAAGGAAAGAAGACGGGTGAAACCGTCACGGGCCTTATTCTTGCGGGCTATGACTGGCAACGCAGCGCTTTTGATTACGGCGCTTCTGACGGCAGCAAGGGGCTGTACGGCGCGCTGTACCGCTACGCGTATTTTGACTCGGAGTCTGGCGAGTTCAAGCTTTCCGATTGCAAGGAATACAGAGACGGGCTTCTCGCCTCCTATGGGCTGATGCATGTGCCCAACAGCGCATGGAAGGATAGCGCTCAGGATAAGCGCTATCCGTGCACCTTGGCGCCTATTGCCCTTGCCACTGCCAACCTTGACGGCCTGTCCGAGCAGCTGGCGGTCGACGAGGTGCTCGTGGGCGGCGATGTGTTCCGCGACTTTGCCTGCAACACGGCACAGAGCGGGGCTCAGGGCTTGGGGTCCATGGTCGGAACCATGAGCATGAGCGGTCAGCAATACAACAGCAGCAACAAGCATGACCACAAGGGTATAGAGCAGGTGTGGATCAGCGACGTCAAGGCGGGCAGCGTCTCGGGTTCGGACCGCTATAACGAGAGCTTTATCGCCGTGGTGGGCAAGCACCGCGACGAGGACCTGCGCAAGAACGATGACTACTATTGGATGACCGCCTCGCATTTTTCGCTCGACGAGAACGGAAAGGTGCGCCGCGGCGAGGAGCAGGTGATTAGCGAGAGCAACCGTCGCGGCACTACCTACGGCACATTTATCTCGCTCGCGCTGCCCGATGTCGACAACGACAGCGTCAAGATCACGTACAAGGACCGCTACAAGGTCTATACCAACCCGCGCGTGCTTGCCGTGCTGCAGGATGCGCCCTATGTTGAGGATCTGGAGCAGGCATACGGCTATCTGGTGTTGGGCGGCGCGTCATACGGAGAGGAAAAGGGCACGGGGACATCCCAGGGCTATACCATTGGCGCCGAGTTGGGCGTTGCCGTCGAGGTGCAGACCGGTCCGCCCCTGGTCGCGATGAATGCTTCAGTCGATTTTGCCGCCGAGGGATGCTATGACTACCGGAGCGAGCGCACGGTCAGCGCAAGCGTAAGCTATGAGTCGCATGCCGGCGAGGGTGACAAGACCGTGCTCTACACGATTCCGATGGTCTATTACGAGTATGAGATCGAAAATGAGGAAACTGGTGGTAAGGGCGTGATGGCGGTGCCCGTGTCGCTCGGCGCGCAGACCTCGGTCGTTAATGTCGAGGCCTATGACCGCATTGCCAAACAGCACAATATGACGCCGCTCAGCTACTTTTTGACCAACCGGTCGGGAGAACCCGGAACCTATCAAACGACGCTCAACGGCGAGACTCCCGTTGGGGATTCCTTTGGCCTGGGCAAGCCTGGCGTAACGCGCGCCTACACGCACGATGGGTTTAACGGCGCCGTCGCGCAGTCGGGGGCGAGCATTGAGCAGACCATCGAAGTCGAGGAGGGCAAGGAGCAGGAGCTCGAGCTCGGCTTGACGCTGAACGGCAGCGTTGTCATGGGCGCGAAGCTCGCAAAGCACGAGTTGTTTGGCGGCCTGTGCTTTGGTGCCAACGCCGGCTTTACTACGGGTAACTCCTCGAGTGAATCGACCGAATACGGCGGCACCGTCGACAACCTGCCCGAGGCCGCGCAGGGCAAGTACGGTTTTGTGTGGCGTCTGGGCGTCAACGCGGTGGATGTCGACAAGTTCGAGGCAGACTCGGGCGACAAGCTCGGCACCAAGGACACCGACCAGTTCTGGATCGTGGGCTATGACGTTAAGGACGTCGAGATGCCCGACGCGCCGGCCGTGACGGGCTTTACGGCAAACGCCGTCGATTCGACCAGCGTTACGTTTAGCTGGGACGATGTACTCGCAAACAAGAGTGGCTTTAGCTACGGCGTGGGCATGCTGCAGAGCAATGCGGCGGATGCGGTCGTCAATAGCTGGAAGATTGCCGACAACACGCAGACCTCGCTCAAGTGGGATGGGCTGCAGCCCAATACGGAGTATCGATTCGCCATCGCCGCCGTTAAGAATGGATCCACGACCGAAACAGGTATTCGCTCGGCAATCATCACGGTCAAGACCATGCCCGATGGCATGACGATGACCGTGAGCGGACCTGCGGCGGATGCTGCGGAGGGGTCGGATCTTGGATACGACTCTTCGGTTGAGCGCACGGCGGGAAGCCACCTGACGCTCTCGGCGATTGGCCATGTGAAGCAACTCGGTGCCGACGATAGCGAAACAGGGCTGGCACCGACCTATATGTGGTACCGCAAGGGCCGCGGCGAGACAGAGTTTAAGCTCGTGGGTGCCGATGGCAACCTCGCGGCTGGAACGGCCTCAAAGCTCGAGATTGACCTGACCGCAGACGATGACGGTGCGCAGTATTACTGCCACGTGGGATACAACGACGTGGGCCTCGACACCGGCACGACGCTCGTGAATATCGAGGCCGAGGAGACGGCGCCCACAACGGTGAACGCCACCCCGATCCGCACGCGCCGCCTGTTCTCACAGGCAAGTGCGGGCGCCAAGAAGTTCCTGGACCATACGCTGGTAAACACCGCCGGCCCAACCGATTCCGAAGGCTCAAAGGACCCCGAGACTCCTGAGACCCCGACGAACCCGGACAAGCCCAAGTCCGACAACGGAGCTAAGACCGACACCAAGGTCAAGACTACGACCACAGCTACGACCACAGCGAAGAACCTCGCAAACACCGGCGACCAAACATTCGCCCTAGTCGCCACCGCAGCAGCAGCGGGAGCAACGCTCGTAGTGATAGCCCTCATCATGCTGATCAAGCGCCGCAAGACCCACTAGTAGCCAGTCGAACATATCGACAACCCAAAAACCCGGGTAGCCAAAAAACAGGCCACCCGGGTTTTCTGTTGAGTGGAGACTCCGCAAGCGGAAACTGCATCCCACAATTAGCGCCCGGAACGGGACACATTTTCCGTCAAGCCCTCATCCGGAAAATCCATCCCAGTTTGAGCGCCCAGACCGGGACGCACTTTCCCAAAGGGTCCTCAACGGGAAACTGCGTCCCATAATTAGGCCGAGAAATGGGATGAACTTTCCCAATGAGAGCCAACCGGAAACCACGTCCCAGAATCAGCCCCCAAAGTGGGACGCACTTTCCCAACGAGCCTCAACCGGAAAATACATCCCGGAATCCAGCTGAATAGTGGGACACTCTTTCCCAATCGGGTCCCAAGCGGAAACTGCATCCCATTCCAGACAAGAATTCCGGGACACACTTTCCGCAAACAAAGAAGGCCACATAACGTGGCCTTCAATTTATATATGTTCAGCAGATGTCCCCATGACAAGCCGCGCTTCAACACCGAGGCGTCTGCCCGGCGACGCGGAATGTAAGGTTCATCGCGAGTTCCGCACGAGCCGGAGAGCACTTAATGTGCTCTCCGTGCGAGCAGGACTGCCCGAGCAGGGAATCTTACATTCCGCGCCGGCCGGGAAGACGAACCGGGATACAGGCCCGCTACTTGATCTTGGTCGTACCCGGTGCCAAGTTGGGGTCGGTCTCGTTGGCCTCGGTCTGGAAGTGCTCCGTATAGACGTTCTTGCCGTCGCGGAACATCTCGTAATACTGCATCTTGGCGTAATCCTCGCGCGCCTTGGTGGCGGCTGCCGCGGCGGCGTCGTCGCCGGTGACGTTGGAGGAGAGCGCCCAGCGCAGGCTGGCGTCCTCGTAGCCCACCGAGTTGATGGCGGGCAGCGACTCACGCAGCGTCATGTGCGCCTTCTGATAGTCGGAAAGCGGGGCACCGATCAGCTGCATCAGCTGGGTGGACAGGTAGTTGGTGGACAGGTCGTCGACCTCGCTCGTCTGGTCGCAGCCGGCAACGTCGTAGTTAGCCCAAATGATGTAGTCGGTCTGCCACAAGCGCTCCTGGTGGGTGGCGTCATCCTCGTTGGTAAACCACTTGTCATTGAACTTGGACGGGAAGAACGGCTGGTGGTCGCCCCAGAACACCACGACCACCTTACGGTCGAGTTTGCTCAGGGCGTTGAGGAAGTAGCGCAGCGCCTGGTCGGACTGCTCGATGCACGAGACGTACTCGTCGACATCGGACAGCGTGCCGTCCTCGACGGTCTTAGCGTCCAGATCGGTCGTGTCGATGTTCAGGTGCATCTGCTTGTCGGCCGGCAGCAGGCCCGTGTCGTAGCCCGAGTGGTTCTGCATGGTCACGTCGAAGATAAACTGCGGATCGGCGTTCTGGTCGAGCAGCTCAAGAATCTTGTCGTAGGTAGCCTGGTCGGTCACCATACCGCGCAGGGTGTCGGCTCCCTGGAAGTCGTTGATAGACAGGAACTGGTCAAAGCCAAAGTCCTTGTACACGTTCTCGCGGTTCCAGTTGGTTGCGTGGTTGGGGTGCATGGCCGTGGTGGAATATCCGAGCGACTTGAACTGCTCCGCCAGGTTCCCGGTCGTTTCCATGTTGTAGATGGTGTAGGGGTACACACCCGAGCCCAGGTTGGCCATGGAGTTACCGGTCATAAACTCAAACTCGGTATTGGCGGTGCCGCCGCCGTAGGCGCTCACGTAGAGCTTGCCGCGGCTGAGGCAGTTGGACAGGTTCTTAAAGTACTGCGGGCCTTCGTAGCCGGCGCGCATGTTCTGGTAGATCGAAAGATCCGAGAAGGTCTCGTTCATGATGGCGATGACCGTGGGCTTCTCGCTATCGAACTGCTCCTCGGCGGCGGCGCGCTCGTCGCTCTTGGCCGCGTCGGACTTGTCGTAGGCCTTGGCGTACTTTTTGAGCGTGGCCTTGGCATCGTCGACGGAGTAGTCGGCGGGTTTGGGCGGCTTGATGGACTGCGCTGCGCTAATGAAAGCGGGCAGGTAGCCCTCGCGCCAGTAGCTCTCGAGCGGGCGCCAGGTGTAGACGGTGATGCCGAGGGTGTTGTAGTAGTCGATGAGCGTGACGTGTGCGGTCACACCGCCCAGGCACAGCACGGCGACGAGCAGGTTGGTGAGTAGGATGCGCTTGGCGTTGGCGGCACCCTTCTGGCGATGCGGTGCCACCAGGCCGGCGTACTCGCACAGCAGCATGGCGATGGCGGTAAAGCCCATGGACAGCACGCAGAACAGCGAGATCGAGAAGGTGTAGCCGGTGCCGGCGACCGCGGCAGCGGTGGAGATGGCCGAAAGGTCGCCCGGCTGGATGGGCATGGATTTAAACGTGATGACGAAGAACTCGGCAATGCCCAGGACAAAGAGGGCAAAGGCCAGGACCGCGGGAGCTGCGCCGTGGCGCTGGAACAGGAAGAACAGGCCGACCATGAGCGTGGTGATGATGGCCCACTCGAGCAGGATGCACAGGGGGTAGACCCAGGTAAAGTCGTGGTTGGACGAGACCTCCATGCCCAGCAGCGCAAAGACGCCGGCGAGCAGCAGGCACAAGACGGCGGCGACGAGCGGTTTGCCCACAAAGGCGCCGCGCAGGCGGGCGAGCTTGCCGGTGGGGGCGGGGGCGTCGGGCCCGGCGAACGCAAAGACGCGCGGGGCGATGCGGTCGCGGGCGATACTGGCCCAGGCGCAGCCGGTGAGGACGGCATTGGTCAGGATGAGCATCACAAAGGCGAGCGGCTCGTTTTGCGCGACGAGGCCAATAGCGCCCCAGACGGTCAAAAAGAGCTGGAACAGGCCGAAGGCGACGCTCCAGGCGAAGGCGCCCTTGGTGACGGTGCCCGACTGAGCGCGAATGGCCTTGGCCTCGCGCAAAACAAGGTAGACGGTCGCCGCAAGACCGACGAGCGAGATGGCGGCAGCGAACATGCTGAGACTCCTCACAAACTTAAAACCTACGAAAGCGGGGGTTTACCCGATTGTTACCTAAATATGCACTGCATTTGCGGGCTGCGCACAACAACCAGCCATATTAACGCGCATGTGCGGCGGTGTGGCGCAATGTAGTGGCGACCTGCGCGATAATGGACGGGAATTACACGGAAACGTAAAGGCTTCTTAAAGAATTGGCGAGGATAGAGCTATGGGCGAGCAGGTTTGTATGACGGGCGCCGAGTACTGCGACGGAGCTGCGGGCGTGGATGCGAACGGTTATCCGGTCGAGACTACGGGCAATGCGGTGCTGGACATCTTGGAGCATCGCTCGTCCACGCGTGCCTTTGCGCGTGATGACGACGACCGTCCCGTGGCGGTGACCGACGAGCAGCGCGCAGCGATTTTGCATGCGGCGAGTCGCGCGCCGTCGGCGGGCGCCATGATGATGTATTCCATCGTGAGCATTCGCGAGCAGGCTACGCTGGACCGTCTGGCCGACCTGTGCGACCACCAACCCATGATTGCCAAGGCGCCCTGGGCACTCATATTTGTGGTCGATTATGCCAAGTGGATCGATCTGTTTGAGCACGTGGGCTGCTTTGAGCCCGAGTTTGTCGAGCGCACGGGCAAGGCGCCCCGCCGCGCGCCGGGTTTGGGCGACTTTGCCATCGCGGCCCAAGACGCCGTGATCGCCGCGCAAAACGCCGTGGTTGCCGCTGAGGCCCTGGGGCTGGGGAGCTGCTACATCGGCGATATCGTCGAGAACGCCGAGGAAGTCGCCGAGCTGCTGGACTTGCCGCCCTATACCATGCCGCTGTCGATGCTCATCATCGGCAGGCCCCGTAAGGAGCGTCCGGCAATCGCGCATCCCGTGGTGAACCTGGTGCACGAGGAGCACTACTGCCGTGCGGATGCCGCGACCATGGACGCACAGGTGGCCGAGATGGACGCGATGTTCCGTCCGCATGCCCGCGAGGTGGGGGAGCGCGTCGTGGATATCTACACTCGCAAGCACACGAGCCCCTTTATGGCCGAGATGAGCCGCTCCATGGAGTGGTGGTTCAAAAACTGGCTTGGAAAATGACGAATGTGACAAGGGGACAGTCCCTTTGTCACATTCCATATCGTCGCGGTGGCCTAAAGGCCGTATAAATGTTTATCTAGCTGGGAAAACAGTACCATTCAAACATAGGCCGATTACCTATAATTCCTTCGAACATTAAAGTTGGGAGGAAACCGGCTTATGGAACAGAAGGCCAAGGAGGCAGCCTCGCACGCTGCGATTCCTGTGAGCATCTCGGCGATGCTCGTCACGCTGGGCGTGGTGTACGGCGATATCGGCACCAGCCCTATGTATGTAACCAAGGCGCTCGTTGCCGGCAACGGCGGCATCGGAAGTGTGACGGAGGAGTTCGTGCTTGGCGCGCTCTCCCTTGTCGTGTGGACGGTCACGCTGCTGACCACCATCAAGTATGTGCTCATCTCGCTGCGCGCCGATAACCATGGTGAGGGCGGCATCTTTGCCCTGTACAGCCTGGTCAAGCGCTGCGGCAAGTGGCTTATCATCCCCGCCATGCTGGGTGGCGCCGCGCTGCTCGCCGACGGCATCCTGACGCCGGCCGTTACCGTTACCACGGCCATCGAGGGCCTGCGCACCATCCCGGCGGTCCATGCCGTGCTGGGCGATGACCAGGGCCGCGTCGTCGCCATTACGCTCGCCATCATCATCGCGCTCTTTTTGGTACAGCGCATCGGTACGGCCAAGATCGGTCACGCCTTTGGCCCCATCATGACGCTGTGGTTTCTGTTCCTGGGCGGCACGGGTCTGTTCTTTGTCTTCCAGCACCCCGCCGTGCTGCTGTGCCTCAACCCGGTGCGCGGCATCGCCTTTTTGCTGAGCCCCAACAACCACGCGGGCATCATGATTCTGGGCAGCTGCTTCCTCGCCACCACCGGTGCCGAGGCGCTCTACTCCGACATGGGCCACGTCGGCCGCGGCAACATCTACGCCACCTGGCCGTTCGTTAAGTGCTGTTTGCTGCTTTCCTATATGGGCCAGGGCGCTTGGCTTATGAACAACGCTGCCAACCCCGAGCTCATGGGCATTGCCGACCTCAACCCGTTCTACCAGATGCTCGCCCCGGGCCTGCGCCCGTTTGCCGTCGGCCTTTCCACCGTCGCGGCCATCATCGCCTCGCAGGCGCTCATCACCGGCGCATTCTCGCTGGTGTCCGAGGCCAGCCGCCTGGACCTTATGCCGCACATGCAGGTCTTCTACCCTGCCGAGACCAAGGGCCAGCTCTACATCCCCATGGTCAACAACGTCATGCTTGTCGGCTGCGTCATCGTGGTGCTGCTGTTCCAGAACTCGGCGCATATGGAAGCCGCCTACGGCCTTGCCATTACGCTGACTATGATGTGCACCACGCTGCTGCTCTTCTTCTACCTGCACGAGGAGCGCAAGCTCAAGGTTGCTCCGTGGATCTTCGCGGCCTTCTTCCTTTTGCTCGAAGGCTTCTTCTTTGTGAGCTCGCTCACCAAGTTCTTCCACGGCGGCTACTTCACCATCATCATGGCTGCACTCATCATGGGCATTATGGTGTGCTGGTACAACGGCACGGCGGTCGAGCAGCGCCAGTTTACGCTGCTGCCGCTGCGCAGCTACCTGCCGCAGCTCAAGCGCCTGCGCGACGACGACCGTTACGAGCGCATGAGCGACAACGTCGTGTACCTGACCAAGGACACCCATACCGACTACATCGACCGCGATATTGTCTACTCGATCTTGGACAAGCATCCCAAGCGTGCCCACGCCTGGTGGTTTGTGAACGTCGAGACCATGGACGAACCGCATACCTTTGCCTATTCGGTCGAGACGTTCGGCACCGACTACGTGTTCCGCGTGCATCTGTACCTGGGCTACAAGATCAACCAGCGCGTCAATGCCTACCTGCGTCAGGTTGTTCAGGACCTGGCTGCCACCGGCGAGCTGCCGCCGCAGACGCATGACTACTCGGTCTACAAGGATCCGGGTAACATCGGCACGTTCAAGTTCGTCCTGATCCGTAAGCTTCTGGCGCCCGAAAGCGATGTGGAGCCGAGCGAGCGTACGGCCATCACGCTCAAGTACATCATCCGCCGCGCCGCCGGCACGCCCGCGCGTTGGTACGGCCTGGAGAACTCCAACGTGAGCTTTGAGTACGTGCCGCTGTTCACCAAGTTCAAGGCCGTGAACAAGATGCAGCGCCTGGCTCCCAACGAGCGGCCGTAGTCGACGTTCGAGGTTTGTCTGCGAACGGGCGGGTTTGTATTGACGGGGATTGAGTCCTGGGAGGAAACCATGGATGCAAAGGTGCTTGACGGTTGCGATCTTGCGACCGAGCTGGTGCGTGAGGTACGCGCCGATGCTGCCGAAGATCGGTTCTTTACGAATCGGGCCAACATGGATATGGCCGACCGCGTGATTTCGATCGTGGCACTGGTATTTGGAGTGGTGTGCGTGTGCGCCCTGCTCGCGCACGTGCTGTTTGTCTAACGACCGCAGGTCGCAAAGGCTTTACACTTAGAACCACCACAAGGGGAAACCACCACAAAGGTGCCTGTCCCCTTTGTGGTGGTTTTTGTTTTTGAGAGAGGGGCGGGACGCTGATGGACGTCCGTACGGACGGCGATATTGCCGATAGCTTTTGGTGGCGGCGCACAACGCTGACGCGCCGCACTCCTCTGTATGACGCCTGCGTATCGGTGGGGCTGCTGGTCGCGGCGACGATTGTGGGCGCGCTGCTCGACCATCCGGGTCTCGCGCCGAGCATCATGATCGTCTATGTGTTCGCCGTTCAGCTGTGCGCATTCTTTACCTGGAGTCGCCTGTATTGCTTGCTGAGCTCGGCTGCCGCCGTGGCGCTCTACAACTTTTTGTTTGTCGACCCGCGCTACTCGCTGTCGCTTATCGACCGCGGCTATCCCGGCATGTTCTTCATCATGTTCGTGGTTTCGCTTGTGTCGAGCTCGATTGCGTTGGCCCTGCGCCGCGCCTTGGCACAGGCTGCCGCCAGCGACCGCCGCACGCATATGGTGCTCGAGACCAACCGCATGCTGCAGCGGTGCGCCGATCAGCATCAGATCGTTCACGCCATGGCCACGCAGCTGGCGCGTCTTTCGGGCTGTCCGGTTGTGTGGTACAGCGCCGACGCCGAGGGCGATGACCTGCTGCCGCGTGCGACGTACACGGCCGTGGGCGATGCCGCCCCGGTGCACGAGCTGGCGCCGCAGATGCCGCCGAGGCTCTCGGCGTCCGCCTACGTGGGAACGCCGCTCGACGCCACGTTTGGCGGTTCGGCGTTTTATGGCATCTACCTGACGGTTCGCACGGGCGACGGCTTCGTGCGCTCGGGCGACCCCGCCTCGGTGGTGGGCGTGCTGGCTATCGTTGCCGAGCCCGACGTGCTGACGCATGAGGAACGGACACTTGCCGATGCCATCGTGAGCGAAGGCGAGCTGGCGCTCGACCGCGCCCGCGCCATGGAGGCCCGCGAGGAGGCGGCGGTACTCGCCAAAAACGAACAGCTGCGCGCCAACCTGCTGCGCTCCATCTCGCACGATTTGCGCACGCCGCTCACCAGTATTTCGGGCAATGCCGACGTGCTGCTCGACCAGGGCTCGACCGGCACCGCGGTGCTCGATGCCCAGACGCGCCGCGGCCTGCTTCTATCCATTCGCTCGGATGCGCTGTGGCTCAACGCCACTGTCGAGAACCTGCTCGCCATCACCAAGCTCGAGGGCGGCGGCATGCATCTGTCGACTACGCTCGAGCTCATGGACGATATCGTCGAGGAGGCGCTGCGCCACGTAAATCCGGCCGTGCGCGAGCACGACCTTAAGGTGGTGGCGTGCGACGAGCCGGCGCTCGTCAACGTCGATGCGCGCCTGATGGTGCAGCTGGTGGTCAATCTGGTGAACAACGCCATCACCTATACGCCCGCAGGCTCGCATATCGTGATTTCGATTGGCGTCGACGATGGACGCGTAGCGTGCTCGGTGGCCGATGACGGCCCGGGCATTGCGCCCGAGGACCGCGAGCGGATCTTTGAGTCGTTCTACACCGCCAACCACGGTCTTGCCGACAGCCATCGCAGCGTGGGTCTGGGTCTTTCGCTCTGCCGCTCCATTGCGTTAGCGCATGGCGGTAGCATAGAGGTTGCCGCGGCGGATCCGCACGGCTCGGTCTTTACGATTGAGCTTCCCGTCGCTGACGTTTCGTTTGATAAGGAGTAGCGCCGTGCCGAACTCTGCCGTAAAACCGCTCATCTTGGTCGTTGAGGACGACCCCGCCGTTCGCAACTTAATCGTTGCCGCACTCGAGGCGCACGGCTTGCGCCATATGGCCGTGGAGACCGCCCATGCCGCCATCGCCGCCGCCTCATCGCAGGCACCGAGCATTGTGCTGCTCGATCTGGGCCTGCCCGATATGGACGGCGTCAAGGTGGTGGAGTCGGTGCGCGCATGGTCGGGCATGCCGATCATCGTGGTCTCGGCGCGCAGTGAGGATGCGGACAAGATTCGCGCGCTCGATGCCGGCGCCGACGACTACCTGACCAAGCCGTTTTCGGTCGAGGAGTTGCTCGCGCGCATTCGCACGACGCTCAGGCGCCTTTCGTATGCACAAACGGGCGGCGTTGTCTCCGAGGGCTCGTTCGATACCGGCGAGTTGCATATCGATTTTGATGCCGGTATCGCCACGATGGATGGCGAGGAACTGCATCTGACGCCGATCGAGTACAAGCTCCTGTGCCTGCTGGCGCACAACGCCGACAAGGTGCTGACGCACCAGTTTATCCTGCACGAGATTTGGGGCACGGCAACTAAGAGCGATCTGGCGAGCCTGCGCGTCTTTATGGGCACGTTGCGCAAGAAGATCGAGTCCGACCCCGCGCACCCGCGCTATATCCAGACGCATGTGGGTATCGGTTACCGATTGGTCACCCAAGGCTAGATCGCCGGCCACCATCCCAATATGAGTTGCGGTGGAATACGGTCTAAATTTGCCTCATTCCAGGCAAAACAGTCCGTATTCCACCGCAACTATTTTATTAGCCCTTGGGCTTGCTGGCGTAGAACTTCTTCTTTTTGGGCTTGCCGGCAGGAGAGGGTTTGCCGGCAAAGTTCGACTTGCCGTTGCCGGCCTGCGCATGCGCGGGCGCCGTTGCGCGAGGCTTGCGGGCCTCGGGGTTGCGCAGCTCCTCGGTTCGCTCGGCAATCTCCTCGGCGCTAAAGCCGGCCTCTGCCATGGCGTCCTCGATAGGCAGGCGGCGAACGATGTAGCAGTGGTGCACCTTCTGGTTGCGCGCGAAATCCTCGGGGATGGTCTGTGCCGTAATGTCCTCCAGCACCACGCCTGCGCGTGCGAGCTTGCGCGTCTCGGGACGGAAGCCGCGCAGGTTGCAGCTAAAGATGGCATGCCCGCCCTGTGCGAGCAGGCGGGATACGCCGGCCAAAAGCTCAACATGGTCGCGCTGGACATCCCAGGTGCGGCGGCCCATCTTGGACGAGTTCGAGAACGTGGGCGGGTCGACAAAGATCAGGTCCCAGCGGTTGCGCGTCTGGCGCTGGTCACGAATCCAGGCGAGCACGTCGTCGCGCACAAAATGATGCTGCGGTCCCACAAAGCCGTTTTGGCGCATGTTGCGCTCGGCCCAGTCCAGGTAGGTGTTGGAGAGGTCGACCGTCACGGTCTCCTCGACGCCGCCGTCCGCCGCGTAGCAGGTGGCGGTGCCGGTATAGGCAAACAGGTTGAGGAAGTGACGCGCCTGCTTGGCGTGCTCGCGCACCAGGTTGCGGGTGACGCGGTGATCCAGGAAGATGCCCACATCCAGATAATCGTCAAAGTTGACGGCAAAGGTGAGTCCACCCTCTTCGATGAGCGGCAGGCGACGGCGAGCGATGTTGGCGCGCTCGCCCGATCCGCCCTTGCCGGCGCCCTGCTTGCCGTACTGCGAGCCGCCACGCGAGCGCATGCGGGCCTTGGCGTGCACATGCTCGGCCGGAACATCCAGGATGCGCGGCGCGATGGCCAAGATGTCGAGCATACGGGCCTGGGCTAGCGCGGGATCGATGGTCTTAGGCGCGGCGTACTCGGCGATGACGAGCCAGCGGCCCGGCGTCTGCGGGCAGCCCTCGTACAGGTCGATGGCGGCGGAGTAATCGGGCAGGTCGGCATCGTAGACGCGGTAGCAGCTCACGCCCTCGCGCTTGGCCCACTTGCGGCGCAGACGGGCATTCTTGCGCAGGCGGTTGGCGAACTGCTCCGACTCCGGGATGAGCACGGGCAGTGGCTTGCCGTCGCCCAGGTCGAGTGTGGCGGCAGGCTCGGACATGGGGGTGTCGGCGGCTTTGTCGTTGACTTCGTTGGCATCCGCAACCTCGGCCTCGGCATCCGCACTGGTCGCAGCCTCAAACGCTGCGGCGGCCTGCTCGAGCGAAGGCCAGACTTCGACGGTCGCCTCCTCGTTGTTGGGCATGACGGCGATCGCGCGCTCGGGCTCGGCGTGGAGCGCGCGGGCCAGCAATCCGTCGCGGGTGAGCGCGGCGACCGGCGCCGAAGCGAGCTCGGGCGCGCGGTGCAGCTCGCCGATGAGCGTCATGGCGTCGTGCATAAGCGACAGCGGCGTCTCGGTCGTATCTGCGACCACGGCGGCGCCGGCGACGGCGCCCGCATGGTCCAGCACGGTGGCGGGCTTGGCGGCGCAAAAATCGACAAAGCGCTTGTAGCCGGCGCACTTGACCATGCGCTCGGCGGTCTTGCGGGCGGCGGGGTCAACATCCACAGCCACGATGCGTGCCTGGCGCTCGCGTGCTGCCGCCTCGCGCTCGCGTGCCTCGGCAAGCAGCTGCTCCCACAGAGCGGCGTCGTGCAGCTGCCAGCCCTCAAAGCCCCAGCGCTCGCGTGCGGCGCCCGGGGCGCGGTCAGTCAGAATATTCACGGCCTCCAGCAGCAGACCGCCGCCGGCGCACGAGGCGTCGACCAGCGTGGGAAGGGCTTCGTTCTCGTAATCGTCGGCCGTTAGCTCGCGCTCGCACAGTGCGGTCCAGCCGACCTGCGCCAGCACCAGGGCGGCGTAGTCGGGGCGCAGCACGTGTGAGCCCTCGCCGGCGCGGGTCGCTGCGGACGGCAGGCGTTTGAACAGCGGGTCGCCCGAAAGGTCCAGGCTTATGCTCGCACGGCGCTGGCGCAGCGAAAGCAGCAGGTGAACATCGGGATCGGCGGCGTCGACATCGGCGCGACGGCCCGTGGTCTCGGCCAGGCGGTCGCACAATGCGTCCTTGGCGCGCAGGGCCGAGAAACGCGTGTTGCGCAGCTGCTCGGTCACGCCGCGGGCGGTGATGGCGATGGTGGCGCCGGGGCGAACAATGCTCTCCCAGGCGATGTCGTAAACGCTATCGTACAGTTCATCGGCATCCTGCGCCTCAAAGCGCCCGAGCACCACGAACACGCGGCTCGCCAGGCGCGACCACAGACAGGCGCGGTAGCCTTCTTCGAGCTCGCCCTCAAATGTGGCGCGGCCCTTCAGCCGGCGAACATGCGAAAGCCCGAGGCGTTTAAGCTCATCGGCGAGTGCGGACTCAAAGCCCTCGGGGCAGCTTGCGTAAAATTCCATGGGTGACCTCTCTGGTTGCGTCGCTCCATTATATGATGGATGCTTCGTTTGCCCTTATCCTCGAAAGGAACCCATATGATTGATGCGTGTCCCGAATCCGCTGTGCTCTTTTTTGACGTGGACGGCACGCTGACGTCGTTCGATCCCGACGATATGACCGATAAGGACTTTTCGGCGGTTCGCCCCTCGCAGATGGTCGTCGAGGCGTTTCATCGTCTGCGCGACGCGGGGCACAAGGCGTTTATCTGCACGGGTCGCCCCCTGTGGCTCATCGCGGACAGCTTGCGTTCGCTCGACCCCGCGGGTGTCGTTGCCATGGCGGGCGCCACGCTCGAGGTCGAGGGCCGCGTGGTGCATGAGGACTGCTTTGGCGAGGACGTTATCGAGGAGCTTGCACGCCGTATGGCCGCGGCAGGGATTGAGGCCTTTTTCGAGACCAACGTGGCTACTTTTGCCCTGGAACCCGCGGGTGTTGAGCAGTCGTCTCTGATTGGCACTTCTGTGGCGCACAGCACCGAGGAGATGCGCGTCGACGGCAGTCTGCGCGTGGGCAAGGTAGGCCTCACTGCGCCCAGTTTGGCTCGCGTAGCCAACGATGATGGCTTTATCGATCGCGAGTTTGAGCTATGCAACACCGGTGGTCAGAATCGCGAGCTGAGCCCCAAGGGCATCGACAAGGGCGTGGGCGTGGCGCGAGCGCTGGAATACCTGGGTCGCACCGGCAACGCGCGCACCTTTGGCTTTGGCGATTCGGGCAACGACCTGGGCATGCTCGCTGCCGTCGAGACAGCCGTGGCCATGGGCAACGCCATGCCCGAGGTCAAGGCGGTCGCCGACTACGTGACCGACGATGTCGCGCACGACGGTACCGTCACAGCGATGCAGCATTTCGGCCTCATCTAATGAATCCCGCGTTCTGACGTTTGCTCAAACTGCGACTCTTTGCTTTTGCATGCTCAATCGATTTATCAATCCAAACACTGAGGTGTTTATACCGTTCGCCGAGAAGATAAAAACCCGCAGTTCACGCCTTGATAAACATAGGTAAAGTGTTTAGCAGCTTACCGGCTGTATGCAGACGAAAGGAATCAGGCAGATGGCAATCAAGGTGTTCGCTGACGGCGCAAACCTCGAGGGCATGCTCGACATGTACGAGAACGGCAACGTTCAGGGTTTCACGACCAACCCGTCCCTTATGAAGAAGGGCGGCGTGACGGATTACCGCGCGTTTGCCAAGGAGGTCTTGACCCACATCACCGATGTGTCCGTCTCGTTTGAGGTCTTTGCCGACGACGTCGAGACCATGGAGGTCGAGGCTCGCGAGATCGCTACCTGGGCCGAGAACGTCTACGTCAAGATTCCATGCGTGACCACCAAGGGCGAGTCCACCGCCGAGCTGGTCCGCAAGCTTTCGGCTGACGGCATCAAGGTCAACGTCACCACCATCTTTACGCCCGAGCAGGTCGATGAGATGGTCGAGGCTGTTGATGCCGAGACGCCGTCCATCATCTCGCTCTTTGCCGGCCGTATCGCCGATACCGGCGTCGACCCCATTCCGTTTATGACGGAGTCGGTCAAGAAGGCCGCCGCCAAGCCCAACTGCGAGGTCCTGTGGGCGTCCACGCGCGAGCTCATCAACATTTACCAGGCCGAAGCCTGCGGTTGCCAGATCATCACGGTGCCCAACAGCATCCTGGCCAAGCGCAAGAACATCGGCCGTGACCCCTACGAGGTCTCGCTCGACACCGTGCGCGGCTTTGCCAAGGATATCGCGTCGCTCGGCTTCCATATCCTGCCGTAACGCGAACACTGGCTGCGCTGCGAGTTGTTCGCCCGGCCTTTCCTTTCCCTATCGCTCACGCGCTTCGCAAGGGTCGCGCTGGGCAAAGGAAAGGCCGGGGCTGCCGACACGAACTTGCCGGTAGGTTGGTGATCGGCCTCCAATCCTGCCGTGGGCAAAGGTACCCCCGCCTGCGACGTGCAAAATTGAGAGTATTCAGCAAGGTAAAGGCTTTTACCAGCTAGATAAAGCACGGAACAGCCCCCGTTTTGGCTCTGACGACGCTAAAACGGGGGCTGTTTTTGACTTTATTGCCTCTGAGGGGCGTTCGGAGCGGCGGAAATTGCAGAATACTCGCGATTTTGCACGTCGCTGTAGGGGGTACCCTTGCTTTGGCGGTCTACTTCCCCTGCACAAGACCTGACTGATGTCGTCTCGATCGCGCTCTCGCTCGCACAGATTTTTTCTCCTTCGGGACATGTTGCGCAACAAGTTTGGTTGTTTTGGGTCTAGCCTTAACGTGTGAAAAGCGAAAGGAAGGAGATCCCATGTTCTGCCCCAAATGCGGTACTAAGAACGTTGACGAGGCCAAGTTCTGCTGCGCCTGTGGCAATCCGTTTCCCACGGCATCTGTGACCCCCCCCTCGGGCGAAACCGGTAGCCCGGTCGTAGCTTCGAGCAAGGCGCCTGGTGTCGCGCCCGCGCCACAGGCCGTGAGTGCGCAGCCTGCCAGTAAAGCTAGTGGCAAGAAGAAGCTGCCTCTCATCATCGGAGGCGGGGTGGCCGGTGTTATCGCGCTCGTGCTGATCGCCATCTTCGTCGTTATCCCCGCGTTCAACAAGAATCCCTTCAAGGGCTGCCAAGTGGGTGACGTGGTCGAGTTTGGCTCCTACGAACAGGACGGTAACGCCTCAAACGGCAAGGAGCCCATCGAGTGGCGCGTCCTGGCGGTCGAGGGCAACCGTGCCTATGTCGTGAGCCAGAAGGCTCTTGATGCCCGTGCGTTTAATGCGGATGAGGATGACGGCAACGACTGGAACTCCTCCGACCTCAAGAAATGGCTCGAAAACGACTTTGCATCCCAGGTCTTTACGGGTGACGAGATGAAGGAGATTGATGGAGCCCCTACGCTGCTTTCCTTCGACGAGGCAAATAAGTACTTCATGTCCGACAAAGACCGTATCTGTATGCCGACCCAGCAGGCCGTAAACAACGGCGCCTACAAGGATGAGGACAATGGCGCGTGCTTCTGGTGGCTTCGCTCGCCGGGTGGCCACTCGCACTTCGCGGCCGACGTCCGCGCGGACGACGGCCGCGTGTACTCCGACGGCCACTCCGTGGACAGCGCGGACTACGCTGTCCGTCCCGCTTTATGGATTAATCTGTAATCTAATAATCTTCTAATCTATAGACAAAAGAGGGCCCGGACGTCTCGATGGACGTTCGGGCCCTCGGCTTATGGCATGTTTTACGCGCTACTTCCCCTGCACCATGGTGAGGGAGATCTTTTTGCGGTCGCAATCGACCTTTTCGACCCACACCCTGACCGTGTCGCCGACGCGCACCACATCGCTCGGGTGCTTGACGAAGCGGTTGGCCAGCTTGGAGATGTGCACGAGGCCGTCCTGGTGCACACCCACGTCGACGAAGGCACCAAAGTCCACAACGTTGCGCACCGTGCCCTTGAGTTCCATGCCGGGCTCCAGGTCGTCGATAGAAAGTGCCGAGCGGCTAAAGACCACCTCGGGCGCGTCATCGCGTGGGTCGCGGCCAGGCTTCTTGAGCTCGTTGACAATGTCGATGAGCGTGAGGGTGCCGCAGTCTAGGTCGCTTGCCAGCGCCGAGATGCTGCCCAGACGGCGCTCGATATCGGGCACGCCGCCGCGGCTGAGCTCACTGGCTTTAACGCCGACACGCTCCAAGACGGATGTGGCCACCTCGTAGCTCTCGGGGTGGACGCTTGTCGCGTCGAGCGGGTTCTTGCCGCCGCTGATGCGCAGGAAACCCGCGGCGTTGAGGTATGCCTTGGGTCCCAGTTTGGGGACCTTCTTAAGCTGGCGGCGATCGGTAAAGGCGCCGTTTTCCTCGCGGTAGGCCACGATGTTCTTGGCCACGCTCGGCGTGATGCCCGATACGTATCCCAGCAGGCTCGCGCTCGCGGTGTTTACGTCGACGCCCACGCGGTTGACGACGTCCTCCACCACGTGGCCCAGGGTGTGCGAAAGCTCTGCCTGGTCAAGGTCGTGCTGGTATTGGCCCACGCCGATGGACTGGGGCGGAATCTTGACGAGCTCTGCCAGCGGGTCCTGCAGGCGGCGGCCCAGGCTCATGGCGCCACGCACGGTGACGTCCAGGTCGGGATATTCCTGGCTGGCGAGCTCGGAGGCGGAGTACACCGACGCGCCGGCCTCGTTAACAATGGTGTATCGCAGCCCAGGCGCCTGCTCGGCGATGAACTCCGAGACGACTTCCTCGGTCTCGCGGCTGGCGGTGCCGTTGCCGATGACGATGGTGTTGACGCCGTCCTTCTTGACGAGGCGGGCGAGCTCGCGCTTGGTGCCGGCGACGTCGTGGCGCGGCTTGGTGGGGTAGACCACGCCGTGGTCGAGCAGCTTGCCGGTCTCGTCCATGACGGCGACCTTGCAGCCGGTGCGGTAGCCCGGGTCGAGCGCGAGTACGCGGGCGCCGCGCACGGGGCGCGCCGAGAGCAAGCCCTCGAGATTCTTGGCAAAGACGTTGATGGCCTCGGTCTGAGCGCGAACGGTGAGCTTGGCGCGGGCCTCGCGCTCCAGCGAGGGGGCCATGAGGCGCTTGTAGCCGTTGGCGATAGCGGCGTCAAAGACGGGCGCGAACACACCCTGGCGACGGGGCCAGCGGCTGCCGAGGCGCGCCGTGGCGGCAGCGCCGTCGACGTTCACGCGCACGCGGAGCTTGCCCTCGCGCTCACCGCGGTCGATAGCCAGCACGCGGTGGTTGGGTATACGGCGCAGCGGCTCGTCATAGCTGTAGTAGGGCTCGTAGGGAGTCTTCTCCGCGGGGTCGGTAGCCTCGACGACGATGTCGGCGGTGTTTTGCGTAAAGGCGCGCAGGTCGGCGACGTTCTCGGGATCTTCGGCTACCGTCTCGGCCACGATGTCGGCAGCGCCGGCAAGCGCCTTCTCGGGCGTGTCGAAGCCGGCCTCCTCGTTGACGTAGTCCGCGGCGGTGTCGAGCGCGCTGCCCTTGGCCGAGGCCTGCATGATGATCATGTTAGCGAGCGGCTCCAGGCCGGCCTCGCGGGCCTTTTGCGCGCGGGTCATGCGCTTTTTGCGGTAGGGCTTGTAGAGGTCCTCGACACGCTGGAGCTGTGTGGCCTCGCGAATCTGCTGTTCGATTTCGGGCGTGAGCTTGCCCTGGGCGTCGATGAGCAGAATGACGTCCTCTTTACGCTGCTCAAGATTGCGCAGGTAGGACAGGCGCTCGTCGAGCGCGCGCAGGGCGACGTCGTCCATGCCGCCCGTTGCTTCCTTGCGGTAGCGCGAGATAAAGGGGATGGTGTTGCCCTCGTCGATGAGCTTGACGGCAGCCTCGACGTTGGCGGCCTTAAGGTTGAGCTCGCGGGCGAGCTGGGCGATAAGATCCATGGGACTCCTTGCGTTTAAGGTGCGTTTGCAGCACAGGGCTACCAAGGATACCACCCGTCCCAAAAGACTGTTTTGGGGTTGCGCCACGAAAGGGGCCTATCTACTACGTTTAACCCATATGGGTCGACCACCCCCCGGTTTTCCGAGAATACGCAAGCCGTCTACCTGCAGTTTTTATTTCGCGAAATTTGGCATGGTTGAGGGCGATCGGTTAAACGTAGTAGATAGGCGCGTTTCGTGGCGAACGAATCAAGCCGAGGTGCAAAATAGCCCCCGCCCCAGAAAAATCGTCGGCAAGGTAGCAAAATGCCCCGCGGACAGGAGGCTGCTCGCGGGGCAAAGAAGAGGGGCTTGTTGGTGGCGGACCGAGGGGCTCGGCATGGGGTTTTGCCGCGGCCGCTCTTAAGGCGTTACAGCTCGACGAGCTGGCCGGTCTCGGCGGCCTCCTTAATGGCGTTGAGAAGCGTGAGCGTCTTAACGTTGTCGGCGGGGGTCACGACGGGCTCGACCTCGCGGCGAACGACCTTCACAAAGTGCTTGAGCTGCATCTTGTGCGGCAGCGCCGGGTCGACGGCCGGAATCTCCATCTGCAGCGGCTTGTGCCAGTTGGAGGCTCCGTCGTAGGAGAACTGGTGCAGGCGGGGCAGCGAAAGGGCACCCTTAGTGCCGCCGATAAAGTAGGCGTCGGCGTCGAAGGGGCGGTACTGCGGATCCTCGCGAGCGGTGGCCTCCCAGTTCCAGGGGCTGGCGGTGGCGTCGGAGATGGTCATGCTCGCAAGCGCGCCATCGGCAAAACGGACGTTGACCACGGCGGAGTCCTCGGTCTCAAAACCGCGGGCGGCGCTGGACTGCATGCCCTGGACGGCAACGGGCTCGCCCAGCAGGTAGCGGAGCAGGTCGACGTCGTGTACCAGGTTGACCAGGATCGGGCCGGCACCCTTCTTGCGGCGCCACTCGACGTCGAAGTACTCGTCGTTCTTATAGATCATGTAGTGGAAGCTCGACACGGTGAGCTTGCCCAGCTCGCCGGCCTCGATGATCTCCTTGGCCTTGTTGACGAAGGGATTGTGGCGACGGTGCTGACCCACGAGCACGGGCACGCCAGCGGTCTCGGCCTCGGCGGCGAAGGCCTGGGCATCCTCCAGGTCGTTGGAGATCGGCTTTTCGACCAACGGCACGATGTTGCGCTTCACAGCCTCGCGGGCAACGCCCAGGTGTAGGTCGTTGGGCGTGGCGATGATGACGGCCTCGGGCTTGACCTCGTCCATCATCTGGGCGGGATCGGTATAAAACGGCACGCCGGCGGCCTCGGCCGTGGCGCGGGCGCCCTCAAAGGCGTCGGCGATGGCGATGAGCTCGGCCTCGGGCTCCTCGGTGACAAAGCGGATGTGGTTGCGGCCCATGGCGCCGGCGCCGATAACGGCAATGCGGACGGGGTTGAGCTCAGACATTTCGACTCCTTAATGCTGTTGGCGATGGAATGTGACAAAGGGGCAGTCCCTTTGTCACATTGGCAATTACTAAGCGGACTTCTTCTTGCTGTCGGAGACCATCATGTAGACGGTGAGCACGACGGCGATGGCGGCGATCACAATGGCGCCGTAGAAAGACTGCTGGTAGGCGGCGCTGCCGGCCTCGGCGTGATACAGCACGGCGGTGATGGGCTGGCTGATCCAGGTGGAAGCGGCATAGCCCAGGAACATGATGCCGTAGTTGACGCCGATGTTGCTGGTGCCAAAGGCGCCACCGGTGAGCGGCGGGTAGATGACGAGCAGGGCGCCAAAGCTAAAGCCGAGCAGGGCGAGTGCCACAAAGAACATGCTCTGCGTAAAGCTCATCGACATGATGACGAGCGCGACGATGGTGACGACAAGGCTGATGAGCAGCGACTTATAGGCGCCGAGCTTGTCGATGATCTGGCCAAAGGACAGACGTCCAACCAGGTTGGCGCAGGTGTTGACGGAGACGACCACGCCGCCGAGGGCGACGGCCGCGGCGCTCGTGGGGTCGGCGAAGAGCTGGACGGCGGCGATGGAGGCAACCTTGCCCACGAGCAGGGTGCCCGCGGTGGCGGCAAAGGCGAAGGTGACGATGAGGACCCAGAAGCGCGGGGTCTTGACCATCTCGCCCGGGGTGAGGTCGCCGAAGGTGCCGGCATGCGCGCCGCCCTTGGGGGCCTCGAAGCCCTCGGGCAGCCAGCCGGCCTCGGGGGCCTTCAGGAACAGGGCGGAGGCGGCAATCGTCACAAAGAAGATGACGCCGAGCGCCTTAAGGGCTCCAAAGATGCCCAGGCTCGGGATGAGCAGCGAGGCGAGCACCGGGGACAGCACGGCGGGGCCGGCGGTCGAAGCGGCCAGGGTGATGCCTGAGGCGAGACCCTTCTTGTCGATGAACCACTTTTGGCCGGTGGTGAGCGCCGGGTTGTAGCCCAGGCCGTTGCCGATGGCGGCGACGAGCGAGAACCACAGGTAGAACTGCCACGGCTCGGTGACGGTGCCGGACATGAACCAGCCCAGGCCGTAGCACACGGCAGCGGCGATCACGACGTTGCGCGGACCGATCTTATCGGAGATACGGCCGGCGAAGATGCCCGTCACGGCCATGATGGTCTGAAAGACCGGGAAAGCCCAGGTAAGGGCGCTGGACCACTCGGGATAGACGGCGAGCAGATTCTTGCTCACGACGGAATACAGCGCGATGGAGCTGATGAAGAACATGGTGACGCACGCGGCGGAAAGCACGACGGCGCGACCCTTGTTGGAGTTGGTGGAAGCCATTGGACTCTTTCTCATCGATACGGGGGAGGAGCGGGCGTGTCCGCGGGACCTCCCTGTTAGGTTGGTTTACTGGTCAGCCGGCTTGGCAACGCCGGACTCATCGGACCAGAGCTCGACACCCTTGTTCTTAAGGTAGTTGTCGGCGTATGCGCGACGGCCGCCGGGCTTGGCGGTGAGGTCGCCCATCATGTTGGAGAAGCCGCCGTCGACCTTGATGGCGTCGCCGGTGGTAAAGTCCGAGCGCTTGGACGCCAGGAACATGACGGCGTTGGCGATGTCGCTGACCTCGCCGATGCGACGCGTGGCGATCAGGCGGCTGCGGCTCTTTTCGACCTCGGGGTCGGCGTAGAAATTGGCCGACATGGGGGTCTTAACGAAGCAGGGCTCGACGCAGTTGGATCGCACGCCGTAGGGGCCCCACTCGGCGGCGAGCATCTTGGACATCATGTTGACGCCGGCCTTGGTGGAGCTGTACACGCCCGAGAACGTCTCAGGGGAGTGGCTGGCAACGGTCGAGATGTGCACCAGGCGGCCCTGGCCGGCCTTGATCATCTCGCGACCAAAGCGCTGCGAGGTGATGAAGTAGCCGGTGAGGTTGACGTTGAGCACCTGCTCCCAGTCGCTCAGAGGCAGGTCTTCCATGGCTGCGAAGCGCAGGATACCGGCGGTGTTGACGAGAACGTCGACGCGGCCGAAGTCGGCGATGGTGGCGTCGACGGCGGCCTGAACCTCGGCCTCGTCGGTGGCGTTCATCTTGTAGCCCTCGGCGTGGATGCCAAACTCGGCGGCGAGGTCGGCGGCTGCGGCCTTGACCTTTTCCTCGTCCAGATCGAGCAGGACGACGTTGGCGCCGTTGCGGGCGAACTCGCGACAGATCTCGACGCCCATACCGCCGAGTGCGCCGGTCACGGCGCAGACATCGCCCTCGAGCTTAAGCCAATTGCTCATAGGAACTTCCCTTCTTGTGCCTCCCGGTGGGTCGTTCCCATTAATTGACCCACGTGGTTTTCGCTGGTTATCGTATGCTTTGCATTTGCGCAGGTGAATTGCATATTTGTTAGAATGGCGTTAACCGTAGGTTTACACTGTGCAATGTAGTTTATGCTTAACCGAGCGCGTGACCTGCGAAAACAACCCTCTGTGGCGCCATGTGGCCACGGGCGCGAAAACGGGAGATTGACGTGTACGATCGACGACTTGAGGCCATATCGGCCGCCGCGGAGCTGGGAAGCTTCTCGCGTGCGGCGGCAAAATTGCGCGTGTCGACTCCGGCACTCGTCAAGCAGGTGTCGGGCTTCGAGGCCGAGTTCGGCATCACGCTGTTCGAGCGCTCGCATTCGGGCGTCAAAGTGACGCCGGCGGGTGCGTTACTGGTAGACGACGCGCGTTCGATCATGCGGCAGTCCGAGGACGCGCTGCGCCGTGCCCGACGTGCAGCGGGCGATGGCGGGGCCGTGCGCCTGGGCGTGTCGATGATGTGCCCGGGGCGCCAAACGCTGTCGATGTGGTCGGGCGTACACGAGCTGGAACCGTCGCTGCGATTTGAGATCGTGCCGGTAAGCGATCTCTATGACGAGCGCGAGACCGTCATGCGCAGCTTGGGCCGCGAGGTCGATGTGGTGCAGTCGAGTTTTTCGACCCCGCGCTGGGGTGACGCCTGCCAAAAGCTCCGCATTGTCAACGTGCCGTTTTATATCGACCTGCCGCGCACGAGCCCGCTGGCGCGCAAGAATCGCATTACGGTCGCCGACTTGGAGGGCATGCGCCTGCGCGTGCTCCGTCACGGCAACGACGCTATGGACAGTCTGCGCATCGACCTGTTGGCCGACGGCGGCGTAGACGTGATCGACGTGGACAGCTTTGACTTTGCGCTCTTTAACGAGGCAGAGGAAAAGGGTGACGCGGTGCTCACCTGCGGGGCGTGGTCGGGGGTGCACCCAGCCTTTGTGGGCGTGCCGTTCCTGTGCGGCCGTGAGGTGCCGGTCTTTTTGCACTATCCGCTCGAGCCCACCCTCCAAGTCCAAAAATTCGTCAACGCCATGGCCCAACTCCTCAACTAGCTCATCCTTACAAAACGAGGCCCTGGCCAAACGGCCAGGGCCTCACCAACTTTTATTCTGTTTTAATGACGGGTTGATTGCGCGCAGGAGGTCTCCCAGGCGGGCCGGGGTGTAACCTCCGTGCTCAAACATTCTCGCTTCGCTGCGAAACTGCGCGCGGAAGTTACACCCCGGCCCGCCTGGGAGACCTCCGTGGAACAAACCTACCTACTCGAGCTCAAACGCTCCGGTGTAGAGCTGGTAGTAATATCCGCGCTTGGCGATCAGCTCGTCGTGGTTGCCACGCTCGATGATGCGGCCGTGGTCCAGACAGATGATCGCATCGGAGTTGCGCACGGTGGACAGACGGTGCGCGATGACAAACGTCGTGCGGCCTTCCATGAGCTTGTCCATGCCGGCCTGCACGATAGCCTCGGTGCGGGTGTCGATGGAGCTCGTGGCCTCGTCCAGAATCATCGCCGGCGGATCGGCGACGGCGGCGCGTGCGATCGAAATCAGCTGGCGCTGGCCCTGCGACAGCTGCGCGCCGTTGCCGGTGAGCATGGTGTCGTAGCCGTCGGGCAGGCGGGTGATAAAGTCGTCGGCGCCCGCGAGCTTGGCCGCCGCGATGCACTCCTCGTCGGTAGCGTCCAGGTTGCCGTAGCGGATGTTATCCATCACGGTGCCGGTGAACAGGTTCACGTCCTGCAGCACGACGCCCAGCGAGCGGCGCAGATCGGCCTTGCGGATCTTGTTGACGTTGATGCCGTCGTAGCGGATCTTGCCGTCGGCGATGTCGTAGAAGCGGTTGATGAGGTTGGTGATGGTCGTCTTGCCGGCACCGGTGGCGCCGACAAACGCGACCTTCTGGCCCGGCTTGGCAAACACGGACACGCCGTGCAGCACCTCGTGGTCGGGCGTGTAGCCAAAGTCGACGTTGTCCATGACCAGGTCGCCGCGCAGCGGTACATACTCGATCTCGCCGGTTGCGCGGTGCGGATGCTTCCATGCCCACATGCCGGTGTGGTGGTCGGCTTCCTCGAACTCCCAGGTCTCGGGGTTCACCTGCGCGTTGACGAGCGTCACGTAGCCTTCGTCGGCCTCGGGCTTCTCGTCGATGAGCTCAAAGATACGGTCGGCGCCGGCGAGGCCCATGACCACGGCGTTGATCTGCTGCGAGATCTGGCCGATCTGCCCGCAGAACTGCTTGGTCATGTTGAGGAACGGCACCACGACGGCGATGGACAGCGCCATGCCCGAGATGCTCAGGTTGGGCACGCCCAGCGCCAGGAAAATGCCGCCGGCCAGTGCGACCAGCACGTAGAGCAGGTTGCCCAGGTTCATAAGGATGGGCATGAGGATGTTGGCGTACATGTTGGCCTTCTGCGAGACCTCGAAGAGCTTTTCGTTGCGCTCGTCAAAATCGGCCTCGGCGGCAGACTCGTGGCAGAATGCCTTGACGACCTTCTGGCCGTTCATGACTTCCTCGATGTGGCCCTCGACCACGCCGAGCTCGGTCTGCTGTGCAATAAAGAAGCGCGCGGAGTTGGAGCCGAGCAGCTTGGTCATAAAGGTCATAAAGGCGACGCCGGCCACAATGACCAGGCACATCCACACGCTGTAGTAGAGCATGATAAAGAACACCGTGACGATGACGATGGTCGTCATGAGCAGGTTGGGCAGCGACTGGCTGATCATCTGGCGCAGCGTGTCGATGTCGTTGGTGTAGTGGCTCATGATGTCACCGCGCTGATGCGTGTCGAAGTAGCGGATCGGCAGGTCCTGCATGCGGTTGAACATCTTCTCGCGCAGCTTCTCGAGCGAACCCTGCGTGACGATGGCCATGGCGCGGTTCCAGAAGAGCGAGGACAGGATGCCGACGCCGTAGATGCAGGCGAGGGTGGTCACGAGCTGCAGAATCTTGGGCTGCGCAGCTTCCCAATCGCCCGACTGCCACGATTCGCTAATAATCTGCAGGGCGCTCTGAAGGAAGGTCGCGCCGATGGAGTTGATGATGGCGCAGAGTACCACGCCGACGACGACGAGGGGCAAAAGCACGGGGTAGAAGCCGAAGAGCGTCTTGATGAGGCGCGACATGGTGCCACCCTTGCGGTTGAGCGCGCGCTCGGCGGTCGTTGCCTTACTCATGTGCCTCGCCTCCTTCCTGGGTCTGAGCTTGTGTTGCGGATGCCTCGGTGTCGGCTTCGACGGCCTCTTCGCCCTCGGCAGACATCTTGTTCTGCGAGGTAAAGGTCTCGCGGTAGATCTCGCTCGTCTTAAGCAACTCATCATGGTTGCCGATCTGCGCGATACGGCCGCCCTCCATGACGATGATGCGGTCTGCATCCTGTACGGAGCTGATGCGCTGGGCGATGATGAGCTTGGTCGTGTTGGGCAGATAGCTTGCCAGCCCTGCGCGGATCTTGGCGTCGGTCTTGGTGTCGACGGCGCTGGTGGAGTCGTCCAGGATCAAGATCTTGGGGCGACGCAGCAGGGCACGCGCAATGCACAGGCGCTGCTTCTGACCGCCGGAAACATTGGAGCCGCCCTGTTCGATCCAGGTGTCATAGCCCTTGGGGAAGCCATCGACAAACTCGTCGGCGCAGGCCAGGTGCGCGGCCTCGCGAACCTCTTCGTCGGTGGCATTCGGGTCTCCCCAACGCAGATTCTCGGCGATGGTGCCGCTAAACAGCACGTTTTTCTGCAGCACCATGGCGACCTGGTGGCGCAGCGCGTCCAGGTCGTAGTCGCGCACGTCCATGCCGCCCACGCGCACGGTGCCTTCGGTCGCGTCGTACAGGCGGGCAATGAGGTTTACGAGCGTGGACTTGGCCGAGCCGGTGCCGCCGATGATGCCGATGGTCTCGCCGCTCTTAATGTGCAGGTCGATGTCGTCGAGCGCCTGGCGTTTCGCATGCGCGGAATACTTAAAGCTCACGTGGTCAAAGTCGATGGAGCCGTCGGCAACCTCGAGCACGGGCTTGGTCGGGTTGGCGATCGTGGGCTCGGCGGCAAGCACCTCGGTAATGCGGTGCGCCGATTCGTCGGCCATAGTTACCATGACAAAGATCATCGACAGCTGCATCAGGCTCATGAGGATCTGGAAACCGTAGGTAAAGATCGAAGAGAGCTGGCCCACGTCGAACAGCGTGCCCTGGCTCGTGATGATGAGCTTGGAGCCCAGGTAGATGATGACGACAAACGCGCCGTTGACGCAGATGTTCATCATGGGGTTGTTAAAGGCGAGCAGCTTCTCGGCGCGGGTGAAGTCCATCTGGACGTCGCGCGCGGCGGTCGCGAACTTCTCCTTCTCAAAGTCTTCGCGCACGTAGCTCTTAACCACGCGCATGCCGGTGACGTTTTCCTCGACGGACTCGTTAAGGGCATCGTACTTGTGGAACACGCGCGAGAAGATGGGGCGCACCTTAAAGATGATAAAGAACAGTCCAAAGCCCAGCAGCGGAATGATGACCAGGTAGACCATGGCGACGCTGCCGCCCATGATAAACGCCATGGTAAAGGCGAAGATCAATACCAGCGGCGCGCGCACGGCGATACGGATGATCATCATAAAGGCCTGCTGCACGTTGTTGATATCGGTGGTCAGGCGTGTGACGAGCGAGGAGCTCGAGAACTCATCGATGTTGGCAAAGCTGAACGTCTGGATCTTGTAGAACAGGTCGTGACGCAGGTTCTTGGCGAACCCGCAACTCGCATGGCTGCAGGTGACGCCGGCAGCGGCGCCAAAAGCAAGCGATGTTAGCGCGATGAGCACCAAAAAGCTTGCGGTGGGAAGCATCTCGGCTACGGTGGCGCCGTCTTTGATGGCGTCGATTAAGTTGGCGGTGATAAATGGAATCAGCATCTCGCAGAGCACCTCGCCAAGCACGAGCAACGGCGTGGCAACGGTGACTTTCATATAGTCGCGGATGCTTCCCATGAGGGTTTTAATCATCCAGTTCCTCCCAGGTTACGCGGATTTTATCGAGCATTTCGGCGAGGTCCTCGCGCTCGTCGTGGGTGAGCGCACTAAAGGCCCGTTCTCTAAAGCGGATGCGGGCCGCCTGGTCGATGCGGGCGTTTTCCCGGCCGGTTTCGGTCAGGCGAATGGTGAGTTGCCGTCGATCCTTGGGGTTACGGCTGCGCTCGATGAGACCGTTGAGCTCGAGCTTGGACAGGATCTCGGAAAGTGACCCCGGCTTGAGGTCAAAGTGCATGCCGAGCTCCTGCTGCGACATCTCGCCGCCGGGTTGCTTGGCCAGCAGGCAGATGATGGGTGCCTTGCCGGACACGCCTCCGCCATGAAAATGCATGTAATGGCCGCAAAAGCCCAGGCCGCTCAGGATGCGCTTGGCAAGCTTGTCTTCCGAGCTAACCGCTTCGGGTGCATCCGCCGACCGTGACGGGTCGCCGCCGGGCTCGTGCGAACAAAGGCTAAGAGGTTCATCGCACATGAATTAGTGCTGCTCCTTTCTTTAGTTAGGTAGAGGAATTGTTTTGTGCCTAACCAATTTAGGAGCATGAGAAATGAATGTCAAGGTACCAAACTTATTAAGTTACGGCGTTTTGCCAAACGCCGTAACCGCTCGACGCTGCAAACGTTCCTAAGCGGCAATCTGGCGTTCAATCGTCGGGCATGGCCACAAGGCCTATGCCTTCCTCTTTCACGCCACCTTGCTCGCTTAGGAACGCTTTCGCTGTCCGTCCTCAATCTGTGATTCCGCCACGGTCCGTTTCGGTGCATGCAATCCCTTGGGATAGTCGTTGGGGACGTTCTTGTTTGACTAGTCATTTAAGAACGTCCCCAACGACTAGTTTCCTCCTTCCCGTAACCTTTCCGCAACAATGCGCTCTTCGCGACCCCTAGCGACCGCTCGCAACGTCCCCTGCGCTACACTTAGTTGCACTGTGGCGCCGTTGCGCCGCGCCCGATCCAAGGGGGACACTCATGAAGAACACTCAGCTGCTGCTGATTAACGATATGTGCGGCTACGGCAAGGTCGCGCTTTCCGCCATGCTGCCGGTGCTGTCGCACATGGGCTACCGCATCCACAACCTGCCGACGGCGCTGGTGTCCGATACGCTCAACTATCCCAAGTTCTACATCCACGACACCACCGAGTACGTGCGCCAAAGCCTCGCTATCTGGGAGGAGCTCGGCTTTGAGTTCGACGCTATCTCGACCGGCTTTATCGTGACCGAGGAAGAGACGCGCATCATCTCGGACTTTTGCCACCGTCGTGCGCAAAAGGGCACCAAGGTGTTCGTCGACCCCATCATGGGCGACAACGGCAAGCTCTATGCGGGCGTGCCCGAGTCCACGATTGGCCTTATGCGGCATCTGCTGGAGTGCGCAGACTACGCGGTGCCCAACTATACCGAGGCATGTCTGCTCACCGATACGCCTATCGCCGAGCAAATCACGCCCGACGAGGCCCGCGCCCTTGTGGACGCCGTGCGCGAGCTGGGTGCCAAGTCGGTGGTCATTACGAGTGCCGTGGTCAATGGCACGAACGCGGTTATCGGTTACGACCATGTGGCGGGGGAGTACTTTACGATTCCCTTTGAGCTCATTCCGGTTTATTTCCCGGGCACGGGCGACACGTTCTCGGCGGTGCTCGTCGGCCGCGTTATGGCAGGCTGGAGTCTGCAGCGCGCGACGTCCGATGCCATGCGCGTGGTGGCCGAGCTTATCGAACGCAATGCCGACCAAGAGGACAAATCGGCCGGTCTTCCCATCGAGGCCTGTCTGGATGTGATCGACCATGAGTAATGCTGGCGAGGGCGGCGCCAAGCCTGCGGGCGGGGGCAAGCCGCTCGGTGCCCCGCGCGGCAAGCGCCCACGTATTCGCATTAGCTGCGTGGACCAGCTGGGCACATGCCGCTGCCATCACGGGCACAAGCCGGGTGACGTCTTCGACTTCGACCGCGACCGCGGCAAGATGTGCGCCATGGCCTGCCATGTGGGCTTTCCCTATATCGATATCTTGCGCTATGGCGGAACCGTGCCCGGCAACGAGCCTGGTACGGCAAAGTTCTGCTGTCCCGAGGTCGATACGCTGAACGTCTGGCTTGCCGAGATCGTCGACGAGTAGTCGAGCGCAATGTGACAAAGGGACAGTCCCTTTGTCACATTCGCCGGGGCTGCCCCTTCTTTTTTGCTTATAATCCTAAATCTCTGCATTTCATCCGATTTTAGGTTCTAAAAACTCTTCATTTCATCGATAATCAAGCATATAAACTCTGCATTTCATTCGATGATATTGAGAGGAGAGCCTATGCTGCGCAGGAAAATAGCGGCAGAGCTGGAGCGTTGGCTGAAGTCTTCCGAGCAAAAGGCCTTGTTCATTACGGGTTCTCGCCAGATTGGCAAAAGCTATTCGATTCGCGCATTTGGCAAAGCCAACCATGCAACCTACATCGAGCTTAACCTCATGGAAAATCGCCAGGCAAAAGATGCTCTTCTCGAGGCGCGGAATGCCGATGATTTCATCAGCAGGGTGACGCTTCTTTCGGGAAAGTCGATTGCGCCAGGCAAAACGCTTGTGTTTATCGATGAGGTCCAAGAGGCCCCCGACATCATGACGATGGCAAAGTTCCTTGTTGAGGACGGGAGGTGCCGCTGGGTGTTTTCGGGGTCAATGCTCGGGACCCAGTTCAAGGGCGTCAGGTCCTATCCCGTGGGGTATGTCCACGAGCTTAGGATGTTCCCGCTCGATTTTGAGGAGTTTTGCTGGGCAACCGGAGTGAGCGAGGGGGCTCGCCAAACGATACGTGACGCGTGTATCAGCGAGAGGCCCATTCCTGATTACATTCATGACGCGATGATGGCAAACTTCAGGACCTATACCGTTGTCGGCGGAATGCCGGAGGTCGTGCAGCGTTTCCTTGACACGCAGGGCGACCTTGCCTCTGTTCGTCAGCTACAGTCCGAGCTCAACGAACAGTACCGACGGGATATTTCCAAGTATGCAAGCGGGCGTGCCCTTCAGGTGCAGAGCATCTACGATCAGCTCCCCATTATGCTTGAGGGCGAACACAAGCGTTTCGTGCTCAATTCCATTGACCCCAAGGCGCATTATGAGAAGTACCAGCGAGATTTTGTCTGGCTTGTCGATGCCGGCGTTGCTCTCAAAGCCGATATCGTAACCGAGCCAAAGTCGCCCCTGCTCAAGACGGCACGGCCATCGCAGTTCAAGCTATACCAATCGGATACGGGCATGTTGATGGCGCGCTACCCCGTTGGAGTCGCCCAAGCGGCGTATCTTGATAGCAAGGAGCCCAATCTGGGCGGCATTTACGAAAACGTGGTGGCCCAGCAGCTGGCTGCCCAAAATCGCCAGCTTTACTACTATCAGACAAAAAAGCGCGGTGAAGTGGACTTTGTGGTCGACGGACCGGATGGGACGGCTGTTCCGATCGAGGTTAAATCGGGCTCCTATTACCACGCGCACGCTGCGCTCGGTCATGTGCTTGATACGGCTGAATATGGCGTAAGGCTCGGGATTGTTTTCTCGAGAGGCAACGTTGAGCGCAACGGAGCGGTTCTCTATTTGCCGCTATATGCGACCTGGGCCCTTTCGGATGTTTTGGGCGACTCCTGCGCCGAGGGGATAAAGCTGGAGGTCAAGCCGGTCTAGGGCCAGTCCCGGATGTGACAAAGGGACAGTCCCTTTGTCACATTCATGAGTGTGGATTTTCTCCCACCGAGATAACGAGCGTGGATTTTCTCCCGTTTAGAGCGCACTCGAACGCTCAAAGTGGGAGAAAATCCACGCTCGTTTTATGCCGATGGCGTGGCCCGTGTGCCCGCGCCGCCCGAGCGCCTACAGCTGCTCGAGCATGGCGGTGCAACCGGCGAGTACATCGCGGTACGTGGCATCGAAATTGCCGGTGTACCAGGGATCGGCCACGTCGCCGGGGCGCTCGGTCCAATCGAGCAAGCGCGTAATCTTGCCGTCGGGGTCGTCGCCAAAGATGCGACGCAGGCCACGCGCGTTCTCGGCATCCATATAGACAATGCGATCCCAGTCGCCATACTCCGCGCGACGCACCTGGCGGGCACGGTGCGCAACGACGGGAATCCCGACCTCGCGCAGCTTGGCAACGGTACCGTGGTGTGGCGGGTTGCCGATCTCCTCGGTCGAGGTCGCAGCGGAGTCAATGACAAACTCGCCCGCGCGCCCGGCGCGGCGCACGAGCTCGGTAAACACCGACTCGGCCATCGTCGAGCGGCAGATGTTTCCATAGCAGATAAACAGTACACGTTGCATATGCGGTTTCCTTTCGATCGCCATCATCGAGCTCGAGTATCGCATCTACGCCTGCGCCCTCGCCCGCTTGCGCTCCCAGCGAGCCAACTTAATCGTCACCAGCGTAAGCACCCAGGCCACAAGCGAGAACACGGCACCGACCGCGCCAACGTACGCAATGCCAACGCTGCTTACCACGGCGCCGCCCACCGCGGTGCCAAACGAAATGCCAACATTAAACGCCATGGGCTCAACCGAACTTGCGAGTACCATCGACTTGGGATGGCGGCTGCGTGCCACGTCCATAAAGTGCGTGATGCACGACACCGAGAACAGATACATGAGCAGCGCCAGGCTAAAGACAAAGACCAGCGCGAGCGGCATGGTGCCGCCCACAGCAAACAGTCCGAGTAACGCTGCAGCCTGCAGCACAAACGTCACGAGTAGCGCCTTCATGCCAAAGCGCGCATCGATCCATCCGCCCAGGATGTTCGAGATCAGGCAGAACACGCCGTAGGCCATGAGCGTGGTACTGGCTTCGACCGTGCCCATGCCCAGCACCTGCTCAAGATAAGGCGTCACGTAGCCGTAGAAAACGTAGACCGACCCCACGCCAAACAAAAAGATGAGCATGCCGGTGATGATGCTCGGCTCGCGTAGCAGACCCGCCTGCTCGCGAAAAGTGGCGGGCTCGTCGGTTTGCCCAGCGCGCGGCATAAACGCCACGAGCGCTCCGCAGATCAGAACGGCAAAGGCCAGCGTGCCGTACATGGCCACGTGCCAATCGAGCGTGTCGGCCACAAACTTGCCGATCGAAGTGACAAAGACCATTGCCACGGAAAACGCACCATATACCACCGAGATGGCAAGCGAAGTTTGCTGCGGAGACAGAAGCTCGGGGATGTACGTCACGCCCACGGCGAGCAGTGCGCCCGAGACGGAGCCCAGGATGATGCGCGAGATGAACAGCACCTGGAAGTTGGGCGCCAACGCCATGACCAGGTTGCCGAGCACAAAGACGATGCTGTAGCACACGAGCAGCTGGTAGCGGCGAAAACGCCCCGTGCTGAGCGCGAGCACCGGCGTCGAGATAGCGTAGATCAGTGCGAACACGCTAATAAGTTGGCCTGCGGTGGCAAGCGATACGCCGAGTTCCGTCGCTAGGTCGCTTTCGATGCCGATGACCACGAACTCGGAGCAGCCGAGCGAGAATCCCAACAGCACGAGCAGCGCCAGGCAAAGATTGGTGCGCGCGGGGGAGAGCGCGGCGGCGGTTGACTTACTTTTTGGCGTGGTTGCGGCGGTCAAGGTTGTCACTCCAATGTCGCGTGAATAAGCGGGATTCAATCCCTGCAACTCTAACAGAATGTGACAAAGGGACAGTCTCTTTGTCACATTCGCGGCGTGGCTGCCGCCTAAACCGTCACAACATTCGATGAAAAACTTAAAAACGAGGAAAAGCGTCGAATGTTGCGATGGTTTTCCTATCTGTGCCGGCGAGCCGCCGTGCCGTCTGGGGGTATAAGACTAGCGAGTGTTTATTTGCGAGGCCTAAGGGGCGCCCCGTATGGATATCGATAACTTTGAATGGTGGTATAGCGAGGGCGAGGCTCCGGACGAGGAGTGGGACGAGCCCGCGCCGCGTGACGTGTCGAGCGACGAGGACGGGACCGGCAACGACGTCGCCGCCGACTCGGACGCCGCCCTCGACCCCGTCGAGCCCCTGACCTTCGAACAAGCTTGGGCCCAAGCCGAGGCAGACGAGGCTAAGGCCGATGCCACGGCCACACTCGGTGAGCCGGCGGACATGTCCATCTCGCCGGCAAAGATCCCGCAGCCGCGTCACACCATCGACCCCGACAGCACGGCATCCTTCAGCATTCTCGACGTGCCCGCGCAAGGCGCCCAGGCGCTTGCGCCCACACATCGCCCCGACCTGGCTCGTGAGGAAGACGCGGGCCGCCGTTCTCCGCTCGGCCCCATCCTCATCGCCTTCATGGCCGGCGTTATCGCCTGCTCGGCAATCGGTAGCGTTTGGAGCCATGTCGAGCAGCAGCGTCAAGACGCCGCCAAGGTCGAGATGTCTGTCGAGCAATCGCTCAGCCGCACGCGCTCGGTACATGTGTCGGTCGAGGTCAAGGACGGCGCGATGTGGGACACCGCGCGTGGCGACAGCCAAATGCTCATCCACATCGTGGGGCGTACGCTCAAAGGGCAGACGATTGACGAGTATCAATACGTCAATTCCGCTGGTGACGGCATCGAGCTCAAGCCCGGCGACTACGAGCTCACCGTCGACGAACCGCCCGTCGCCACCGACGGCACGCGCTTCCGCGCCTCAAAGCGCATGGTTCCCGTGAGCTTTAACTCGCAGGCGCCCGATACGGTCGATAGCACTCCGCAGGGCGGGTTTGACCTTTACGCTATTGCTCAATAACTGCGCCTGTCGCTCAACCCCGCCGCCAAGAGTGGGACAATAGCCCTCGACACTATTGTTTACTTTTGGAGGAAGTAGCATGTCTACCGTCACTACCATCAAGCGCGGCAGCCTCACCGCGGCCATCGATTCCATGGGCGCCCAGCTCACGAGCCTTGCCCTCAACGGCAACGAGTATCTGTGGCAGGGCGACCCCGCCTTTTGGGGCAAGCATGCGCCCATCCTGTTCCCCATTGTGGGCTCGCTGCGCAACAACACGGCGACGTCTGCGGCTGGCACCTGCGAGATGCCGCGCCACGGCCTCGCGCGCATCGTCGAGCACAAGCTGGTCGAGGTTTCGGAGGACGGCTCCTCGGTAACGTACGAGATCACCGACACGCCCGAGTCGCTCAAGGCCTTTCCGTTCCACTTTAAGCTCAACATGACCTATGCCCTGACTGGTGACGCCACACTTACCCAGACCTTTGCCGTCACCAATACCGGCGACGTGGACCTGCCGTTCTCGGTGGGCGGCCACCCCGCATTTAACGTACCTGCTCCCGGTGCCGAGGACGAGGCGTTCGAGGATTACGAGCTGGCATTTACCGAGGCTTGGACCAACGAGGCCCCCATCATCACGCCCGATGGTCTCATGACGTTCGAGGGTAGCTACAAGGCTCCCGATAACTCGGACGTGCTGCCCATCACGCACCGCAGCTTCGATAACGATGCCATCATGTTCACCGATACTCCGGGCTCCACGCTCACGCTGCGCGGCCGCAAGTCGGGCCACGGCGTCAAGATCGACTTTGAGGGCTTTAAGTACATTGGCGTGTGGTCTGCCGCCAACGACGCTCCGTTTGTGGCGCTCGAGCCCTGGACCGGTCATACCACCATGGACACCGAGGACGATGTCTTTGAGCACAAGGTCAACACCATCACCCTGGCCCCGGGCGAGACGGACAAGCGCAGTTTTAGCGTTACCTTGCTCTAGAGGTTCCGCCGCTCGGTCGATGCTGCGCGTCGTCCAGAGCGACAAGTTGTCATTCAAAAGGCAAGGCATAGACCTTCTGGTCATGCCTTGCCTTTTTCATGCCACTTGTTTGCTCTGGACGTCGCTCGCCGGCATTGCCAAAACATCGGCGTCCCCAATGACTACCGCGTGTCTATTAATTTTTCGAGCTTGTGCTGCGCTGCTGGTTGCTGGCGTATATCCTGTTAAGTCGTCAGCATACGATTCAACAGGGAAGGCAGATTATGCATTCTCCCCATCAACGCGACGCACATCCACAGCCGGTATGCAGCCGTCGCATCTTTTTGGGTGGCGCTCTCGCTGCGAGCGCTTCTGTCGTCGCCGGCGCACTTGCCGGTTGCCAGCGCCCCTCCACGCTGGAAGTAGTTCAGCCCACGACGGGCGGCGGTCGCGACGACCTGTCCGATTCCGTTATCGGCAAGGATAAGATCCGCATTGGCATGGAGGCGGCCTACGCCCCATACAACTGGCAGGTTTCCGAAGCCAGTGAGTACACCATCCCCATCGACAACGTGCAGGGCGCCTATGCCGATGGCTACGACGTACAGATCGCCAAGATCGTCTGCAAGGCCCTTGGTGGCGAGCCCGTTGCCGTCAAGCAGAGCTTCTCGGGCCTTATCGATTCGCTCAACAACGGCCAGATCGATCTCATCATTGCCGGCATGAGCGCCACGCCCGAGCGCGAGGAGTCCGTCGGCTTCTCCGACCCGTACTTCATTGGCTACTTTGGCCTGTTCGTAAAAGAGGGCTCTCCCTACCAAAACGCCACCAAGCTTAGCGACTTTAGCGGTGCCACGGTACTCGGCCAAAAGGACACCATGCTCGATACCGTCATCGACGAGATCCCGGGCGTTGTGCACAAGAACCCGGTCGATTCGGTCCCCACGGTGTTCTCGAATCTGCTGCAGGGCACGTGCGACGCCGTGACCTACAACACCGAGAACGAGAAGGGCTATATGGCCCAAAACCCGGGTATCGTGCCGATTCATTTTGCCGAGGGCGAGGGCTTTAAGCAGGAGGTCGCGGCAAACGTCGGCTGCCGCAAGGGCTCGGATAAGCTGCTTAAGCTCATCGACAAGACACTCAAGGGCATTAGCCAAGAGGAGCGCGACCAAATGTGGGACGCGTGCCTCGATCGTCAGCCGGCATAGGGAGGCAGCATGAAAACCATCAATCGCCTGGCCTCCTTTATCAAGGCCGACCACCGTTATGTGTACCTGGGCACGAGCGTTATCGCGGCGCTCGGCCTGGCGTTTAGCCAGCGCAACCCCACGCCGCTGAGCTTCTTGGCGCCTACGGGCGTGTTCCAAGACTGCCTCTGGGCAATCCTTTGGGCCTGGCTCGTCGTATCGGCGGCGGCGCTCGTCACCAAACTCATGCACTGGAACGACTATCGCGAAAAATCGCCGTTCGCATCCGAGCGCTTCTGTCGCGGCGCGCGCCTGGGCAGCTATGTCGTCGTTGCTATTGCGGCGATCTTCTTTGTCGACCGCTGCGTCATGTCATTTATCGACCTGGTGCAAGTGAGCATTGTCTCGGACTCCAACCCCAGCGACTTTTTGTCGAGCCTGGTCTACATGACCTACAAGAGCGGCGACTTCTTTATCCGCGGCATCGAGATCACCATCGCACTTGCGACCTTCGGTACCGTCATCGCCTTTTTCCTGGCACTGCTCTTTGTGTTCCTGCGTATTCAGACGTTCGATCGCGTGGACAACGACCTAGTGCGCTTCTTTAAGAGCATCGGCCGCGGCTTTGCGACCGTCTACTCTACCATCGTGCGCGGCACGCCCATGATGGTCCAGGGCCTGCTCATCTATTACGCGGGCTTCACCGTTTTGCGCGGCATGGGCTTCGAGACCGCCCAGGCCAACCAGATTTGGAGTACCTTCACCGCCGGTCTCGTCACCATCTCGCTCAACTCCACCGCCTACATGATGGAGGTCCTGCGCGGCGGTATCGAGTCCATCGATCCCGGCCAGGCCGAGGCGGCGCGCTCGCTGGGTCTGTCGCAGTGGCAGGCCATGCGCAAGGTCGTGTTCCCCCAGGGCATTAAAAACGCGATTCCGGCGCTCACCAACGAGCTCATCATCAACATCAAGGATTCGTCGGTGCTTTCGGTCATCGGCGTGTTCGACCTCATGTATGCCACCACCACCGTCGCCGGCGTGTACTACCGCCAGATGGAGGTCTACTGCGTGGCGCTCGTGGTCTACCTGATCCTGACGCTCGTGGCGAGCCGCCTGCTCGAGGCCTTTGGCAAAAAGCTCGGCGCCGAGGCCCCGGCAACGCTGCCCAGCTCCAACTAGGCTCAAGACGAGGAGAATCATCATGGCAGATATCGCCACTACCGGCACCGCGGCCGCCGCACAGACCAATGAGCCGCTCATCCGCGTCGAGGGCCTGCGCAAGAGCTTCGGCTCGCTCGAGGTGCTCAAGGGCATCGACCTGTCCGTTAACCCCGGCGAGGTCGTTACCATTATCGGCGCCTCGGGCTCGGGCAAGTCGACCTTCCTGCGCTGCCTCAACCTGCTCGAGACCCCGGACGCGGGCCACATCTGGTTCCACGGCCAGGACCTTACGGCCGAGCGCTGCAACATTAACAAACTCCGCGAGGACATCGGCATGGTGTTCCAGGGCTTTAACCTGTTCAACAACATGGACGTGCTCGACAACTGCACGCTTGCGCCCGTCACGCTCAAAAAGATGAGCAAGGCCGAGGCCGAGAAGGTCGCGATGGAGCGTCTGACGAGTGTGGGGCTCGAAAAGTTCGCGCACGCCGCCGTGGGTCGCCTGTCCGGTGGTCAAAAGCAGCGTGTGGCCATCGCGCGTGCCCTGTGCATGAATCCGCAGATCATGCTGTTCGACGAGCCGACTTCGGCACTCGACCCCGAGATCGTGGGTGAGGTGCTCGAGGTCATGCGCAAGCTCGCGGCCGACGGCATGACCATGGTCGTCGTCACGCACGAGATGGCCTTTGCCCGAACCGTGTCCGACCGCGTGGTCTTTATGGATAAGGGCGTGGTGCTCGAGGACGCCGCGCCGGCCGAGCTCTTCGGCAACCCCAAACACCAGCGCACTCGCGAGTTCCTCTCGCGTTATCTCGAGGACAAATAACCGACCGCAAACGCTTATGTGGCAGGGCCGCTCCGATGGGGCGGCCCTCGTCATCACAATCGAAAGGATGTCATGGCCGAGGTTTGGCGCTTCTTTGCACATGAGGACGATTTTGCCGATATAGACGAGGCGGGCGCGTGCGAGCGCTTGGGCCGCGTGCTGTCGTTTCCGACCATCTCGAGCATGGATGCCGGGGCGGTGGACTGGCAGCCCTTCGACGACCTGCGCGCCTATATGCAGCAGGCCTGGCCGCATGTATTTGCGGCGGGCGAGGTCGAGCTTATCGACCATTCGCTATTGGTGACGCTTAGCGGTTCCGACCCTGACCTCAGGCCCATTATGCTCATGGGCCACATGGATGTGGTTCCCGTGGTGCCGGGTACCGAGGCCGACTGGACGCACGACCCCTTTAGCGGGCACGTGGACGACACCTACATCTGGGGCCGTGGAGCGATCGACATGAAGGACCAGGTCGCAGGCATTCTCGAGGCTGTCGAGTATGCGCTCGCGCACGGTTGGGAGCATGAGCGCACGCTGCTCCTGGCCTTTGGCCAGGACGAGGAGACGACGCAGTACGGCGCAGGCGCCATCGGCCGCGCGCTCGAGGAGCGCGGTGTTGAGTTCGAGTTCCTGATCGACGAGGGCGACTACCGCATCGTTTCGGATGCCGAGTACAGCGCGGGCGAGGGTTGGCTCATGCACGCCGACCTCGCGGAGAAGGGCTATGCCGATATCGTGCTCAAGACGAAGAGTGAGGGTGGACATTCTTCTAACCCCTACGGCGGCACGTCGCTCGAGGTGCTCAGCCGTGCCATCACCGCAATCTGCGATATCGAGTGGACGACGCGCGTGACCGATTTGCTTGCCGCCCAGCTCGTCGAGCTGGGGCTCTACACGGCGGATGAAATTGCCGCCAACGGGGGCGCCATTGTCCGCGATTGCCTCGCCAGCAAGAAGCTCTATCCGCTGGTGACGACCACCTGCGCACCCACGCAGATCGAGGGTGGCAGCACCGGCGCCAACGTAATGCCGCAGGATATGTGGGCCAACATCAACTTCCGTATGCTCGAGGGCACGAGCGTGGCCGATGTTGTGGCGCGCTGCCGTGAGGCGGTTGCCGGGGCGGACCTTGCCGGTCGTGTCGAAGTGGAGCTAGGCCCCGGCAGCTCCGAACCCTCGCCGTCCCCGCGCATCGGTGGCCCCGGCCTCGAGGCGGTTCGCTCCATCGCCGCCCGCTATTTCCGTGATCCAAAGGGGACGGAGGAAAATGGATCATTCGAGCCAGTGGCAATTGTGCCCTCGACCGTGATCGGTGCGACCGATGCTGCCAACTACCAGCACATTTGCCCTGAGTGCATTCGCTTCTCGGCCTTTGTGGTTGATGACGACGAGTGTGATCGCGGCGTCCACGGCACCAACGAGCGCATCACCCGCCGCGCCTACCTCCAGGGCATCCGCTTCCTCGTCGCTCTACTCCAAACGCTCTAAAATGTGACAAAGCGACAGTCCCCAACGACTACGTCCAATCATTCCGTGCGGGTTATATGCAGGTTTGCCTGCGCACGCTATCATATATGGGTTAGACCGCAACTATGTACCCCATACGCGAAGGGATGCGCATGTATCTGAAGATCGACATGTTCTAGCCGGGCTTACCCCCGCAGCGGCGCCCCGCGCCCCATCAATTCTGCCGATTTTCACCTTCACGCATATAAAGGAGTCCGTCATGCGCGACAAGCTCGAAAAGATCATCAAGGCCTACGAGGAGCTCGAGAAGAAGCTTTCCGACCCGGCCGTCGCCTCCGATATCAAGGAGTTCACGCGTCTCAACAAGGAGTACGCGCACCAGTCCGACCTCATCGCCGCCTCGCGCGAGTACATCGGCGCGCTCGATGACATCGAGGCTGCCAAGGAAATGCTGCACGATACCACCGATGCCGATGAGAAGGAGATGCTCCAGATGGACATCTCCGAAAACGAGGCAAAGCTCCCCCAGCTCGAGGAAGACATCAAGTACATGCTCATCCCGAGCGACCCCAACGACGACAAGAACACCATCGTCGAGATTCGCTCCGCCGCCGGTGGCGACGAGGCGGCCATCTTTGCCGGCGATCTGTACAAGATGTACCAGCGCTTTTGTGAGTCGCGCGGCTGGAAGACCACCGTGCTCGATTCCAGCCCCAGCGAGGCCGGTGGCTTTAAGTCCATTGAGTTCAAGGTTGAGGGCGACCGCGTCTACTCCGTTATGAAGTACGAGTCCGGCGTGCACCGCGTCCAGCGCGTCCCCAAGACCGAGTCCCAGGGCCGCATTCAGACCTCCACGGCTACCGTAGCCGTGCTTCCCGAGGCCGAGGAGATCGACGTTCAGATCAACCAGTCCGACCTGCGCATCGACACTTACTGCGCTTCGGGCCCTGGTGGTCAGTGCGTTAACACCACCTACTCCGCCGTGCGCATCACCCACCTGCCCACCAACACCGTGGTGCAGTCGCAGGAGCAGCGCTCCCAGATCCAGAACCGCGAGGTCTGCATGCAGATGCTGCGTGCCCGTCTGTACGAGATGGAGCTCGAAAAGCAGCAGGCTGAGCTTGGTGCCGAGCGCCAGAGCCAGATTGGCCACGGCAACCGTTCCGAGAAGATCCGCACCTACAATCAGCCCCAGGACCGCGTGACCGATCACCGCATCGGTTTCAACTCCACCTACAACGGCGTCCTCCTGGGCGACCAGCTCGGCACCGTCATCGAGGCGCTCGCCGCCGCCGAGCGAGCCGAGAAGCTGGCGCAGGCTGTGTAGTAGGTTCCGCCGTTCTACCGAACGGCGGACCGGCCGACGCTGCGCGGGCCGCATTTGGACAATCTGACGTTCAACTTCAAGGGCGCGACCAGAAGGTCAGCGCCCTTTCGTTTCACGTCACCTTGTCTCAAATGCAGCCCGCTCGCTGTCCGTCCTCTACCTGCGGCGTCGTCTTGCTCCGGATGCGGTATGCTCAACCTGCGGCGCCTTAGAGGTAGTCATTGGGGACGTTCTTAAGCGACTAGTCAAATAAGAACGTCCCCAATGACTAGGTTGGGTACATTGCTTTGTGAGTTTATTCAATCTTCTTTAATAACAATTAAGTTGTTTACCTGCTTAAAGTTACTTATCATTTTTAAAAATAATGCTCAAAAAATCGTCCAAGAAGTCGCGGGGCCCTTTTTGGTGCGTCGCCTGTCAAGCAATGTGGCAAGTTCTTGGTTAGATATTGGTCAGTTTTGGGCAACCTTGCCAAAAGCTTGACGAATGCAGATTTAGACGTCGACGAATGAACACTTCAGGTGGGCTCCAAGCAAAATTCTGGGCTGATTCTCGATAATCGCCTTCAATCGCCCCTTGCCATGCGCTGGCCTCGCGTACAATCTGCTCCGACATTCGCGCGCCGTCCGGCGCTTAAGAGGGGAGGACCCCATGGCAAACGAGATCTGGACCATCAAGCGTTGTCTCGAGTGGACCAAGGAGTACCTGGCCGAGCGCGGCGAGGAGCACCCCCGTCTTTCTGCCGAGTGGCTGCTGTGCGCCGCCACGGGCCTCGCGCGCATTGACCTATATATGCGTATGGACGAGACGCTTAACGCGGCCCAGCTCGAGACCATGCATGCGGCCGTTGTCCGCCGCGCTAAGGGCGAGCCGCTGCAATACATCACGGGCAGCACGCAGTTTCGCATGATCGACGTCGCGTGCGCCCCCGGTGTGCTCATTCCGCGCCCCGAGACCGAGATGCTCGTCGAGGAAGTCCTCAATTATCTGGATGCCGAGGTGCTGAGCCCCGAGGCTGCTGCCCGTCAGCGTGTTGAGCTGCCTTGGAACGATGAGGTCGAGGAGGCACGCAAGGCCGAGGCCGCGCTGGCAGACGAACGGGCGACCGCCGAGCGCCGTGCCGCTAACCTGACGGCTGCCGATGAGGCGGCGCTAGGCGGCGACGTACTGGGCAGCCGTGCCTATGCCGAGGAACTGGCCGATCGCGAGGCCGAGGAAGCCGCCGCGCAGGCAGCAGAAGCCGAAGCCGCGGAAGCCGCCGAGTCCGAGCTCGACGAATACGGCATCGCCATCGAGGGTGCCGGCCAGGAGACGGCTTTAGCTCAGGATGCCGCTGCGCCTGCCCCAACCGAGCCCTGCACTGCCCGCGTTCTCGAGGTCGGCTGCGGCACGGGCTGCATTTCGCTCTCCCTTGCCTGGGAGCGCCGCGGCCACGTTACCTGCACCGCCACCGATATCGAGCCGCGCGCCATCGATCTGGCCACCAAAAACCGCGACGCCCTTGGCCTCACGGCAGATGAGGTTGCCTTTAGCCTCACCAACCTGGTGAGTTCCATTCCCCGCGAAGAGTGGGGCACCTTTGATGTGCTCGTCTCCAACCCACCTTACATCCCGACCGGCGTCATGCGCTCGCTGCCGCACGAGGTCAAGGACTTTGAGCCCGACCTGGCGCTCGAAGGCGGCGCCGACGGCCTCGATATCTTCCGCCGCCTGCTCAATGCGGCGCCTTACATGCTGCGCGCCGGCGGCCTGTTTGCCTGCGAGCTCTACGAGGGTGCCCTCGATGCCGCGGCCGAGCTCTGTCGCCAGGCAGGCCTTTCGGACGTGCGTATCGTCCACGACCTCACCGATCGCCCCCGCATCGTCCGAGCCATCGTCACCGAGCCCAAGCAGCGCCAGTAATATTTATTAACTGGTTAACAAAAATTATAAAGTAGTTTATAATTAGGACGGCTGAAAGAGGTCGGCCCATGCAACCTCCTACCTTTCGGGAAATCATTGCCCTACTCAAGCACGATGGATTCGTGAGGGTCGCGCAAGTCGGTAGTCATGCTAAGTATGTTTCTGGCGATCGTGTTGTCACCGTGAACGGCTCTGGTGGTGATCGACCAAAGAAGGGCACGTGGGCAAGTATTCGTCGCCAAGCTGGATGGTAGTTGGAGGCAAAATGAGGCAGCGATTTACCTATGACTGCGTTCTCATAAAAGAAGACGACGGTTACTGCGCCAGCTTCCCGCAGATTCCCGGCGCCTTTGCCGATGGCGATACGCGCGAAGAAGCGATTGCCCATGCCACCGAGGCGCTGATGGCGTTTTTGGCCGACGACCTCAACAACGGTTTGACTCCGGCAGGGTACGAACGCTCGGCCGAGGTCGTGGCCCTTTCAGTCGAAATCGACCACGAGGACGCTCGGGAAGCGGCGTGCCGAACATTTAAAGACGCAGCGCTGGACCTCAAAGTCTCCGCTCCGCGGATTACCGCGCTGGTCAAAGCCGGAAAACTCGTTGTTGAACTCGTCGACGGCCGTCGGATGATAACGATAGACAGCATCGAGCGCTACGCCGCCCAAGAACGCCACGCCGGCAGGCCAAAGAAGTTCGTCGCAGTCCAATAACCCCCTCACTTTCACCGACTACTAGAGCCGCTCACCAAACCAACATGCGCTCTGGGCAAATAGGCTGAATGTTTCGTGCGAGAATGCCCCTCAGTAAACAAACTTTCACCAGAGCGTAAGGGGCTGGCATACACATGCAGACGGTCTATCGGGTATACGAGGGAACGCGCGAGCCGCATCGGCTCGCCGTCGAGCGCACGGCCGCGGTGCTCGGCCGCGGCGGCCTGGCCTTGATCCCGACCGAGACCGTCTACGGTGTCGCCGTGGCGGTCAACGCCTTCTCGGACGCCGTGCCCCAAGATACAAGCGAATTCCCATCGTGGCCGCGCGATCCGCAGGCTGTCGTCAATGGCGCCGCGGTCCCTGCGCTCGGTACCGGCTACCGCCGCATCTTTACCCTCAAGCAGCGCAAGCTCACCCAAACGGTCGCCTGGCTGGTTGATAATGCCGAAGCACTCGACCGCTATGGCGTGGATATCCCCGAAGAGGCTCGCGTGCTCGCGCGACGATGCTGGCCGGGAGCCCTGACTATCGTGGTCAAGGCGGCCCCCTGCGTGCCGACCTTTATGCGTGCCGCCGACGACACGGTGGCTCTTCGCGCGTCGGCCTCGCCTGTGGTCCAAGCGCTCATCCGCGCCTGCGGCAGTCCCCTTGCCTGTACGAGCGCCAACACGCACGGCGCGCCCTCGCCGGCAAGCTTTGCCGCCGTCGAGGGTCGCATCCTGGAGGGGGTCGATGTTGCCGTCGACGCCGGTGAGACCCCGTGTCGCGACGCCTCGACCATCGTATCGTTCCAGCACGGCGGGCTCCAGATCCTGCGCCAAGGCGCACTTCCCGCATCAGAGATCGAGCGGGTCCTGTCCGACCCGATGCAATAGAAAGGTGTAAGCGATGTCGTTGAATCTGGGCAGCCTGGGCATGGAAGATGCCTCGTTTGACTTTGGCGGTTCCTACATCATGGCGCTCGACTGCGGCACCACCTCGGTACTTGCGACCATCGTCGACGAGTACGGATGCATCGTCGCGCAGGCACGTCGCAGCGTCAAAACCAGCTTCCCACGTCCCGGTTGGGTAGAGCAAGACCCCATGACGGTCCTTGCCAGCCAGATCGCCGTCATGATGGAAGTCCAGTTTAAGAGCGGTATCCACTCCGACCGCATTGCCGCCATCGGCATCTCCAACCAGCGCGAGACCACGGTGGTCTGGGACCGCGTGAGCGGTCAGCCGATCTATAACGCCATCGTATGGCAGTGCCGCCGTACCGCGCCGGCAATCGACGCGTTGGTTGAACAGGGTTGCGAGGAGCTGGTGCGCTCTCGCACGGGACTCACGCTCGACCCGTATTTCTCGGCCTCCAAGGTGCAGTGGATTCTCGACAACGTCGACGGCGCACGCGAGAGCGCGGCGGCGGGCGACCTCATGTTTGGCACCATCGACACCTGGCTCATCTACAACCTCACCGGCGGCCAGGTCTTTGCCACCGACTACACCAATGCCAGCCGCACGGCACTCTTTAATATTCATACGCTCGATTGGGACGACGACCTGCTGGCGCTCTTTGATGTTCCACGTTCCATGATGCCCGAGGTTCGCTGGAGCTCGGGCGACTACGGCCGCGTCGCGAGCGACATCATGACCAACATGCCGCCCATCATGGGCGTGGCGGGTGACCAACAGGCGTCGCTGTTCGGCCACTGTTGTTTCCGTCCCGGCCAGACCAAAAACACCTATGGCACGGGCTGCTTTATGCTCATGAACACCGGCGACGAGATCGTCGAATCCAAGAATGGCCTGGTCTCCACCATCGGTATCGCTGCGGACGGCAAAGTCAGCTATGCGCTCGAGGGCTCTATTTTTGCCGCAGGCTCAACGATGAACTGGCTTCGCAACAACATGGGCATCATCTCGAGCGTGAGCGAGTCGGCACAACTCGCCGCTTCGATTAGCGACAACGAGGGCTGCTACTTCGTTCCCGCCTTTGCGGGTTTGGGTGCTCCCTGGTGGGACCCGCATGCTCGCGGTATCGTGTGCGGTCTGACCGGCGCCTCGAGCCGTGCGACCATCGTACGTGCCGCCTGCGAATCCATGGCATATCAGAGCTACGACGTGCTGCGCGCCATGGAGCAGGACGTGGGGCTTTCGATTGAGCGCCTGTCCGTCGATGGCGGCGCCTCACGCAACGAGTTCATCATGCAATTCCAGGCCGACCTGCTGGATATCCCCGTGCTGCAATGCGAGACGGTGGAGACCACGGCAATCGGTGCCGCGTACTTGGCGGGTCTTGCCGTCGGCTATTGGGAAGACCTTGAAGAGCTGGAGCAAAATGCCCAGATCGTTAGGACCTTCCTTCCCCATATGTCCGCCGAGCGTCGCGAGCAAAACCTTGCGGGCTGGCGTGATGCAGTCAAGCGCTCGCTCAGTACCGCACAGTAGGGCTGCGATGGGCTGCTCGATACAACAAACCGCTAAACTTATGCATGGCGTGCGGCGGCAACATTGCTGCGCGCCTTGTCAGCAAGGCCGTTTTGCGGCCGCAACGAAAGGGGCAATCAACCCATGACCGTCACCTACGATGCGTCCCGTGTGACGCTTGTCGATCATCCGCTCGTCCAGCACAAGCTGTCGATCCTGCGCGACAAAAACACCGGCACCAACCAGTTCCGCCAGCTCGTGCGCGAACTCGCGCTTTTTGACGGCTACGAGGCCATGCGCGACCTGCCTATGGAAGACGTCGAGGTCGAGACCCCCATCACTACCGCCACGTTCAAACAGCTCGCCGGCAAGAAACTCGCCATCGTGCCCATCCTGCGTGCGGGCCTTGGCATGGTCGACGGCATTCTCGACCTGGTGCCCTCCGCTCGCGTAGGCCACATCGGTATGGAACGCGACGAGGTTACCCATGAGCCGCATGAGTATTACTGCAAGATGCCCAAGGATATCGACCAGCGCATCTGCCTGGTCGTCGACCCCATGCTCGCCACGGGCGGTTCGGCCGAGATGGCCATCAGCTACCTGCGCGAGCGCGGTGTCAAGGACATCCGCATGCTGTGCATCGTCGCTGCCCCCGAGGGTCTCAAGTCGCTGACCGAGAAGGACCCAGATGTGCATATCTATACCTGCGCTATCGACGACCATCTCAACGAGGCTGCCTACATCGTTCCCGGCCTGGGCGACGCCGGCGATCGCATCTACGGCACGCTCTAGTCGCTGGGCTAAGACGGCCGCGGCTGCAAATTGGAAGAAATGGTGCGCGCGGGCAAGTAGAAGACGCCTGTGCGCACCTTTAGTTAATGGACGTTTTGCCCTGCAGGGTTCGAGAAAAACGTATTACCGTACCTGCGGCATAAAGAAGGTCTTAAGAAAACGAACAGGTGCGTATTAACCGATGCTTTTTCAGTTGTACTTTAGCGATTGGCTCGTACAATAGTCACCAATGTTTGGCGGGAACTGTCCTGTGAGGCGATAAAAAAGGAAAGTGAGGACGCCAGTGTTTCAGATAGCCGATCTGCTCGCTATCGTTGCAGGTGCCATCGCGGGCGCGATTGCCTTCCTTCCCTTTGTCTTTACGCTCAAGCCGGTTCTTGACGATAAGCAGAATGCGGACATGCTCAAGGGTATGGTGAGTCTCGCGGTCTCGGCAATCGCGTTGCTTGTCTTTACCTTGGTTGTGTTTGTGTTGTTCGGAGAGGCATTTCGCATGTTCCTCCTGGGCGAGGCGATCGGCTTCGTGGCCTTTATGGCCGCCTGCGCGGTTCGCGTCGCCAAGGCGCTGCGAGATCCTCATGAGGTCGAAAGGTAAGTCGTGGAAATTTTTGAAAAGCTGCCTGATGAGATTAATCATCTGGTCAGCGAGTTCAGCTCCACCCCTGTCGTGGGCGATCTGAGCTGCGGCATCACGCAGTACTCGTTTTGGCTGATCGTCTCCACGATCGTGCTCCTGATCGTCCTAGCCGTGTTCAAGAAGAAGCAGACCCTGGTTCCCAAGGGCTTCTTCGTCAACGGTTTCGAGTACATCATCGAGTACGTCGAGAACGATATCGGCAAGGGTGTCGTGGGTGAGAACTGGAAGAAGCACTTCCCGTTCCTGTGCTCGCTTTTCCTGTTCATCCTGATCAATAACATGATCGGCCTGATCCCGGGAATGAAGCCCGGCACCGGCGCAATCGGCTCCACCGCCGCACTCGCCATTTTCGCCTTCGTGTACTTCATCTACTACGGATGCAAGGCTCACGGCGTGATCGGCTACATCAAGAGCCTCGCCCCGCAGGGCGTGAGCTTCCCGATGAACGTGCTCGTGTGGGTCGTCGAGCTTTTCTCGACCTTCCTGCGCCTCATCACGCTTGCCGTCCGTCTGTTCTGCAACATGTTCGCAGGACACGTGGTCATGGGCTCGTTCGCCATCATGGCGAGCATGTTCATGCAGCCGCTGCTTCAGCAGGTTTCCGCGGCCCACGCCGTCGGCGCCCTGCCTTCGCTGGCCTGGCTTGCCATCCTCATCCTGATCTATGCGATCGAGCTTGTGGTCGGCGCCATCCAGGCTTACGTCTTCACGGTCCTTACCGCCGTGTATGTCTCCGAGGCAGAGGAGGTCGCGGAGGAGGAGTAGTCTTCCGTTCGTGCCTTAAAGGTAAGGCAATTCGTTAAACCGCCGGTGCCTGTACCCATGGAGCCCGGCAGTTATAAAAAGGTTATCCTGCGTGAAATAAGACACGCACGACAAAGGAGGAATCGTGGGAGTTATCGGTTACGGTCTCGGTGTTATCGGCGCTGGTCTTGCTATCGGCCTGTCTGCTCTGGGTGCTACGGGTGCTATGGCCCGTCAGCCTGAGGTCCAGGGCCGCGTGTTCACCGTCTTCATCATGGGCTCCGCTTTCGGCGAGGCTCTGGCTCTGATCGGCTTCGTTGTCGCGCTGATCGTTAAATAGCACGGAGCGTCAAGTATGAATCTTTCATCCCAGAAGAGCGCGATCGCACTCTCCGCGTCCGCGGCCGCGCTGCTCATGCCGGTTTCCGCGTTCGCCGAGGACGGCGCCGCCGGTGCGGACATCCTCATCCCTAAGATGGCGGAGTTCATCCCGGCGCTTATCGCCTTCCTGATTATCTGGATCGTGCTGGCCAAGGTCGCCCTGCCGGGCATCATGAAAACCATGGAGGAGCGCGGCAAGAAGATCGAGGAGAGCCTCGACGAGGCCGAGAAGACCAAGCAGGAGGCTATCGCCAAGCGCGCTGAGTCCGACTCGATCGTCACCGACGCCCGTCGTCAGGCTGCCGACATCGTTCTCGAGGCCCGTAAGGACGCCGAGTCCGAGCGTGCCCGTATCATCGAGGCTGCTCACAAGGAGGCCGAGGAGATCATCGCCAAGGCCCATACGACCGTCGAGGACGAGCGCAAGTCCATCTACGCCGGTGCCGCGAGCTCCATCGCCGACCTGTCCGTTGCCGTCGCCACCAAGATCGTGGGCGAGGCACTCGAGGACGATGCCGAGCAGAAGAAGCTCATCGAGCGCTACATCCAGGAAGCAGGTAGCCTGAATGCCGACTAGCCGCTATCAGGACAAGGTGCTCGAGACCTACGCGCGTTCCCTTTTGGAAGCCGCCAAGGCCGAGAACCATGTGTTCGAGGACCTCGAGATGGTCGAGCGCTTGGCTTCTGCCAGCCCCGAGATCATCGCCGTGCTCGACACCATGTCCAAGCGCGACCAGCTCGACCTTCTTCCCAAGGTGGCAGCTGCCTTTAAGTATGTTGCCGAGGAAGACGAGGATGTAGTGGGCGTGACCGTCACCACGGCGATCCCGCTCGACGACGAGCTGCGTCAAACCATCACTAAGAAATGCGAGCAGGACTTCGGCCGCAAGGTATTCCTTATCGAGCAGGTCGACCCGTCTATCGTGGGCGGCCTGGTGCTCGAGGCCCGCGGCGAGCGTCGTGACATTTCCGTCAAGACGCAGCTGCGCATCGCGCAGGAGACCCTCGCAAACTCTGCTAATTCGTACGGAGGTGAAGCCTAATGTCCGAAACCCTCAATGCCCAGGATATCGCCAAGAAACTGCAGGAGCAGCTCACGAGCCTCTCCGCGACGGTCGATACGCATGAGGTTTCAACGGTCGACGAGGTAGGCGACGGCATCGCGCGCGTCTCCGGCCTCAAGAGCGCCATGGCAGGCGAGCTTCTGGAGTTCAAGAGCTCCGATACCGGTGAGACCGTCTTCGGCCTTGCCCAGAACCTTGACCGTGACGAGGTCGGCGCCGTTCTGTTTGGTGCCGTCGACTCCATCAAGGAAGGCGACGAGTGCCGCACCACTGGTCGCATTATGGATATCCCCGTGAGCCGTGCCATGCTCGGCCGCGTCGTCAATCCGCTCGGCCAGCCCATCGACGGCCTGGGCGACATCGTCGCCACGCACCGTCGCCCCATCGAGTTCAAGGCTCCCGGCGTCATCGATCGTACCCCGGTGTGCGAGCCGGTTCAGACCGGTCTGCTCGCTATCGACTCCATGGTGCCTATTGGCCGCGGTCAGCGTGAGCTCATCATCGGCGACCGTAAGACCGGTAAGACCGCCATCGCCATCGACGCTATCCTCAACCAGCGCGGCAAGGGCATGGTCTGCATCTATGTCGCCATCGGCCAGAAGGCCTCCACGGTTGCCAACATCCGTGAGACCCTCGCTCAGCACGGTGCGCTCGACTACACCATCATCGTTTCGGCCACTGCTGCCGATTCCGCCCCTATGCAGTACATCGCGCCTATGGCCGGTGCCGCTATCGGCGAGTTCTTCATGTACAACGGCGAGGACGGCAAGCCCGCCAGCGAGACCAACCCCGGCGGTCACGTGCTCGTCATCTACGACGACCTGTCCAAGCAGGCTGTGGCCTACCGTCAGATGTCGCTGACGCTGCATCGTCCGCCCGGACGCGAGGCCTATCCTGGCGACATCTTCTACCTGCACTCTCGTCTGCTCGAGCGTGCCGTCAAGATGTCCAAGAAGAACGGTTACGGCTCCATGACGGCACTGCCGATCATCGAGACCCAGGACGGCGACGTCTCGGCCTACATTCCGACCAACGTCATTTCCATTACCGATGGTCAGATCTACCTGCAGTCCGAGCTCTTCTTCCAGGGTCAGCGCCCGGCAGTCGACGTGGGCATCTCCGTGTCCCGCGTCGGTGGCGATGCGCAGACCAAGGCCATGAAGCAGGTCGCCGGCAACCTCCGTCTGGACCTCGCTTCCTATCAGGAGCTCGCTGGCTTTACCCAGTTCGGCTCCGACCTCGACGAGGCTACTCAGAAGCAGCTGACCCATGGTGCCCGCATGACCGAGCTCCTGAAGCAGCCGCGTTACAAGCCGTTTGAGGTTGGCGAGCAGATCGTTACGCTGTTCGCTGGCAACGAGGGCTTCCTGGATGACCTGGAGATCGCCGACGTGCTGCCCTTCCGTGCCGAGCTCATCGAGTACATGGACAATGGTTTTGGTTCGCTGCTCGACAAGGTTCGCGCCAAGAAGATCGATGATGACACCAAGGCTGAGCTCTTGCGCGTCATCGGCGACTTCAAGCAGCAGTTCATGGCCAAGCACCATTCGGATGTTTCTGGATCAGAGGAGAACTAAGCCCCATGGCCAACCTTCGCGACATTAAGAAGCGAATCTCCTCGGTTACCACGACCAAGCAGATCACGCGCACGATGGAGATGGTCTCTACGGCCAAGATTCGTCGTGCCCTCGATCGCTCCAAGCAGGCCGAGCCCTATAAGGAGGCGCTGACCGACGTCATGTTGACGGTCGCCGGCGACGCCTCCTGTTCGGGCACCGATCCCATGCTGCAGAAGCATGAGAGCGTCAAGCATGGCCTGATTGTCGTTATTGCCTCGGACCGCGGCCTTGCCGGCGGTTTCAATACGACGGTGGAGCGCACGGCCGAAAAGCTCGCCGCTTCTTGGGCGAACGACGGCATCGAATGCGAGATCATCGCGTGCGGGCGTAAGCCGGCCACGTATTTCCGTGACCGCGCAAACGTTGTCATGCACTTTGAGGGCAACTCCTCTGAGCCCGATTTCAATCAGGCCCGCATGATCTCCTCTCATATCTGCGATGCGTATCGTGCCGGTGAGCTTGACCGTGTCGAGCTTGTCTACCACCACGCCAAGAACCGCGTGGATCAGGAGCTTCGCGTCGAGCATCTGTTGCCGCTCGACCCCGAGATGATCGCTATGGCCCACGGTCCGCGTAAGAACGAGACCGACGCCCCTAAGCGCATCTCGTCCACGTTCGAGTTCGTGCCCTCTCCCGAGCATGTTCTCGGCAAGCTTGTGCCGTCTTATATCCTGACGGTCATCTACCAGGCCCTGATCGATTCGGCGGCTGCCGAGCAGGGTGCACGCCGCAAGGCCATGCACTCCGCGACGGAAAACGCCACCGCGATCATCTCGACCCTTACCCGCACGTATAGTCGCGTGCGCCAGGCTTCGATCACGACCGAGATTAACGAGATCGTCGGCGGAGCCTCAGCATTGGAGGAACAGTAATGGCTAATAACACCGTAAAGCTTGCGGTCGAGGAAGCCACCAAGAAGACGACTGCCGGTGATGGTCGCATCGTGCGAATCATCGGCCCTGTCGTCGACGTCAAGTTTGACGGCGCGGTGCCCCCGATCTACAACGCGCTCACGGTCGAGGCCGAGACCCCGATCGGTCATCTGAGCACGATCCTCGAGGTCGAGAGCCAGCTTCCGGGCGGCGTCGTCCGCACGGTCGCCATGTCCTCGACCGACGGCCTGCAGCGCGGCCTCATCGCCACCGATACCGGTGAGCCCATGAAGATGCCCGTTGGCCCCAAGACGCTCGGCCGCATTTGGAACGTCATGGGCAAGCCTGTCGACGGTAAGCCCATGCCCGAGGTGGAGGAGTTTTATCCCATCCACCATGCAGCGCCCCGCTTCGACGAGCTCACCACCAAGACCGAGATTTTCGAAACCGGCATCAAGGCCGTTGACCTGCTTGAGCCCTACATCCGTGGCGGCAAAACGGGTCTGTTCGGCGGCGCCGGCGTCGGCAAGACCGTTCTGATTCAGGAGCTCATCAACAACCTCGCCCAGGAGCACGGCGGCACCTCGGTGTTCACCGGTGTCGGCGAGCGTACTCGTGAGGGCACCGACCTGTTCCTCGAGATGAGCGAGTCTGGCGTTATCGACAAGACCTGCTTGGTCTATGGTCAGATGAACGAGCCGCCTGGAGCACGTCTGCGCATCGGTCTGGCCGGCCTTACCACCGCTGAGTATTTCCGCGATCGCGGCCAGGACGTCCTGCTGTTCATCGACAACATCTTCCGCTTCTCCCAGGCCGGTTCCGAGGTTTCCGCACTGCTGGGTCGTATGCCGTCCGCCGTCGGTTACCAGCCTACGCTGGCTACCGAGATGGGCGACCTCCAGGAGCGCATTACCTCGACCAAGACGGGTTCCATTACCTCCGTCCAGGCTGTCTACGTCCCTGCAGACGACCTGACCGACCCGGCGCCTGCCACGACGTTTACGCACCTCGACGCCACTACGGTTCTTTCGCGTAGCATTTCGTCGCTCGGCCTGTTCCCGGCTATCGACCCGCTCGCGTCTTCCTCCGACGCTCTCGATCCCTCGATCGTCGGCGAGGAGCACTACCGTGTCGCCGTCAAGGTCCAGGAGCTCCTGCAGGAGTACTCCGACCTTCAGGACATCATCGCCATTCTGGGTATGGACGAGCTGTCCGAGGAGCAGCGCCTTACGGTCAACCGTGCCCGTAAGATCCAGCAGTTCCTCTCCCAGTCCTTCCACGTCGCCGAGAAGTTCACCGGCAACCCCGGTGTCTACGTTCGCGTCGAGGATACCGTCCGCTCCTTCGCCGAGATTGTCGACGGCAAGGCCGATGACCTGCCCGAGCAGGCATTCCGCTATGCTTCCACGATTGAGGACGTGCGCGAGCGCGCCCGCAAGATGGGGGAGAAGTAGGTTATGCGTATCCGCATCGTGTGCCCCGTGAGCTGCGCCTATGAGGGCGACGCTGCGTTTGTGTCGATTCCGTCCACGGATGGCGAGTTTGGCGTTCTGCCTGCTCACTCCAGCGAAATCTGCACAATCGACCGCGGTTACGTTCGCGTTTCCGATAAGGCCATGGGCACTGTCGACCACACGTTTGCCGTGGCCGGCGGCTATGCCCAGGTTGCGGACGATGTCGTGACCGTCCTCGCCGAGCGCGCTTGCGATTTGGCGACCGTCGACGCCGACAAGGTTAAAGCTGATATTCAAGGTTTTGAAGAGAAGCTGGGTAATTTGTCGGAGGATGATGCACGCCGCGCCTACCTCTATAATGAAATCGCATGGTGTAAGCTCAAGCTTGCCCAATAGTCAGACGTTTTAACGTTCGACCATTTGCGAACACATCATGCCCGGGATGGCCCAGCCACCCCGGGCATGCTTTTTGAAAGGGTAGACCTTGGATATTATCCGCGTTGAGGGTGGCCACGCCATCGGAGGTTCCGTGCCTGTTTCGGGTGCCAAGAACTCCGCGCTTAAACTTATGGCGGCAACGCTTCTGGCGCCGGGCAAGACGACGCTGCAGAACGTGCCTGATATTTCCGATGTCCACGTGATGGGCAAGGTGCTCAAGGGTATGGGCGCTACGATCGATGTTCTCGACGAGCACACGCTCGAGATCGATACCTCCCAGGTCGATTCCTGGGAGGCTCCCTATGAGCTCGTCGCTAAGATGCGTGCTTCCACCGCCGTTATGGGGCCCCTGCTGGGCCGTTTCCATCGCGCCAAGATCGCCATGCCCGGCGGCTGCAACCTGGGCGCTCGCAAGATCGACATGCATATCTTGGGTCTTGAGGCCTTGGGCGTTGAGTTCGATACCGCCCACGGCTATATCAACGCCAATGCGCCCCAGGGCCTGCACGGTACCACCGTCACGCTCGAGTTTGCCAGTGTCGGTGCGACCGAGAACCTCATCATGGCCTCCGTGCGCGCGCAGGGTACCACGGTAATCGACAATGCCGCCCGCGAGCCCGAGATCGTCGATCTCGCCAACATGCTTAACGAGATGGGCGCCAAGATTGTCGGCGCCGGTACGCCTGTCGTGACCATCGAGGGCGTGGAAGAGCTGCATCCCGTTACCCATCGCGTGGTGGGCGACCGTATCGAGGCCGGTACCTTTATCG
>URXE01000003.1 GCA_900551815.1 uncultured Collinsella sp.
AACAAAAACCACCACAAAGGTGCCTGTCCCCTTTGTGGTGGTTGAGCGTTAAAAGCGAAATATCGCTACTTGGAAAGCTCGTCGGCGAGGGCCTCGATCTGAGCGCGCGAGGCGTCGTTGAGCGACCCCAGCACAGTCACCTTGTTCTGCGCCAGGGTGATGTCCTTCATACCCTCGAGCTCCTTAGTCATAACCTTGGCAGCGGTGGGCGCCCAGGAGCCGGCCTCGACGAGCGCCACGGTGCGGTTCTGGTAGGCATGCTCGGCGAGCGTGTGGATAAAGGTGCTCATGAACGGGAAGATCTCGCCCTGATAGGTGATAGAGGCGAGCACCAGACGGTCATAGCGGAACGCATCCTCAACAGCCTCGGCCATATCGTCGCGAGCCAGGTCAAAGACGGAGACCTTCTGGCCGCGAGCCTCAAGCGCAGATGCGAGCTCCTCGACGGCAGCCTTCAGATGCCCGTACACGCTCGCATAGGCAATCGTGATACCCTCGTCCTCGGGCTGATAGCTCGACCAGGTGTTATAGGTATCGAGGTAATAGCCCAGATTCTCGGTCAGTACGGGGCCGTGGAGCGGGCAGATGATCTGGATGTCCAGGTCGGCGGCCTTCTTGAGCACGGCCTGCACGAACTTGCCGAACTTACCGACGATGCCAAAGTAGTAGCGGCGAGCCTCGCAAGCCCAGCCCTCGGGATCCTCGATGTCGTTGGCGCCAAACTTGCCAAAGCCGTCGGCACTAAAGAGCACCTTGTCGGTGGACTCGTAGGAGAAGATCACCTCAGGCCAGTGAACGTTGGGGGCGCCGATAAAGGTCAGGCTGTGGCCACCCAGGTCGAGCACGTCGCCCTCTTTGACGACCATCTTGCGCTCGGGGTAGTCGGTGCCAAAGTAGTTGACCATCATGCGGAAGGCGCCCATGCTAGCCACAATCTGGGCCTGGGGGTAGCGCTCCATAAAGGCGGCGATGCCGGCGGAGTGATCGGGCTCCATGTGATGGACGACCAGGTAGTCGGGCGTACGGCCGTCAAGCGCGGCCTCGAGGTTGCCGAGCCACTCGTCGACAAAGCCAGCGTCGACCGAATCGGCGACAGCGATTTTATCGCCCAAGATAACATAGCTGTTGTATGCCATGCCGTTCTCGGACACGTCGTACTGGCCCTCGAACAGGTCAATGTCGTGATCGTCGACACCGATGTAGCGGATATCCTTGGTGATCTCCATCAGGCAAAGCCTCCTAGATAGACAAAAGAGCCCGTCTATCATAACACTCGTCTTCATAGCCACGGCTATCTGCCAGCATCCTTACCGATTGTTTTTGAGGCGGAATATACCGCCGTTCACCTGCACAAACTATACGTGAGTCGCTGCCGTGGTATGTCGAATGATAAGCTGGCCGGGAATACGAATGGCAACGGTTTTGCCCGCCGTACCCGCCTCGGGAACCGCATGCTCGAATACCTCGCGTCCGCGCTGATGTAGATCGAATCGCACGGTCGTGAGCTCGTTGTGTGCCACAAAATCATCGAGCGAATCGTCGACGCCCACCACGCTCACGTCCTCGGGCACGCGCAGGCCGCTATCACGCAGTGCGGCAATCGCGCCATTTGCCATCTGATCGTTTGCCGCATAGATCGCCGTCATGGTGCGATCGTGCTCGGCCAGGTATCTGCCGGCCTCGTAGCCGCTGTTGGCAGACCAGTCGCCCTCGAGCGGCTCTGCCGACTCGATGTGTTTACGCTCGAGTGCATCCTGCCAACCGGCGCGGCGAAATTGTTCGTCGACCGAGAACGACGGGCCGCCAATATAGCGAATTTGCTCGTGCCCCAGCTCAAACAGGTGGTCCATAAGCAATAGCGAGCAGCCGTAATGGTCGGAATCGACCGTGGTCACGCGCGGATGCGCGTACATGGTAACGATGACCGTGCCAATGCCCGGCAGTGGATCAAACGTCTCAAAATCGGGCGCCATGCGGCTCATGCCGATGATGATGCCATCCACCGGCAGCGCGGCCATACGACGCGTGGCCTCGGCAAGCGAAAACTCCTCGGTCTTGGACATCTCGACCAGCGTGATGGCACAATTATGCTCTCGAGCAGCGCTGGCGATGCCGTCGATCATTGAGAGGTTGCCAAACTTGGTGACATCGTTGACGCACAGGCCGACCGAATGGTAGCGGCCGTCGCGCAGCGAGCGACCGGCATAACTCGGACGAAAGCCGAGCTCTTGCATAGCGGCCTGCACGCGCTGGCGCGTCTGCTCGTTAACGTTGGGCAAGCCGTTGGCGACGCGCGAAACCGTCTGCTGCGAAACGCCGGCAGCGCGGGCGACGTCGGCCATGGAGACCGGACGCGTACCTGTATCGTTGGACGGGCGCCTTGCCACAGGATCACCTTCACCCTTGCGAGATCTGAATAGCGTGAATGCCGGCCCGGGCAGGAGTTTAGCCCGCGCCGAGGCCCGCTATCGTCGGACGCATGTTAACGTACTCTACTTTTTCAATCCGCATCTCTTCTGCTTTATAAGTCCATACGGCAATACCGTTCACGGCTGAATTTCTACCGATTACCAGATTCTCAAAAAGTGACAAGAGTTGTGTTATGAGTACGTTAACATAGCCCGTAACGTGCAGCATCGTGAACACTTGGTTCATGCCGCTTCAAATTGTTAACGTACTCATAACGGCGCAAAACTTACCCGTACGCGCCAAGGAAAGGACTCCGATGACCACCCCCGACGAAAAGACACTCGCCACGCTCACCAAGCTGTTTGAGGAGGAGTTTGGGCCCATCGGCGATCGCCAGGTGCTCTATGTGCACGCGCCCGGCCGCTCCGAGATCAGTGGCAACCACACCGACCACGAGGGCGGCCACGTTATCGCCGGCTCGCTCGATGTCGCCGTCGACGGCATCGCCGTGGCAACCGATTCCAACAAGGTTCGCGTAGCCGACGAGGGCTATCCCACCTTTGAGATCACGCTCGATACGCTAGACGTTCAGGAGTCCGAGAAGGGCACGTCCGCGAGCCTCGTCCGCGGCATGGCCCACGAGGTCGCAGCCCTTGGCGTTGAGCCCCAGGGCTTCGACTTTGCCTTTACCTGCTCCGTCCCCTCGGGCGGCGGCCTTTCGAGCTCCGCTGCTGTCGAGGCGGCTTACGGCCGCGCCATGGAGACGCTCTGGGGAGCACCCGCCATCGAGCCCGTCGCGCTCGCCCAGATGAGCCAGCGCACCGAGAACAACTATTACGGCAAGCCCTGCGGTCTGATGGACCAGGCCGCCGTTTGCTTGGGCGGCCTCGCCTACATGGACTTTGAGGATCAGGCTCAGCCTAAAACCCAGAAGCTCGAGCTCAACTTTGAGGATCACGGTTATGCGCTCGTGCTCGTTAAGGTCGGTGCCGACCACGTGGCCGCCACCGATGACTACGCCGCCGTTCCGCGCGAGATGCAGGACGTCGCCGCCGAGTTTGGCAAGGCACGCCTGTGCGAGGTAAACGTGGCGGACTTTGACGCCAAGCTCCCCGAGCTGCGCGCCAAGCTGGGCGACCGTGCCTGCCTGCGCGCCGTTCACTACTGGTACGAAAACGGCCTGGTCGACAAGCGCTGGGCAGCCCTGAACGCCGGCGACATCGACCAGTTCCTGGTCCTGACGCGCGAGTCCGGCGCCAGCTCTGCCATGTACCTGCAGAATGTCGTTGCCAAGCTGGGCTCCGAGCAGCCTTCCATGTATGCCCTGGCGCTGGCCGAGCACGTGCTCGACGGCCGCGGCGCCGTTCGTATCCACGGTGGCGGCTTTGGTGGCACCATCCAGGCCTTCGTGCCGCTCGACCTGGTCGACACCTTCATCGCCAAGATGAACGGCTGGCTGGGCGAAGGCTCTGCCCGTCACTACGCCATCTCTGACAAGGGGGCTTACGCGGCATGGCTGTAATGACTGACGTGCGCGAGGCCGCGCAGAACCTGATCGAGTACGCTATCCACCGATCGATGATCGGCCAGGACGATCGCATCTGGGCATACAACACCATTTTGGAGTGCATCGGCGCCACGGGCCCCGCACTCGACATGACTTGGGCACTCCAAGTTGAGAAACTCTCGCTCTTGCACCCCGATACCCTGCCTGACTTTGACCTGGAGGGCACGCTCGCCGCGCTTGCCGAGGCCGCCGTTGCCAACGGCGCCGCCGAGGACACGGCGTCGGGCCGCGACCGCATCGCCATGCGCATCATGGGCGCGCTGATGCCGAGGCCTTCGGTTGTAAACGAGGAGTTCGACGGCCGCATGGGCGTCAACGAGCCCCGCGCCGCGACCGACTGGTTCTACGGTCTGTGCTGCGACGCCGGCTACGTGCGCCGCGCCGCCATCGCGCGCAATATCAAATGGAACACCCCCACCAACTGGGGTGACCTGGAGATCACTATCAACCTGTCAAAGCCCGAAAAGGACCCGCGCGATATTGCCGCAGCCGGTGCCGCCAAAAACACGGGCGAGAAGTATCCCGCCTGTCAGCTCTGCATCGAGAACGAGGGCTACCCCGGACGCTCCGCCGCAGCCGACGGCGGCGCTCATCCCGCCCGTCAGAACCTGCGCGTTATTCCCATCCAGCTCGACGGCGAGCGCTGGGGCTTCCAGTACAGCCCGTACGCGTACTTTAACGAGCACTGCATTGCCATGAGCTCCGAGCATCGCCCGATGCACGTCGACCGCAAGGGCCTGACCTGCCTGCTCGACTTTGTCGACCTGTTCCCGCACTACTTTATTGGCTCCAACGCCGACCTGCCCATCGTGGGCGGCTCGATTCTGTCGCACGACCACTTCCAGGGCGGTGCGCACGAGTTCCCCATGATGCATGCCGCCGAGGTCTCGCAGTTTAGCGTGCCCGGCTTTGACCAGGTCACCGGTACCGTGCTGCAGTGGCCGCTCTCGGTGCTGCGCCTGCGCTCGCATGACCGCGCCCAGCTGCTCGACGCTGCCGAGAAGATTATCCTCGCCTGGCGCGAGTGGACCGATGAGTCTGTGGGCGTCATCGCGCACACGGCCGATGGCGTGGCGCACAACACCGTGACGCCCGTCATCCGCCGCGTCGACTCCCGCGGCAATGCCGGCGGCGAGATTTACGAGGCCTACCTGGCGCTTCGCTGCAACATCACGACCGACGAGCATCCGCTGGGCGTTTTCCACCCGCATGCTGAGTACCACCACATTAAGAAAGAGAACATCGGCTTGATTGAGGTCATGGGCCTGGCCATTCTGCCGCCGCGCCTGGTTCCCGAGCTTGGCGCTGTCCGCGAGCACTTGCTGGCGGCCAAAGCCGATGCCAGCTACGACCTTGCTGGCGCGCTCGAGGGCGACGACCTTTGCCGCAGCCACGCCGCATGGGCCAAGGACGTCTTTGCCCGCCGCGCCGACGAGCTTACGGCCGACAACGCCATCGATATCCTGCACGAGGAGGTCGGCGTGGCGTTTGGCCACGTGCTCGACAACGCCGGCGTCTTTAAGTGGGACGAAGCCGGCCGCGCCGCCCAGCAGCGCTTTATCGACTCGCTATAGAGCACGGGCCCGAACGTTCAACAGCAGCCCGCACGACATAGCCACCTACACGACAACGGCGCCCGCCGGCAACATCGCCGGCGGGCGCCGTTTTTTGAGTGTAGTCATCGGGGACGTTCTTAAACGACTAGTCATTAAAGAACGTCCCCAATGACTACCCCAAGGAATGTCCCAGACTGCCGGCAGAAAAGGAACGTCCCTAACTGCCGCATCCGGAGCAAGACAACGCCGCAGGTAGAGGACGGACAGCGAGCGGGCCGCATTTGAGACAAGGTGACGTGAAACGAAAGGGCGCTGACCTTCTGGTCGCGCCCTTGAAGTTGAACGTCAGATTGTCCAAATGCGGCCCGCGCAGCGTCGAGCCGTTACGCGGTTTGGTAAAACAGCGTAACTCTAAAGCTCCGTTACTTCAACGTTGTTGTAGATCTCGTCCCAGCGGTCCATGACCAGGTGGCCGGTCTTGGGATCCATGGCGTTGAGCTTGCCGCAGGTATTGGCGGTCTTGAGCACCGTGACGTCGTCGGCGCCGGCAGCAATGGCATGCGCAAAACCGGCGATGGTCGAGTCGCCGGAACCCGTCGCGTTCACGGCCGCAATCGCAGGCGTCTTGGCGCGGAACGCGCGACCCTCATGGAAGCCCACCGAACCGGCAGCACCCATCGAAACGACAACCCAGGGAATACCGGCAAAGCGGCCATCGGCGGCAAGCGCCTCGCGCAGGGCATCGACATCATCGGTCGTAAAGGACGTACCCAGCAGGCCGTTAATCTCGGTCAGGTTGGGCTTTACGAGCTCAGGCTTAGCGTCGGACTCCAGCGCGGCCTCCAGCGATGCACCCGAGGTATCGAGCAGCACCTTGGCGCCCGCCTCCTCGGCGATTTTGACGAGCTCGGCATAGTAGCCGGCATCGACGCCACGCGGCAGCGAGCCCGAAAGCGTCACAACGTCCGCCTTCGCTGCAAGCTCGGCAAACTTGGCCGTAAAGGCCTCGAGCTCGGCCGGGGCGATCTGCGGGCCGCTCTCCAGCAGCTCGGTCTGATTGCCCTCGTGCAGAATATTCAAGCAAATGCGCGTCTCACCGGCGATGGGCACAAAGTCGTTCTTGACGCCGTCGGCATCCATGAGCTCGGCCATATAGGCACCCATGTGGCCACCGAGTAGACCGGTCGCGAGCACGTCATCGCCCAGCTGCAGCAGCACGCGGCTCACGTTGAGGCCCTTGCCGCCAGCGGTCTTTTCGGGCGTCACGCGGTTTACATCGTCGATGATCAGCTTATCGAGCTGATAGCGCGTATCAATCGACGGGTTCATGGTAACGGTCAGAATCATATTGAACTCCTGTTTCCGGGGCACGACACGCGCGGCCCCAAACATACGATAGCTCGTTAAAGGATCTCGATCTCAAAGCCGCGGGTAACGGTCTCCCCCGGCTTGGCCACCAGGCAGCCACGCTTGTGCTCCAGGATATCGTCCTCGTCGGAGCAGGTAGACAGGCCGCCCCACGGTTCCACGGCCACAAAGTCGCCCTCGGGCTTGCTCCACACAATCAGGTACGGCATATCGGGGAACGTCAGGCGCACGCCCTTGTCCTCGGTCTTCTTGGTCAGCGTAACCACGCGGCTCTCGAGCACGTCAAAGATGGTCTCCGCGAAGTCAAAGAGTTCGTGGGTCAGCGGCAGGTCATGGCCAACCATCGGGTTCTTGCTGCGATGCTCAACATCAATCAGGCCCGTCGAGGGAACGGCAGTACAGAGCTCGGCGGCCTCGCGCTGCTCAAAACGGAGCTCGTAGTCGTCATAGGACTCGCCCTCGTCAAGCGGGCACTTAAAGCCGGGGTGGCCGCCCACAAAAAACGGCATGTCCTCGGTGCCCTCATTGGTCACCTCGTACGACACGGCCACCTTTTCCGAATCGATCGTGTAACGAGCAACGATCTTAAACGGATACGGGTACTGCTCGAGCAACTCGGCATGGTCGGCGGAGCTTAGGCTCAGCGCGACCATGTTGTCGCCCTGCTCCTCGAGCTTCCAGTCCTGTTTGCGAGCAAAGCCGTGACGGGCAAGCTTGACCTCGCGGCCGCCCATGGTCATTGCGCGACCGTCACGAAGGCCGCCGCAGATCGGGAAACAAATGGGTGCCTGGCCCGACCACACCGCCGGGTCGCCCTGCCACAGGTACTCACGGCCGTTGGCCGTAATAGAAGTGAACGACCCGCCCGCCGTGCTCAGTGCTACGCGGATAGAACCGTTATCAAGAACAAACTCCATAGGAGCCTTCCCTTTCTTACGACAGCCCGCCAAGTCAATAGGGCTGATAGAAAACCGGCCCGCGCCCCCTCACAGAAACGCGAGCCGTCAATTGAAAAGCTGCAAATCGCCAAGTACAGCCAAGAGCGAAGCACTCAAGCCAAGCAAGCAAACGTGTTATCGGAGCAGCTCGCCGTACCAGAACACTTCGCGACAACAGGGGCGATCTCACAGGTCACTCAAACGTCAGCGAGCGGCGCTCAGGTGCCCCAGGTCGCCGCGAAAGAGGAGCGACGCGTACTTCATGTACGCGAGCGACGGTTTGAGCGGCGAGATGGGGTGCCTGGGCGGCGCGCAGCGTCGACCCGTTACGCGGTTTGGTAAAACCGCGTAACCTCCTTAGTCGTGGTATTCGCCGCGGTCCCACTTCTCGAGGAACTCGTCAAAGAAGTGCGGGTCGGCCTGAGCCTCGGCGTCGGCCTTGTTGCAGGCATCGATCTTGGCGATCAGAGCATCATGCTCGGGAGTCTTCTCGTAGGGCTCCTCCAGGAAGGCAAGCATGATATCAGCCATCAGGAACTCGCCGGTAATCTTGCCGCCAAAGCCCACGATGTTGGCGTTGAGCTCGCGACGGGCATACAGGGCAGAGGTCATGTCGCGGACCAGGGCGCAGCGGGCGCCGGGAACCTTGTTGACGGCGTTGGTGATGCCGATGCCGGTGCCGCACAGGGCCACGCCAAAGTCGGCCTTGCCGCTGGCAACAGCCTCGCCCACGGCCTTACCGTAGATGGGATAGTGCGTACGGGTGTGGCTGTAGGTGCCGCAGTCGAGCACCTTGTAGCCAGCCTGCTCCAGGCGGTCGGCCAGATAGATCTTCTCGTCCGTAACGATATGGTCGCAACCGATTGCGATGGTCTTCTTCATCAGAACGTCCTTTCGTCTGAATTCACAAGTTGAGGTAGAAGTTCGAGTTCTCGGTGGCTCTCGTTAGGCCATCTTGTTGAGCATGTCGACACGGATCTGGTGACGGCCGCCGGCGTACTGGGCGCGCAGGAACTCGCGGGCGATCTTCTTGGCGACCTCGGTGCCCACAACGCCCGGGCCCATGGTGACCATGCGCGAGCCGTTGTGCTCGCGGGTCATGTAGGCGGAACGCTCGTCGGAAATGTTGGCGACGACCATGCCCTTAATCTTGACGGCGGCCATATAGGAGCCGACGCCGTACTTATCGAATGCGAAGCCCTGGGAATCCTTGTGCTCCAGCAGGTCCTTGGCAACGGCGGTCGCGGAATCGACAAAGTCCGCGGCAGGGGTCTCGGAATAGTCGACGACCTCGTGACCGTCGGCGATGAGCATCTCCTTGATGGACTCCTTCATCGACATACCGTCGGCATCGGAAGCGATTACAACCCTCATGACATCCTCCTTGAGAGATACGCAGGTGCGTAGTTTCTGTTTGGAAGTGTTGAATCGCGTTCAGGTCCGGGCATCTGAATGTGCGGTTCTTCACTGTTCATGTTTATTTGAACACATTCGAACAGTAACTGCAACAACTATTTGTTTATCTTTGTTCTTTTTTGAACAAATACCGTTTACGGATGATTGCTAACCGTTTGGATTCAGGGAATGCCCGGCTTGTCACGTATTCAACAAACAAAAAGGGCGGCCGAGAACGCATCTCGGCCGCCCTTCTTACGGTTGGTTTTCCAAACATCGCTTTGCCGCCTACTCGGACTGTCCGCCCTTTTTGGCGTGCTTGGAAGGAGCGCTCAGAAAGCGGCCCGTCAGATAGTTCGCGGGACCGGAGATATCGATCCCCAGCAGTACGTGTCCCAGCCACAGGAACGCCACGAGCACCAGCAGCGGGATAACGCACGAAGTCACGATCATCACGATGACGCCTTCAATCAGATCGGTTACCTGCCGCACGATCTCATCGGTCATCTGCTTGGCGCCGCTGGTCACCGACGTAACAAGGCTCGATGCCCCATCAGTCAACTGCTCGAGCACGTTTTTGGACGCCGTGGTCTCGGATTTTTTCTTGTTCGATTTTGAGCTGGTCTCGGCTGACTTGTCCGTGGTGTCGGCCGCGTCCGCAGCGTCCGCAGCCTTTTGCTCATCTTGCTCAATACTTACGCGATACGTTTCATCGACCTTTTGCGACACCCATACGCTCGCGGGCACGAGCGCCATGCCGATCACGGCAACCACCAGTACGCGTGTCGCCACACGGCGCAGAACAGTGCTCGTGCTCCAGCGCCCGTGAATGCCGAGCGACACCGCAAAGAGCACCAACGCAAACGGGATTAAGATGCCCAAGCCAACCGACCACAAAATGGTTAGCAGGTATTTCTCGAGGTAGAGCACGGCAAGCACGATACCAAGGTTGCCTGAAAGCTGCGCGAGCTGCTCGGCAACCGGCGTTCCCGTATCACCCGGCAGCGCGGTAATGCCCGCAGACAGCGCCACGCACGAGGTCGTGAGCGCCAGTACGTTACCCTTCTTTTGGTCGATGACCTCGATGGTGGAGTCCCAAGTTTTGGTATCGGCGAAATGCGGACGAGCTACAAAGCCCGACAGCAGCGCCAGGACCACGAGCGCAACGATAAAGCCAATCTGCAGCTTTTTGTTTGCGCACACGACATCGGACAGACTGGGCTGCAGCTCGGTTACCGTCGTGTGCTCGGTTATCTGGACAGGACGCCCATGAGCCATCTCGTGCGCGTCTCTTTTTTGTATTGACCCGTTATCCGGCATTTGGATACCTCCTCAGTCCGGCGTTTAATTCGAAAGGAAGTATACCCACCGAGCAAAAATCGAACGAGAGGACGAACGGAGCGCGCCAAGACTGTCCCCAATGACTAGTCGTTTAAGAACGTCCCCAATGACTATCTCGGGATGAGTTGCGGAGAGGAGGACAGAAAAAGCCCTGCCGCGGGTTTGCGGCAGGGCTTTTGGAAGGGGACTTGGTTGTGAGGGCTCGTTAGGCGAGCTTGGCCTCGAGCTCGGCGATGCGCTTGTAGGCATCGATGGTAAAGCGGGCCTGCTTCTCCAGGATCATAGTGGTCATGAGGGTGTCCTGAGCGTGAGCCATGATGAAGGTCATCTCCATCTCGCCACCGCCGGCCTCCTGCGAAAGCAGCTTGGTCTGCGTGTCGTGGGCACCGATGAGCGCATCGCTGGCATCCTTGTGCAGCTGCTCGGCCTTCTCAAAGTCACCCTCGCGAGCAGCATCGAGCGCTGCAAGCAGATCGGTCTGGGCGTCACCTGCGTATGCGACAATCTCGAATCCAACCATCGAGATTTCTTCTTTGGTTGCCATGTTGCGTTCCTTTCACATATGAACCAATGGAGAGCATCGCGTCCGGGCATACGCGCTGCGTTCTGTATGACAGAAACATTAACATTCAAACAAAAAAGAACAGCGCAAAACGTAATTTCGAGCTATGAACGGTCACTTTTCGTCCGTGAACGGTTTTTAAACCAATCTGAACAATATCGAACACAATTAGCGGAAACCCAAACAGACCCGCGCCCTAGCGCCAATCGCGCACCGTATCGCCCTCGACGAGCACGCCCGGAAACAGCATGTGCTCCACACCGGGTTCAACGCCCTCGGCGCCGGCAATCTTGTCGACCGCCCACATGCCGACGCGCTTGTTGTCAAAGCGCACCGTGGTCAGGCGACGGTCGGGCACGATATCGCCCAGGCTATCGTCAACACCCACCACGCTCACGTCCTGGGGCACGCACTTCCCGCGCGACTCGAGCCCACGGATGCAGCCGTAGGCCATGGCGTCGTTGGAGGCATAAATGGCCGTGCAGGTCGGATCATCCGCAAGCACCTGGCCGGCAGCATATCCACTCTGCGCCGTCCAGTCGCCGCGCACGAGCTGCGGGGGCTCAATGCCATGCGCACGCAATGTCTCACGCCAGCCTTCCTCGCGCCGCATGCCCGAAAGCGAGCGCTCGGGGCACGAGATAAAGTGCACGGTTTTGTGCCCCCGCCCCAGCAAGTACTCGACCACCTGGCGCGAGCAATCGAACTGGTCGTTATCGACCGTTGAACAGAGCGGGTGCTCCAACATCGTAACGAGCACCGTCTGCATGCCGGGCAGCGGCTCGAAGGTTCCAAAGTCCGCCGGCATGCGGTTCATAATCACAACCATGCCATCCACCGGCAGTGCGCTCATGCGCGACGATGCGCTCTCGAGGGTATACGGATGCCCGTCTGCTTTAGTGAGGGTGATGGCATAGCCATGTTTGTCGGCCGCTGCGGCAAAGCCCTCCATACGGTCGAGATTGCCGGTGCCGGTAATGTTGAACATGGCGACGCCGACGGTCTTAAACTTGCCGCGGCGCAGCGATCGACCGGCAAAATTGGGGCGATACCCCAGCTCGCGCATGGCGGCACGCACGCGTTCCTTGGTCTCGGGGCGCACGCTGGGCGAATCGTGCACGGTGCGCGAGACCGTCTGCTCCGAGACGCCCGCGAGGCGCGCTACGTCTTTGACGGATACCGATTTTTTAACAGCGGCCATAGGTCGATCTTTCTATGTCAACGATGCCATTGGTGGCACCTTGCGCAGTCATTTTTAACGCCTTCAAGTATATCCAACGCCTCCCCCACCATACGCTCACCACCCAAAACCTACCGTTCACCGACATTTTTGCTTCCCCGAACGGCTTTTGTCGACCAAATGTTAACGTTGCCATTGCGCAAATACAGAGCCACCGGGCGGCTCAAACGTTTACGCATAAGGAATCGACGGTTCGCAGGCACAGGAACCACCGGTTCGCGTCTTTTTTTGTGTCGCAAAATGGCAACGTCAACATTTTGGCAACCGAACGCCAAAAGCTACCATCGTTGCTAACCCACCGACTCTTAGGAGCATTGCATGGAGCAACTCATCGCCATCATCGAAAAGGGCCAGCCCTTTTTCAACGCGATCGCCCGCAACAAGTACCTCAAGGCGATCCGCGACGGCTTTATCTCCGTCATCCCCATCATCATCTTCTCGTCCATCTTCTGCCTGGTAGCCTCGGTCCCCAACATCTGGGGTTTCTACTGGCCCGATGACATCAACAACGCCCTGTGGAAGTGCTACAACTACTCCATGGGCATCCTGGCCATCGCCTGCGCCGCCACCACGGCCAAGCACTTCGCCGACGCTCAGAACCGCGATCTGCCCAAGAACAACCAGATCAACTTCATCTCGTGCATGTGCGCGGCCATCATCGGCTTCTTGCTCCTTTCGAGCGACACCATCGCCACGGACGCTGCCAGCGGTTTCAACACCACCTACCTTGGTTCCAAGGGCCTGCTGACCGCTTTCATCGCTGCGTTTGTGACCGGCATCATCTACAAGTTCTTCATTAAGCGCAACATCACCGTCAAGATGCCCGAGCAGGTTCCGCCCAACATCTCGCAGACCTTTAAGGACATCATCCCCTTCTCCGTCTGCATCACCGTCTTTTGGGTTTTTGACATCGTCTTCCGCGCTGCTTTTGGCTTCTGCTTTGCCCAGGGTGTCATCCAGGTGTTCCAGCCCCTGTTCACCGCTGCCGATGGCTACATCGGCCTCGCTGTGATCTACGGCGCCATGAGCCTCTTCTGGTTCGTGGGCGTCCACGGCCCCTCGATCGTCGAGCCCGCCATCGCCGCCGCTCTCGTTGCCAACATGACCGACAACCTGGCCGCATTCCAGGCTGGCCAGCACGCTTCCGCTGTCCTGACCCAGGGTGCCCAGTACTTCGTCGTCTGCATGGGCGGCACCGGCGCCACGCTCGTCCTGGTCTTTATGTTCTGCTTCCTGGCCAAGTCCCAGGAGATGCGCGCCGTCGGTAAGGCCGCTATCGTCCCCGTGTGCTTTGCCGTCAACGAGCCGCTGCTGTTCGCCGCACCCATCGTGCTCAACCCCGTCTTCTTTGTCCCGTTTGTCTTTGCCCCGATCGCCAACATCTGGATCCTCAAGATCTTTATCGACTTCTTGGGCATGAACGGCTTTATGTACACCCTGCCTTGGACCGTCCCCGGCCCCATCGGTACCATCATGGGCCTGGGCTTCCAGCCGCTCGCCTTTGTGATGCTCGCCCTTATCCTGGTCGTCGATTTCGTTCTGTACTACCCGTTCTTCCGCGCCTATGACGCCCAGAAGTGCGCCGAGGAGGCCGAGATCTCCCAGGAGGAGCTCGCCGCCAAGAACGCCGAGAAGGCCGCCAAGCTTAACGATGCCTTCCAGGGCAAGGCTGACGCCAAGAGCGTTGCCGCCGGCGCTGCTGCCGAGGCCGTGAAGGCCGACGCTCCCGCCGCTGTCGCCACTGAGGCAACGACCACCAGTGACCTCAACGGCAAGCGCGTGCTCGTGCTCTGCCAGGGTGGCGGCACCTCGGGCCTGCTCGCCAACGCGCTGGCCAAGGCCGCCAAAGAGCGCGGCATCAATCTTGAGACCGCTGCCGAGGCCTATGGCAACCACGTTGACATGCTTCCCGACTTTGACCTGGTCGTCCTGGCCCCGCAGGCCGCCAGCTACCTGGCCGACCTGCAGAAGGACTGCGAGCGCGTGGGCAACAAGTGCGTCGCCTGCCGCGGCAAGCAGTACATCGAGCTCTCCCAGAACGGCGATAAGTCTCTCGCCTTCGTAAGCGAGCAACTTTCGAAGTAAGTAACGCCCAAGGCCAGCCGACCATCCACAGCCGGCTGGCCCTTCGATTTAGACGATTGGATCATCATGTCCGTTAACCCTGCTAGCGTCACCAACCCGCCTGCGCAGTTTCCCGAGGACTTTGTCTTTGGCGGTGCTACCGCTGCCTACCAGGTAGAGGGTGAGACCCGCACTCACGGTAAGGGCAAGGTTGCCTGGGACGACTTCCTGGAGGCCCAGGGGCGCTTCTCCCCCGATCCCGCTTCGGACTTCTACAACCAGTACCCCGTCGACTTGGAGCTGTGCGAGGAGTTCGGTATCAACGGCATCCGCCTCTCCATCGCCTGGAGCCGCATCTTCCCCAACGGTACCGGCGAAATCAACCCCGAGGGTGTCCAGTTCTACCACGACCTCTTCGCCGAGTGCCACAAGCACCACGTTGAGCCGTTTGTCACGCTGCATCACTTCGATACACCGCTGCCCCTCTTTGAGAAGGGCGACTTCCTCAACCGCGAGACCATCGACGCCTTTGTGGACTTTGCCACCTTCTGCTTTAAGGAGTACGCCGACCAGGTGACCTACTGGTTCACCTTTAACGAGATCTGGGCCGACGCCTCCAACACCTACATCGAGGGCACCTTCCCCGGCGGCGTCAAGGCGCATCTGGCCGAGGCTTTCCAGTGCGAGCACAACATGATGCTCGCCCACGCCAAGGCCGTGCTGGCCTTCCACAACGGCGGTTTTAAGGGCAAGATCGGCGTCATTCAGTCGCTGGAGTTTAAGTACCCGCTCAACGAGAACGACCCCGCCGACATCAAAGCCGCCAACAACGAGCACGTGCTGCAGAACCAGTTCTTGCTCGACGCCACCTTCCGCGGCGACTATGCCCCCGACACCCTTGAGTGCGCCAACCGCCTGGCTGCCGTCTCGGGCGGCACCATCGAGATCCTGGACGAGGACCTCGAGATTATGCGCGAGGCCGCGCTCTACAACGACTACCTGGGCGTTAACAACTACCAGTGCCGCTTCTTGAAGGCTTACGACGGCGAGAACGACCTGCACCACAACGGTACGGGCGAGAAGGGCACTGGCCGCTGGCGCGTTAAGGGTATTGGCGAGCATGTGAACAAGCCTGGCATCCCCACCACCGACTGGGACTGGATCATCTATCCCGAGGGCCTGTTCGATCTGCTCGTCTACATTAAGCAGCGCTACCCCAACTACAAGCAGATTTTCATCACCGAGAACGGCATGGGCTACAAGGACCCCTACAAGGACGGTTTTGTGGACGATCAGCCGCGCATCGACTACATCGAGCAGCACCTGCGCTGGTTGCTCAAGGCCATGGAGGTGGGCGTCAACGTGGGTGGCTACTTCCTGTGGAGCCTGCAGGATCAGTTCTCCTGGACCAATGGTTACAACAAGCGTTACGGCTTCTTCTACGTTGACTTTGAAACCCAGAAGCGCACGCCCAAGGCAAGCGCATACTGGTATAAGCACGTGGCGCAGACCCGTCGTCTGGACTAGCGGCTGGCGGGGTCGCCTGCCCACATAACCTGTCCCCATTTCTCAGCCAGGGGCGGCACGTCACACGGCGCGCCGCCCCCGACCTTTTTGTTCAGGTCGGAAGCCGTTCGTCTCAATCTGTAACATCTAGCTGAGTTTTTTTTGGTCCTAGCTGTTACAGATTAAGACGAACAGGATTGCTCTTTCCGAAGAATCTAAATCTGTAACACGTAGCCCGCTTTTGACCGTCTACCTGTTACAAATCGAGACAAACGGAGTAGGACCTAACCCCGTATGTCCCTAACAGTCGAGCGTTCGACCAGCGTACTCGGCACATGAATCGCCTCGATAGACGAGCTCTCTCCAATCGCCGCCTCAAACGCAAGCTTACCGACACCGCGCAAATCAAATCGCAGCGTCGTCAGCCGATTGTGAGGAACAAGTCCCTCGAGTGCGTCGTCGATACCAACCACGCTCACGTCGTCGGGCACGGACAGGCCCGCGTTCTCGAGCGCGGCGATAACGCCCAGCGCCATCTGGTCATTTGCCGCAAGCACGGCAGTCGGCGCCTGCGACCCGCCGGCAAGCACCTCGGCCGCAATCCGCTCGCCCATGGCGTACCCACTGTCCGCACTCCAATCGCCACGCAGCATCGGAGCGGCATCGACATGAGCACGACCCAGCGTATCGCGCCAACCGGCCTCACGAAAACGCGAGGAAATCGAGTTTTCCGGACCCGCCACAAACCGCATATTCGAGTGACCATGTTCCAGCAGATAATTGGTCAACAGCTCGCACGAACCATACTGGTCGGAGTCGATCGTCGTGCAGCGCGGATGCGCATACATGGACAGGATGACCGTTCGCACTCCCGGCTGGGGAACAAACTCCTCAAAATCGGGAGCCATGCGGTTCATGTTGAGAATCATGCCGTCGACGGGTCGCTCGACCATGCGGCGCGAGGCATCGGCAAGTGCATAGGGCTTGTCGCCGCCCATCTCGATCATAGTGACGGCAAAATCGTGCTCGCGCGCCGCTTGCATGATACCCTCGAGCGTCGCCAGGTTACCGACACGTGTGATGTTGTACATGCACAGGCCAATAGAACGATACGACCCGCCGCGCAACGCCGCTCCAGCAAAATTGGGACGAAAGCCCAGCTCTTCCATGGCGGCCAGCACACGCTTGCGCGTCTTTTCCGTCACGTTGGGCATACCGTTGACCACGCGAGACACAGTCTGGCGGCTCACGCCAGCGAGCGCCGCAACCTCTGCCGCGCTCGCCGAACGACCATTCCTTGTCTGCTGATCCATGCCTTCCACGCTAACCTGCTTCCCAACTATTCCCCGCGCCCATGGCGCATCGTACATACATTGATAACGTGCTCATGATACCCGAGCCATATACCACAACATGAAAACTTCTGTCAATCAAAACCGCTTACCGAACAAATACAACCGTTCGCGGCTGTTTGAAGTTGTTTTGTTTCTATACATCCCAGCCGGATGTTAACGTGCTCATTGTCAAATGTTCACGTGCTCATTTTGGTTCTAATCATTTTAAGATAGTGTTTATCGGGCTTTTTCACCGCTGAACGCTAACCAGGGAGCCTCCTGAGCGCAAACGCACAATATCGAACAGCGAGACGAGAGGGTGTATGCATATGTCTTTGCTAAACCGCGTACAGCAGCTGCCGAAGGGCTTTGTTTGGGGCGCCGCAACCGCCGCGTACCAAACGGAAGGTTCCACGAAGGTGGCAGGCAAGGGTAAGACCATGTGGGACGATTACCTTGTCGCCCAGGGTCGCTTTTTGCCCGACCCGGCCAGTGATTTCTACAACCGCTACGAGGAGGATATCCGCCTTTCTGCCGAGCATGGACTCAACGCCATTCGTGTGTCCATCGCCTGGACCCGCATCTTCCCCAACGGCGACGATGCCGAACCCCTTGCCGAGGGCGTTAAGCACTACCACGAGCTGTTCGCCTGCTGCAAAAAGTATGGCGTCGAGCCCTATGTGTCCCTGCATCACTTTGACTCCCCCGCCGCCCTGTTCAACCAGGGCGACTGGCTCAACCGCAAGACCGTCGACGCCTATGTGCGCTATGCCGAGTTCTGCTTCCGCGAGTTCCGCGAGGTCAAGAATTGGTTCACCATCAACGAGCTCATCAGCCTCTCGCACTCCCAATACATCCAAGGCAACTTCCCGCCCAACCATCACTTTGATGTGACGAGCGGCATCCAGAGCCAGCACAACGAGCTCGTTGCCCACGCCCGCGCCGTCAACCTGTATAAGGATCTTGACGAGACCGAGCACCTGGGCGGACGCATTGGCATGGTCAACGTCCTGACGCCGGCATATCCTGCTACCGACTCGCCCGCCGACCAGCACGCCGCCGACCTGTACAACGCCTTCTACACCGACTTCATCATGGACGGCGCCTTCCTGGGTCACTACTCCGCGCGCACCCTCTCACTCATCAACGAGATTCTGCGTGCCAACAACGCCACACTTACGGTTGAGGACAGCGACATGGAGGAGCTCGCCAAGGCGGCGCCCCGCAACGATATGTTCGGCCTCAACTACTATCAGTCGGCGTTTATCGCCGCCTACGATGGCGAGTCCACCAACAGCTTTAACGGCACCGGAGACAAGGGCACCTCGTGCTTTAAGTTTAAGGGCGTCGGGCAGCAGGTCGATATGCCGGGTATCCCCACCACCGACTGGGATTGGCTCATCTACCCGCAAGGCCTCTACGACACGCTCAAGCACATCAGCGCCACCTATCCCAACCTCCCCGTCATCTATATCACCGAAAACGGCCTGGGCCACAAGGACCCCGAGCCCGATGCGCTCGGCATCGTCGCCGATCCCGAGCGCATCGACTTTGTCGACCAGCACATGGAGAAGGTGCTCCAGGCGCGTGCCGAGGGCGTCGACGTCCAGGGCTACTTTATCTGGAGCCTGCAGGACCAGTTCTCGTGGGCCAATGGCTATAACAAGCGCTACGGCCTGTTCTACATCGACTTCGACACGCAAAAACGCTACATCAAGCAGTCGGCACTCTGGTACAAGGAGCTCGCCGACACTATGGCGGACGCGCAGTAGCGCATCGCCTCGCTTTCCCCCGAGGGGGAGCGGCCCCATGCGATACAAACCCAGCCGCTCCCCTCTCTCCCCCTGGGACCGACCCCGCCTGCACCCGGGCTTTTAGCAAGCGGGAGACCATATAGGTTTTCAACGTCCATGCCATTAAGATTTCATGCAAAGAGGAGCGTGAACTATGGAATCGATCGTTAAGTTCTTGGAGAAAGGTCAGCCGTACTTCGACAAGGTCTCTAAGAACATCTACCTTCAGGCCATTAAAGACGGCTTTTTGGCAGCAATGCCCATCATCCTGTCTTCTTCTGTCTTCCTGCTTATTTCAACCCTGCCGGGCGTTGTCGCCACGGTCGGCGGCTTTACGCTGCCCGACTGGTGGAACGTCGACGTCGTGAACTTCTGCAACAAGGTTTACAACTTCACGATGGGCGTCGTGGGCATCATGGTCGCCGGCACCACCGCAAGCGCGCTGACCGGCTCCAAGAACCGCCGCATGCCTGCCGGCAAGGCCATCAACGCCACGAGCACCATGGTCGCCGCCATGTGCGCTATGCTCATCTTGGCCGTTACCCAGACGAGTGCCAAGATCGACGGCGCCGATGTCTCGGTGTTCTTTACCGACAACATGGGCACCAAGGGCCTGCTGAGCTCCTTTGTCGCCGCATTTGCCACGGTCAACATCTATGCCTTCTGCATTAAGCGAGACATCACCATCAAGCTGCCCAAAGAAGTCCCCGGCGCCATCGCCCAGAACTTCCGCGACATCTTCGCCTTCAGCTTCTCCATCCTGTTTGTCGCCGTCATCGACGTTATCTGCCGCACCTGCTTGGCCGTCCCGTTTGCCAACGTCATCTCCACGCTGGTGAGCCCGCTGTTCGCCGCTGCCGATTCCTACGCCGGCCTCGCCCTCATCTGGTTCATGATCCCGCTGTTCTGGTTCATGGGCATCCACGGCCCCTCGGTCGTTAAGCCTGCCCTCAACGCCGCGCTGTTTGGCAACATCACCACCAACCTCGCCACGCTGCAGGCCGGCGGTCACCCCGCCCTCGCCCTGACCGAGAACTTCGGTAACTACATCGGCGAACTCGGCGGCACCGGCGCCACGTTCATTGTCCCGATCATCTTCCTGCTCTTTATGCGCTCCAAGCAGCTCAAGGCCGTCGGCAAAGCCTCTGTCGTACCCGTGATGTTCGCCGTCAACGAGCCGCTGCTGTTCGCCGCGCCCATCATCCTCAACCCGTACTTCCTGATCCCGTTCCTGTTTGCCCCCGTGGCCAACGTCCTCATTGGTAAGTTCTTCATCGACTTTTTGGGCATGAACGGCTTTATCTATGCCATGCCGTGGGCACTCCCCGGACCGATCGGCACCTTCATCGACACCAACTTCCAGCCGATCTCTCTGGTCCTGGTTGTCGTCCTGCTGGTCGTTGACTTCTTGATCTACTACCCGTTCTGCAGGGCCTACGACAACGTCCTGTGCAAGCAGGAGGCCGAGACCCTGGCCGAAGAAGAGGCCGAGGAGACCAAGGCCGTCAAGACCGCTGCCGCCCCCGCCGTTGAGGCTCCTGTTGTCGAGACCGCTTCTGCCACCGAGGCCTCCGCAGCTCCGTCCGCCCTTAAGGGCAAGGATCTAAGGGTTCTGGTTCTGTGCGCTGGCGCCGGCACCTCTGCACTGCTCGCCAACGCGCTTAAGGAAGGCGCCGACGAGCTGGGCATCGACATTACCGCCAACGCCGGTGCCTACGGCAGCCACTACGCCATCATGGACCAGTACAACGTCATCGTCCTGGCTCCGCAGGTTCGCACCTATTACAACGAGATGAAGGCCGACACCGACCGCCTGGGCATCACGCTGCTGTCGCCCAAGGGCAAACAGTACATCGACCTCACTAAGGATCCCAAGGGTGCCGTCGCCTGGATCGAGGAAAACCTCGAGGCATAAGACGCTGACACCACCTGCCGCTCGCAGACAATAAATGGCCCGTGCATCGATGTGTGATGCGCGGGCCATTTTGTTTAGACCGCACCCGTCCTCCTGTTCATCTCAATCTGTAACATCTAGCCGAGTTTTTCGGTCCAAGCTGTTACAGATCGAGATGAACGAGCCGAGCACGTCTATGCCCGCAGATCCTTCACACTGGAACGCTCGACCAACACGCCCGAGACGAGCGTACGGCTTCTGGAGCTCGGGGCTTCCAGACCTGCGACGACCTCGTTAAGCGCACGGATGCCCAGTTCGCGGTGGCGAAACTTCACCGACGTCAGAATCGAGTTGGGAATCGTCTTGTAGAGCTCATCGTCGAAGCCGATCACGGACACGTCGTCGGGCACACTGAGCCCTTTGTCACGTAGAGCCATCATCACGCCGTTTGCCATGCAGTCGTTAGCCGCGAGGACCGCCGCGCAATCGGGTTTATCGGCAAGCACAAGGCCCGCGGCATAGCCACTATCCGCATTCCAATCGCCTTGCAGAGGCTCGGGCGGCTCAATGCCACGCGCCTCGAGTGCCGCACGCCAACCTTTCATACGGCACTGGCTCGACAACGACTCTTTCTTACCAGAGACGAAGTACACGTTTTTATGCCCGTGGTTCAAGAAGTACTCGCACGCCATGCGCGCGCCGCCCTCTTGGTCGTCACTGACGGTGGAGCAGGTAGGATGTTCCATCGGTGTGATAATCACCGTCTTGAGGTCCTTCGGTGCCTCAAACGTATCGAAATCGTCGACCATCTGACGCAGGTTGAAGATCATGCCGTCGACGGGAAGCTGCGACATCCTACGCGCCGCTTCGGCAAGGGTCATCTTCTCCCCAGCCCGCTTTTTGATCATCGTGAGCGCGAAACCGCGTTCTTCGGCGGCATCGGCGATACCGTCAATCATGTCCACGGCACCGCCCGACAAGTGGAACATCACCACGCCGATGCACCCGTAACGGCCCAACTTGAGTGAACGCGCGGCAAAGTTGGCTCGAAACCCGAGCGCCTCCATTGCGGAATGGACCTTATCGCGTGTCGACTCTCGCACGCTATCGGGCTCGTTGATCACGCGCGAAACCGTCTTGAGAGAAACACCAGCGGCAATCGCCACATCATTCATTGAGACATTTTTCTTGTCCATCGTTGCCACTGCTTCTCCACTCGGTTCTCTATCGCTTGCTTTTTGCGTTCTAGCATACACTACCTGCCTGACTGATAAATCAACCGTTTACCGGACAATATCGACCGCTCACCCGTATATCCTTGTTGCTCTTCCAAAAATGTCTTACGTTGTCATTAACGAAATGACAACGTTGTCATTTCGCAATGCCTTCCTTAAGCAGGAAGGTTTCCGGGCAGTCCTGACCATCCATCGACGACCAGTTCCATCCACATGCATCGCGCATCAAGTAGCAAAGGAGCTCTATGGACGCCATCGTAAAGATGCTCGAAAAGCATCAACCGTTCTTCGAGAAGATCTCAAGGAACATCTACCTCCAGGCCATCAAGGACGGATTCCTTGGGTGCATGCCCATCGTCCTCACCTCTTCGATCTTCCTGTTGATCGCCACCCTTCCTGGCGTAGTTGGCATCACGCTGCCCCAGCCGCTCATCGACTGGTGCAACAAGCTGTACAACTTCACCATGGGCGTCATGGGCATCATGGTTGCCGGCACCACCGCCAAGAACTTCACGGCTTCCATGAACCGTCGCATGCCCGCCGGCAAGGTGCTCAACGACGGCTCCACCATGGTGGCCGCCCAGTGCAGCATGCTGCTGCTTGCTGTTACGCAGTTCACCACCAAGTTCAACGGCTCCGAGCTTTCGGTCTTCGATTGCACCAGCATGGGCACGCGCGGTCTGTTCTCGGCCTATATCGCCGCGTTCATTACCGTGTGGGTCTACAAATTCTGCGTCTCGCGCGATCTGACCATTAAGCTGCCCAAGGAGGTCCCGGGCGCCATCGCTCAGAACTTCCGCGACATCATCCCCTTTGGCGGCGCCGTCATCATCTGCGGCATCATCGATGTCGTCGTGCGCAACCTCATGGGTGTTCCGTTCTCCGAGCTGCTTATCAAGCTGCTCTCCCCGCTCTTTACCGCTGCAGAAACCTATCCTGGCCTTATCCTTATCCAGGCAGCCACCGCATTCTTCTGGTTCATCGGTGTCCACGGTCCTTCGATCGTCCAGCCGGGCATCGACCCCATCCGTCTTGCCAACCAGGCCGAGAACCTGCAGGTTCTGCTGGCCGGTGGTCACCCCGCCCATTCCCTCACCTTTAACATGTCGCTCGTGGGTGAGTTCGGCGGCACCGGCGCCACGTTCATCGTGCCGCTTCTGCTGATTCTCTTCATGAAGTCCAAGCAGCTCAAAGCCGTCGGTAAGGCCTCGATCGTTCCTGTTGCCTTCGCCGTCAACGAACCGCTGCTCTTTGGCGCGCCGATGATCCTTAACCCCTACATGCTCATCCCCTTTGTTGCCGCCGGCTGCGTCAACGTGAGTGTTGCCAAGTTCTTTATCGATAACGTGGGCATGAACGGCTTCTCCTTCGTGGTGCCTTGGGCTACCCCTGCCCCCATCGGCATCTTCATCACCACGAACTTCCAGCTTATCGCCCTGGTGTTTGTCGCAATCATCATCTTGCTGGACGCCATCATCTACCTGCCGTTCTTGAAGGCATACGATAAGCTGCTCTGCGACCAGGAGGCCGAGCGCGCCGCCGAGCTGGGTCTTGAGTCCGATGGTGCCGCTTCCATCGCCGCCAGCACCCCTGCGCCCGCTGTCGAGCAGACTACCGCTTCCGTCGAGCCGACCGCCGCTGCCGCCGACAGCAAACCTGTCGCCGATCAGTCCGAGCCCGCCTCCGACGCATCCGCTAAGAAGGATGTCGACGGCCTGAAGGTCCTCGTCCTGTGCGCCGGCGCCGGCACTTCTGCCATGCTTGCCAACGCCATCAAGGAAGGTGCCGCGCAGACCGGAGAGAATATTGCTTCCTCCGCAGGCGCCTATGGCCAGCACACTGCCATCATGGATCAGTACGACGTTATCGTGCTTGCCCCGCAGGTCCGTAGCTACTACAACGACATGAAGGCCGACACCGATCGCCTGGGCATTAAGCTGCTCGCCCCGCGCGGCAAGGAATATATCGACCTTACCCGCGACCCCGCCGGCGCCATCAAGTGGCTCCGCGAGAACCTCGACTAGTTACCTCCCTCTGTTGGTGCCCGAATCCCCAGTTCGGGCACCTCTCCCTATTCGTATCCCACAGAAAGGATGACTCATGACCAATCCCATGCAGTTCCCCGACGGCTTTGTATTTGGCGGCGCCACCGCCGCTTACCAGGTTGAGGGCGAGACCCGCACGCACGGCAAGGGCAAAGTGCCCTGGGACGATTTCCTGGCTGCTCAGGGTCGCTTCTCCCCCGACCCCGCAAGCGATTTCTACAACAAGTATCCGGTCGATATCGACCTGTGCCAGCGCTTCGGCATTAACGGTATTCGTGTCTCCATCGCTTGGAGCCGTATCTTCCCCAGTGGCACCGGCGAGATTAACCCCGAGGGCGTCGCTTTCTATCACGAGCTTTTCGCCACTTGCAACAAAGCTGGCGTTATCCCCTATGTCACGCTCGATCACTTTGACACGCCCGAGGCCTTTTACCAGAACGGCGGCGAGGGCTTCCTGACGCGCACGACGATCGACGCCTTTGTCGAGTACGCCAAGTTCTGCTTTGCCGAGTTCACCGAGGTCAAGCACTGGTTTACCTTTAACGAGATTCCCGCAACCGCCGAGGGCAGCTTTATCGTCGGCAACTGGCCGCACGGCGAGAAGTACCGCCTGGACAAGGCCTTCCAGCTCATGCACAACATGATGGTGGCCCACGCCAAGGCTGTCGTCGCCTTCCATGAGGGCGGCTTTGAGGGCGAGATCGGCATTGTCCAGAACCTGGAGCCCAAGTATCCCCTCGACCCCAACAACGCCGCCGACTGTGAGGCAGCTCGCATGGCCGACGTCATCAACAACCGCTGGGTACTCGACGCCACCTTCCGCGGCCACTATGCAGCCGACACCATGGAGGCTGCGACCAAGCTGGCCCATATCGCCGGCGGCGAGCTCGACGTCCGCGACGAGGACATCGCCGCGCTGACCGCCGCGCTCCCCTACAACGATTGCCTGGGCGTCAACACCTACAAGTGCCAGTTCTTGCGTGCCGCCGAGGGCGAAAACGACATCAACCACAATGGCACCGGCGACAAGGGCTCCTCGCGCTGGTTCCTCAAGGGCGTGGGCGAGTCATGCGTGCGCGAAGGCGTACCCACCACCGATTGGGACTGGATCATCTATCCCGAGGGCCTCTACGACCTGCTGCTCCGCATTAAGAACGATTACCCCAACTACAAGAAGATCTACATCACCGAGAACGGCATGGGCTATAAGGACGACTTCGAGGACGGCTTTATCGACGACGCCCCTCGTATCGACTACATGCGTCAGCATCTCGCGTGGATCCTCAAGGCAATCGACGGCGGCGTAAACGTCGACGGTTACTTTGTATGGTCGCTGCAGGACCAGTTCTCCTGGACCAACGGCTACAACAAGCGCTATGGCCTGTTCTACATCGACTTTGAGACTCAGAAGCGCTATCCCAAGGCGAGCGCGTACTGGTACAAGAACGTCGCAGAGACCGGCCTGCTCATGGCCTAGTTTAAGCCGCGTACCCCCTGTCGGCCGCATGCGAATCCCTCCACGGGTTCGCATGCGGCCTTTTTGTTTTGGCTCGGCCCGTACAAGCCGTTCGTCTCGATTTGTAACATCTAGCAGGGATTTTCAATCCTAACTGTTATAGATTTAGACGAACGGGCGACCAGGGCTGAAAGATCTCAATCTGTAACACGTAGCCCACTTTTAACCGTCTAACTGTTACAGATCGAGACAAACGCCACAGGTCAATCCCTTTAATCTCAATCTGTAACATCTAGCCGAGTTTTTCGATCCCAACTGTTACAGATTGAGACGATTCGACGGTACCGGTCGCTTGGACACGCCGTGGTACAATTATGCCACGACGCAAAGGAGGTACCCATGTCCGCTTGTGTGCCCGTCCGAGACATGAAGGACACTGCCACATTCACCGCACTTGTTGAGTCTGAGCGCGACGTCACCGTAACCAAGAACGGCTACGAGACCATGCACTGCATCAGCAGCGACCAGTATCGCCTCATGCAAGAAGAAATCGCCAAGGCAAAACTGCTGTCTCGTATGATGATGGCAGAAGACGAAATATCGCAAGGCGACTACAGCGACTACGACTCCTTCGCGACCGCGATACGAGACAAATATGACCTATAACGTCGTAATCCTCAAAAGCGCGCGATATGAGTACGAGAGTATCGTCGGATACCTTGCCCAAATCCTCAAGAATCCGCGCGCAGCAGGCAATTTTGTCGCTGAGTTTGAATATCAGCTTGATCTGCTTCGCGAGCAGCCGATCCTACGTCCCCTCTCACATATGCAAGAGCTGGCGGCACGTAATTACCGATCGTTTCCCGTCAACAACTACGTGTGCCTTTATAAGTTTGAGCACGAAACAATCTATATCGCCCACGTCTTTCATCAGTCACAGGACTACGCCCGCCTGGTCTAACCCACAAGCTGAATACTTGGCCCGAGCACATTTGCGCGTCAACGTGAAGCGGTAATCCCCGCGCCAGCAGGGGCAGAAGTATCGTCTGTAGCATTAGCTAGCAGATGACCCGCGTATGCTCCTCGATGGCGACACGATCCTCGGCGGCGATGCCCGGCTCGCACACCACGGCGTCCAAATTGTCCAGACGACAGAAGGTGTAGAAGTCGCGCTTGCCGATCTTGCTGGAGTCGGCGATCAGATAGCGCGAGTCGGCCTTGCTAAAGGCGAGCTGCTGGATACGACCCTCATCCATATTAGACGTAGACACGTCGCCATCCAGAATGCCGTTGGCGCCGATAAACGCCGCATCGATACCCAACGCACGCAGAGTATCCTCGGCCGTTGGCCCCACAAAAGCGGCGGTGCGGCGACGGTACATACCGCCCACGAGGCACAGGTCGCAGTCTTCGCGCGCCTCGAGCAGGTTAAACACCGAAAGCGAATTAGTCACGATGCGCAGGCGAAACGCCGGCAGCATCGAGGCCATCTGCTCCACCGTAGTGCCCGTGCCCAAAAAGATGGTCGAGCCCTCCTCGATGAGCTCCACAGCGCGGCGCGCGATCTGCAGCTTTTCCTCGGCATGCTTGGTGCGCTTTTCGCTGTGCGAATACTCGTGGCGCAACATAGCGTGGGGACGGCCCTGTGCACTGCGGGCGCCGCCGTGCACGCGCTCGATCTCGCCTAGGCTCGCAAGCTCCTCAAGGTCACGACGAATCGTCATATCCGAGACACCCAGTGCATCCGAAATCTCCTTGACCGAGACCGTGCCCTGCTCTTCGAGCAGCTGACGAACCTTATCCTGTCGCTCTGCCTTAATCACGATGAATCCTCGCCGTTCTATGCGTGCATATCATTCAAACAATAACGAACAAATTGTATCAGACTCGCGCGCGTCAAAAATGAACGCCCGCACAGCTCCAATCATCACTTTTTTGAGAAAAATACCCCCTGCTTTAGTGGGGTGTAGTGATAATCTCGCCTGTTCGCGCTACAGTTTGTCGGAAATACCTCGATGTTAGGAACCAAATGATCACTTCCGAGCTTTTCGGCACCGCGCCGTGCGGTACCCCCGTTCATCGTTACACCCTCAACGGGCCCGAGATCTGCGTTCGCATTATGGACTATGGCGCCACCGTGTTGGGCATCGACGTGCCCGACATCCCCGGCAACGTGCGCGATGTGGTGCTGGGCTTCGATAAGCTCGAGGATTACTTTGACAACCCCGCCTGCTTTGGCGCGACCATCGGACCTGTGGCCAACCGCACTGCAGGTGCCACGATCACCATCGCCGGCACGGACTGGCATATGCCCGCCAACGAGGGCACCAACAACCTGCACAGCGATCTTGAACATGGTCTGCACAAGCGCGTATGGGACGTTGAGCTCGACGAGGTCCACAATGCCGTACGCATGACCACCTCGCTTGAGGACGGTGAGCTGGGCCTTCCCGGCAACCGCACCTTTACGGCCGTGTTTACCGTGACGCGCACCGGCTGCTTCCGTATCGAATATGGCTGTGAGAGCGACCGCGCCACGTACGTGTCCATGACCAACCACACGTACTTTAACCTTGCCGGTCACAACGCCGGTATGGACTGTGAGCACTTCTTTGTTGCTAACGCTGCCCACTACCTGCCCATCAACGAGCAGAACATCCCCACCGGCGAGATTGCTCCGGTCGAGGGCACGCCGTTTGACTTCCGTGAGCTGCGCCCCGTCGCGCCTGGCATGGAGGCCGACGATCCGCAGATTAAGCAGGCACGCGGCTACGACCACTGCCTGTGCATCGATGGCTATCAGTACGGTCGCAACCTGCGCCGCGCGATGCACGTCGAGGAGATGTGGACCGGCCGCGAGCTGGACTACTACACCACCGCCCCGGGTGTGCAGCTCTACACCGGCAACTGGCTGGGCGACGAGCACGCCAAGGACGATGCCAACTATGGCTGGGGCGCCGGCTTTGCCCTCGAGGCAGAGATGTACCCCGACACGCCGCACCAGCCGCTGTTCCCGCAGGGCATTGTGGGCCCGGGTCACCCCTACAGCAATGTGATCGTATACCACTTTATGAGGCACTAAGCCCATAATGCAACATATCGCACAGCAACGCCCGCCGGCACCACCGCCGACGGGCGTTTTTTCATCTTTTGGGCTCTTTTTCGCTGTGACTGTATGAGTGACATATCAAAACTATGCCCATTTACTACGTTTAGCCCGGGATGCTCGACCATGCACCGGTTTTTGTTAAATGCGCGTGCCGTCTACCTGCGGTTTTGTTTTTCTCAAATTCGACATGCTCGGCGATAACCGATCAAACGTAGTAAATGGGCATAGTTTTTGACAGGCGGCATCGCGCGCGTCCCTCGCAAGGGCAAAAAGATCCGTTTTCCTCCGTCCCCAAGGGATCAGTTGAACAGATTGTCGATGGGATCGGGGGCGGAACTGGGGAGATAGCGGATTTCTAGCTCTATGCCGAGTTCTTGCAGCTCTTTGAAGGCGGCGATGTCCATATCGTCTACGGCAACGGCAGGCGTTGCAGAGCGTTTGCCCTCCCCTGCCTGCATATGGCCAATGCTGATCTTGGTGATCGGCACACCGCCCTTAGCCAGCGCGAGCGCATCGGCGGGTGAGGCCACCATGACCAGAATCCATTGACGCGGCGTTGCGGTATGAATGATGTCGATAGTCCTTTGCACCGAGAAAAACCGCGTCCAAACGCCTTCTGGCGCCGCCACCCTCATGGGCGCCCATTGGCGCGAATCTGCCGCGATCTCATCGTTGACGATTAGGACGAGGTTGGAACCCACGGCTTCGTTCCATAGCTCAACGTCTTGCCCGTAAATGAAACGGTCGTCGATACGCGTGAGAAGGATCTTGGGTTGAGCCATCGCTGCCCCATTCTGTTTGAGACCCGTAAGAGCAAGACATCGCGTCTCCAATATTAGTGCATTTAAAGTGAGAAAAGCCGTCAGAACACTTGCGCGGATGTGCGATGTCCCGTATCATAAACAGCCGTTGACGCCTCAGTTGCGTCACCACATGGTCGCCAGCGTAGCTCAGTTGGTAGAGCACCGCTCTCGTAAAGCGGGGGTCACCGGTTCGAGCCCGGTCGCTGGCTCCATTGCACAAGATAGCCGCCTTCGGGCGGCTTTTTTGTTGCCGATTTCTGGCGAACATCCGCCAGCCCAAGCACAACGCCGCTGGTAACTCCCCTACTCAACAACAAGCCCCGCCAACCTCAATCCCCAAAGGAATCGCGATCAGCGGGGCTCAAACGCGCTCCCCAAGGAGAACCACGCTAGCTCACGAGCAGTTCGTTACTCTTCCCAGTAAGCATCTGCAAGCAGCTTAAAGCAGATCTTCTTGACCGGCTGCGCGCCATCGCCCGGGAACTCGAGCGTGGGCATATGAGGCTCGCCGGCAACAAACAGCGCAAACTTATCGTCAGCAAGATCGCCGGCGATCGAAGCGTCGGAATCGACCAGATCGTAGTCGTCCTTCTCGTCAAACTCCTGGACCAGTGTCAGGCTACCCGTAGCGACCTTAAAGGCCTCGCGGCCCTCGACGTCGATCTGCAGATCATGATAGCGCTGATGCGTCTCATAGTGAGCCTCGGCCTCAGGACGCGTCGTGGGAGCCATGACGTTCGCATAGACCTTGTCGCCCAGAATCGGATGGCTGCCGACCTCGAGCTCCGCCGGATCGTTCTCCTCGAGCCAGTCGATCAGCACGTCGAGGCCCTTGAGCATTCCGCGGTACTCCTCGATATCACCCAGTGCACCGTAAATCATCTAAATCCCCTCTCGGATCGTTTCCTTGGCGGCTACTCGGCAAACGCATTACCAAAGCTGTTGCCGCCCACATACGTCTCGACCAGGGTAAGGTCGGGACTGAACACGACAAAGTCGGAGTCGTGCCCCGGCATAATGCTACTGCACTTGTCGTCGACATGAGCTAGCAAGCGATGCCGGGGCCGCAGCACAAGCTCCTACAGCTCGGTCACGACAACGCCGTTGTAGACCTCGTCCCAACGATCCATGACCAAGTGGCCAGTCATAGGATCCATGGCATTGAGCTTGCCGCAGGTGTTGGCGGTACGCAGCACCGTCTCGTCGTCCGCGCCAGCAGCAATGGCATGCGCGAAGCCAGCGATAGTGGAGTCACCAGAGCCCGTGGCGTTAACGGCAGGGATATCGGGCGTCTTTGCGCGGAACGCACGGCCATTGTGGAAGCCAACGGAGCCGGCAGCGCCCATGGACACGACGACCCAGGGGATATCGGAGAAGCGGGCATCAGAGGCGAGCGCGGCGCGGAGCTCGTCCACATCGTCGGTGGTAAAGCTCGTACCCAAAAGGCCGTTGATCTCGGTCAGGTTAGGCTTGACCAGCTCGGGCTTAATTTCGGACTTAAGGGCGGCCTCAAGCGAAGCACCCGAGGTATCGAGCAGCACCTTGGCGCCGGCGTTCTCGGCAATGACCGTGATCTTGGCATAGTAGTCCGCCTCGACGCCGCGGGGCAACGAACCCGAGATGGTGACGACGTCGGCCTTGCTCGCAAGCTCGGCGAACTTTGCGGTAAAGGCATCGAGCTCCTCGGGGGCAATCGTCGGGCCGCTCTCGAGCAGCTCGGTCTGGTTGCCGGCATGAAGGATATTGAGGCAGATGCGGGTCTCGCCCTTGATGGGCACAAAATCATTCTTAATGCCGTTGGCATCCATGAGCTCTTCCATATAGGCGCCCATATGACCACCAAGCAGGCCGGTTGCCACAACGTCGTCGCCCAGCTGGCCCAGGACGCGGGCAACGTTAAGGCCCTTGCCGCCGGCGGTCTTTTCGGGTGTCACGCGGTTGACGTCGTCGATGACGAGTTCATCGAGCTGATAGCGCGTATCGACAGACGGATTCATCGTAACGGTGAGGATCATTTTTAGCTCCTTATCTCGCAGGCTCCTTGTGCCTCGCGATACGAGTCGACAAAACGGAATTACAGGATCTCAATCGTGAACGAGCGCACGATGGTTTCTTTGGGCTTGGCGATAAGGCAGCCGCGCTTGTGCTCAAGCACGTCGTCCTCATCGGAGCAGGTCGAAAGGCCGCCCCAGGGCTCAACTGCCACAAAATCGCCCTCGGGCTTACTCCACACAATGAGATACGGGAAACCCTCAAAGCTCAGGCGAACGCCTTTGTCCTCGCCCTTCTTGGAAAGCGTGACCTGACGGCTCTCGAGCACGTCAAAGATGGTCTCCGCAAAATCGAAGAGCTCGTGCGACAGGGGCAGCGTCTTTCCCACCATGGGGTTCTTGGAGCGGTTTGCCACGTCAATCAAGCCAGTCGAAGGGACAGCGGTGCAAAGCTCCGCAGCCTCGTCTTTCTCAAAGCGCAACTCGTAGTCCGTATAGGACTCACCCTCGTCGAGCGGACACCTAAAGCCGGGATGACCGCCGATAAAGAACGGCATGTCCTCGGTACCCTCGTTGGTCACCTCGTAGGCGACACGCACGGCGGCGTCCTCAAGCGTATAACGGGCGACAAGCTTAAACGGGTACGGATAATCGCTCAGCAACGCGGCGTTATCCTCCGAAGCCAGGCACATCGCCAGCTCGTTCTCGTCTTGGCTCAGCAGCTTCCACTCCTGTTTGCGCGCAAACCCATGGCGAGCGAGCTTCACGTGATGCCCGGCAAACGTCATGGCGCTACCATCGCGCAAGCCTCCGCAAATCGGGAAGCAAATCGGTGCCTGGCCGGACCACACGGCGGGATCGCCCTGCCACAAGTACTCGCGACCTCCGGCCTTAATCGAGGTAAACGAACCACCAGCCGTGGACACCTTAATAGAAATCGAATCGTTGGAGAGAGCGTATTCCATTGCCCATCCTTTCGAACAACTGCTTTTTGCTCGCAAGAACCCGTCTCGGCCCTGACCAAAGGACAAACCCGCACGTTCATCGATGCGTCCGGTATCCCAGCCATGCAACGGGGTACCATACAGACATTGATGCAATTACAGCTGAAAGGCCTTCTTATGCGAACCATCATCCTTTATGCCTCACACCACCACGGCAATACGAAAAAGCTCGTGGACGCCATCGTCGAGGCGCACCCCGAGATCGATACCCTCGACGTGAAGTCACTCGGTAAAAACGAGTACCCCGACCTGCACGAATACCATCTGATCGGTGTCGCCACGGGCATCTATTACTCCGAGATCGACAAGGACATGGCACGCGTGCTCACGAACGTGCTGCAGCCGCAGGACAAGGTGTTTGGCCTTATGACCTACGGTGGCAAAAACAAGTGGTACGGCAAGGATATCGATGGCATCTGCCGCATGAGGCAGGCCATCTTTATGGGCGTCTACGGCTGTCCCGGCTTTGATACGTGGGGGCCGTTCAAACTCACCGGCGGCGTCCAGAAGGGACACCCGACCGCTGAGGAAATTAAGGGCGCCGTCGACTTCTTCGACAAGATCGAAGACGAGTATGGCGACATCATCGTCGAAGAGTACGCCAAGCGCGAGAAGCGTCTAGCATACGAAAAGGAGCATCCCGCGGGGGGTCTTGTGGCCGGCGTCAAGCGCACGGCAAAGAAGATCGTTAACAAGCTGTAACTGTTAAGGTGCTTTTGAGCGTTTAACCCATACGGCGGGTCCGAGCAGATTCGGGCCCGCCGTCTTTTTCTATCGTTAATCGGTAAAGGCGTTGCCGACGCTCTGGCCGCCAACATACGTCTCGACGAGGGTGAGCTCATGGTCGAACACGACAAAGTCGGCGTCGCGACCCGGCATGATGCTGCCGCACTTATCCTCGATGTGCGCAGAGCGAGCCGGCACCTCGGTTGCCATGCGAATGGCGATATCGGCGCTGGCGATGCCCCAGTCAACGATGTTCTTGACGCCCTGGGCAAGCGTGAGCACCGAGCCGGCAATGCTCTTGCCGTCGGCGAGCCAGCACAGGTTGTCCTTCATGATGACGTCCATGCCGCCGCTGGTGTAGCTGCCCTCGGGCATGCCGCCGCAGCCAAGGCAGTCGGTGATGAGCACCGTGTGCTGCCAGCCCTTTGCCTGCAGCAGTGCCTTGATGGCGGCAGGGTTTACGTGCTTGCCGTCGCAGATGATCTCGGCGTAGGTCTCGGGCGTGGACATGGCAGCGCCCACAACACCGGGCTCACGGTGATGCAGCCCGCGCTGACCGTTATAGGTATGCGTAAAGCAGCTGGCACCGGCGTTGATGGCGGCGATGCACTCATCGTAGGTGGCGTCGGAGTGACCGATGCTGGTCACCACACCCTTGGCATTCAGAGCAGCCGCATAAGCAGCGGCACCGTCGCGCTCGGCCGCCATGGCGCTCTTGACGATGCGACCACCCGCAGCCTCCTGCCACTGATCGAAGACCTCCTCGGAGGGATCGATCAGGTAAGCGGGGTTCTGCGCGCCCACGTGCTTCATGGTAAAGAAGGGGCCCTCCAGGTAGATGCCCTGAATGCGAGCACCGCAGAAGTCGGGGCCGCGACCCTCGTCCGCCTGAGCGATGGCGGCGCAGGCGTCTTTGATCTGCTCGACGCCATCGGTGAACGTCGTGGGCAGCCAGCTGGTGGTGCCGCGACGGGCGAGCTCGGTCGAGCTGATATCGATGCCCTCGGGATCGTTATCGGTAGTTGAGTGGTTGTAGAAGCCATGGATGTGAGTATCGACCATACCCGGTGCGATCCACGATCCCGTGTAGTCCTTAATCTCGCAAGAGGGCTCGTCGGCCTGCCAGGCGCCAAAGACGCCATCCTCGACCATAAGATAGCCGCCCAGTTGCGGGCCTGCCGGCAAGAAGAACTTGTCAGCCTTAATTGCGTACGTGCTCATATGCACTCCTTGCTTCTAAAGCAGTTGACTGTAGTGATGCTTGTACCCAGCTCACGTAAAACAAAAAGCGCCCGCCCGCCGTTATGAGCGGACGGGCGCCCTTACAGGGGGACGCGATTAAGCGGTGAAGGGGTGAATCGTCACGCCCTTAACCACGCGGTTGACCGTGCCGGTGGGGCTCGGCGTATCGGGCGTGTTGCCCACGCGCACGGAGTTGAGCAGGCTGATAGCCTGGGCAAACATCACGAACGGCAGAGCAAGGTAGCCCTCGGGAAGTGCCTCGTAGCCCTTAAAGGTGAAGGACTCACCCTCATAGACGGTGGCACCTTCCTGCTGAACGGCGATGGTGTGCTGAGCGATCTCGTCGCCACCGATCTCGTTGAGGATGTCGATGTCGTACTGACGGGTGTAGGCGTCGTTATTGACGAACACGAAGACGAGCGTCTTATCGTCGACGAAGGACTTAGGTCCGTGACGATAGCCCATGGAGGTGTCGTAGGAAGTAGCGACCAGACCGTGAGCGAGCTCAAGGATCTTGAGCTGGCTCTCCTGGGCAAGGCCACCGAAGGAGCCAGAACCCAAGTAGGTCACGCGGTTGAAGTCGCCAGCCAAGTAATCGGCGATCTCGGGCTCACGGGAGATGACCTCCTCGCCCATCTTGGCAATCGTCTCGACCCACTCGGCCTTCTGCTCGTCAGAGGCAGTGTCGAAAATAAGGGTGGAGAGCAGGGTCATGCAGGAATAAGAACCGGTCATGGCGAAGCCCTTGTCGTTGGCGCGCGGAATGAGCAGCGTCAGCGCGTTGGGATCATCGGCAGACTCGACGGCGAGCTTGCCCTCGGGAGCGCAGGTGATGTTGAGGAACTTGACGTTGTGGACGAGCTCCTTGGCAACGGCAACGGCGGCAAGGCTCTCGGGGCTGTTGCCAGAGCGGGCAAAGGAAACCACGAGCGTGGGATCCTCGGCGCGTAGGAAGTCGCGCGGGGCGCTCACGATGTCGGTCGTGGCGATGGGCTTAAAGTCGTAGAGATCAGTGTTGCCAGCGTGACGCAGGTACGGGGCGCAGGTATCGCCAACGTAGTCGGACGTACCGGCACCGGTGAAGACAACGGACAGACGACCCTCGCCCATAGCGCGAGCCTCGGCCAGGAAGGCCTCGATGGCCTCCTTGTTCTCGCGATAGATGTTGAGCGTATCACGCCAAAGCTCGGGCTGCTGAGCAATCTCGGCCGTGGTGATCTGGGCGCCGAGCTCGGTGAGCTCCTCGACACTCTTCTCGAACATTTCTAATACCTCTCTCTAGAAGTAATCCTCTGACGTGCAATTATACACTTCGGTTGGTTATCTGGTAGTAACCAGTTAAATGCAAAGAATCACCATATGGAAACAATGCGAGCACTAGTTGCTGCGCTGGTGGTAAACCTTGTATTTAAACTGATCGGCACGAGCAACCGAGAGTGTGTACTCCACTACCTCGTTTGACTCGTTATACGTAGTCCTGACCAAATCGAGCACAGGCGAGCCCTCGACAATTCCCAAAAGGTGGGCATCGGTGGGACGGGCTATGCTCGCATAGAACTCCTCTTCGGCCACGCGAATCTTTTGCTGAAAGTCCTGCTCAATCACATCGTAAAGCGGCTTACGCTCCAGCAGCGGTCGCTTTAGGGACAGAAATTGACGAACCGGGAGATAGCTGCGTTCGACCATCATGGGCATGTTGTCGGCAGAACGAAGGCGCTTGAGCTTAAAAATGCGATCACCGATGCGCAATCCCATATGCTCGGCCAGATTCTTATCGGCCTCCATCTCGCAAAACTCGAGAATCGTGGTCTCGGGTTCTCGACCCATCGCGCGCATCTGCTCGGTAAAGCTGTAGGACTGCATAAGATTGGTTGCTTTTGCCGAACGGTCGGTCACAAAGGTACCGCGACCGTGCTGCCGAACCACCAGTCCTAAACGCTCCAGTTCCTGCAGAGCCAGGCGTACCGTAGTGCGCGAGAGACCATAGCGCTCCGAAAGTTCGCGCTCGGAAGGAATCATGTCACCGGCGCGATATTCATGGTCAATCTTTTCGGTCAGAATATCGACCAGCTGATCGTACAGCGGTTGCTTACGCGCTCCGATCGCCATTCTATCCTCCCTTTTGCTCGAATTCGGCTAACTACCTAGGGTGTTATGCATTATCTGTCTGCCACACCCGAATCATTAAGAAAACAAAAGCCGCGCGCTCTTTCGAGCACGCGGCTTTTAACATACACATGGCTTAAGGGGTCGGGGTGTGAGCCGCGTAGGGACACACCCCTCAAGCTAGAGCCTTACCAGATGCTCGGCCAGAGACCAAGCGGGCCAGCGCCCAGGATGCCAAGGACGAAGAGCAGGAGAATGCCCTTGGTCGGGGTCCAGCTGTGCTTAGCGAACATGTAGTAAAGCAGCAGCGTAAGCATAAGCGGGACGAGCTTCGGGACGATGGTGTTGAGGGTGTCGGCAACAGAGAAGTTGACCGGATCCTCGGTAACGGTGCCGTAGGTCACGGACTCCATGCCGTTACCCAGATCGGTGACGCCGCACTCGACAGCGTTGCCGTCGGCATCGGAAGCGGTAAGGGCGTTGCCGTCCTTATCGGTCATGGCGATGGTACCGGCCTCAGCGGTCTCGGTATCGATGCCCTCCATACCGGTGAAGTTCTCGGCCTCCTTCTCGGAGACGATCACGGTAGTAGCGGAGAGGCCACGGGTGGTGCCGTTGGGGATCTGGAGGTTGATCTGGGTGCCACCCATGGTAACGACCAGGCAACCGACGACGAAGACGCCCATGATGGAAGCGGCACGCGTAAAGGCCTGCATGTTGGCAGTCAGAGCGTCAATAGCGCTGGTGCCAAGCTTGTAGGACCAGTTCATGAGCCAGAAGCGCAGAGCGAACTGGACGACGTTGAAGATCACCAGGAAGATGATCGGCGCAGCGGCGTTGCCGTTGATGGCCATGTTGGAGGTGATGCCGGCCGTGATAGGCACGAGCGTCAGCCAGAACAGGGCGTCACCGATACCACCGAGCGGGCCCATTGCGGCGACGCGGACGGCGCGGATCGTGGGGATGTCAACCTTGTTCTGCTCGAGCGAAAGCACGATGCCCATAACAAAGGTGACGAGGAACGGGTGGGTGTTGAAGAACTCCAGGTTGTGGCTCATGGAAGCCGCGAGGTCGTTCTTGTTGGTGTGGATCTTCTCCAGACCGGGGATGATGGAGTAAAGCCAGCCAGCGGCCTGCATGCGCTCGTAGTTGAACGATGCCTGCAGGAAGCAGGAGCGCCAAGCCATCTTGTTGAGGGTCTTCTGGTCGAGCTGCGGAGCAGGAGTGAGATCCTCGTAGTGCTCCGGGATCACATACTCATTAGATGCCATCTTCGAAGTCACCTCCGTCAGAAACAGCTGCACCCTTCAGCTCGGTCTGCTGCTGGAAGTCCCAGAAAGCGATGCCGAAGCCGATGAGAGCGAGGATGAGCAGAGCAGGGGTTGCCAGCGAATCGTTGGCAACGGTGATGAGCGCGAGGCCAAAGCCCATGAGGAAGAAGCCCCACATATCGCGGTTCATCATAACCTTGAGCAGGACGGCGAAGCCGACGAAGCGCATCATGCCGCCTGCAGCGGACAGACCGGTCTGCAGCCAAGTCGGGATGGCAGAAGCGATGGTCTGACCGATGGTAGCGCCAGCGATGAAGAACAGGGTGACGACGACAGCGAAAATCAGGCCGAGCAGAGCCATGGCGAAGTAGTTCAGGCGCTCGATGCCCTTGGTGTCCGCGTTGTGAGCCATGTTATCGGCCGTGGACATAAGCGGGGACATAAGCGTGAAGACCAGGGTAACGCCAAGCTGGCCAAGCAGAGCGAACGGAATGGCGAGGCCGACTGCCGCGTTGGGCTCGAGGCCCGTGGCGATAGCGAGAATGGCTGCCATGATGCCGCCGATGACGGCGTTAGGCGGCTGAGCGCCTCCGATCGGCATGTTGCCGATCGTCATGAGCTGATAGGTACCACCCACGAGAAGACCGGTGTTGAGGTCGCCAAGGATAAGACCGATGACGGCGCCGGTGACGATGGGCTGATAGAGAGACTCGAGGAAGTCAAACTGGTCGATTGCCGCGATGAACGTAACAACGAAGACCAGAGCGATCTGGATGATCGAGTATTCCATCTTGCTCCTCCTTTCAAAATGTATGTACGCACTTTGGATATCACGTACAGAACGTCAGGGTTTCACTCCTGACAACGTGGATCACGAGGATTACGAGAAGAGCTTGCTCGTGTCCTCAACAGGCGTGCTCGGAACGCGCCTGATCTCCAACTCCACCCCCAATTCCTGCAGCTCTTTAAACGCAGCGACATCCTCGTCGTTAACTGCGACGGAGGTGGCGACTTGGCGCTTTCCTTCCGACATGTGCATGTTGCCGATGTTTACCTTCTTTATAGGCACACCGCCCTTGACGAGCGTAAGCACGTCTTCCGGTGTTTCGGCCACGATGAAGATCTTCTGGCGCGGGCTCGCCTTGCCAATGACGTCGATGGTCTTCTGCAGGGAGAAGAAACGCGTAGCGACGCCGGCGGGAGCGGCCATCTTCATGAGGTTCTGGCGCATGGTGTTGGACGCCACGTCGTCGTTGGCGACGAGGATGAGGTTGGAGCCCAGGGTGGAGTTCCACTGGGTTGCAACCTGACCATGAACCAGTCGGTTATCGATGCGGGTAAGAAGAATGTTGGGTTCTGCCATGTTGATCAGCTTCCTTTCGATATTTGCTGACGACAGTTACTTGATCTCCTGAATCGCGTAACGCGAAACATCTACGACGGCTCCGGATCGGACTTTGATCTGGACCTTCTCGCCTTCGATGCCTTTGACGGTTCCGTAGATACCGCCGGCGAAAAGAACCTCCTGACCCGGCTTGAGCTCGGTGTGCAGCTCCTTGAAGTACCTCTGCTTCTTCTTCATGTTGATTTGCGACCAGATGGTGTAAATCAAGCCCATGATGACAAGCAGGCCTAAAAGGGCGACCGAGGAGCTCAGGACGTTGGCTCCGAAATCGGCCATTAGATGCCGTCCTCGTCGCCGAAGATATCCTCTTCCTCGGAGCCGGCAACGGATGCGACCGTCTGGGCGGTGATGCCCGTCTGGCCAACGGTCACGGCCTGCTCGCCAAGCTCGGCGAGCGTGGCATTGCCGCGGAGGAACAGAAGCTCAATAACCATGGGAAGGTTGGTGCCAGTCAGAACCTCGACGTTGTCGACATCCTGGGCAATCATCATCGACTGGTTGAACGGGGTACCACCGAGCAAGTCGGTAAAGACGAGCACGCCATCGCACTCCTCGCGCATGGCGGTAATGGCGGCGCGGAGATCCTCACCGTAGGATGCGGCCTGGTCGCCCTCAAAAGGAACGACGGTAAAAGCAGGCTGGTCGCCGGCAACCATAGCGATAGCGCTTGCAAGGCCGGGTGCGAACTGTCCATGACCGGTAAGAATAAAGCCAACCATTCAAATTTCCCTTCCGAAGGTGTGTACGATCTGAGTCCGATGATTTTCGGAAGCCAGCGGGCGCTCGCCCTTAAAGCTTCTTAGAAAGCGTTCTTTGAAGACCAGTGGTTTCTAAACTGGTAGTAACCACGTGACGTGTTGTTGTCACTATATCACCCCAGAAGAGGTCGCTTTCGTTGATTCATACGCTAAAACGTTTTTGCACCGCTCACGGTGATATTTCGACCGTTTACCGCTCGTTAACACTTCTACCTGCGGTTTTGAAACCGTTTCGAAACGCTTTGGCAAAAGAACGGATCTTTCCCGGTGTCTAAACAACGCAGGGCGGCTAAAAATAGCGTGTAGAAAAATTGCAGGTCATTGTGAAGATATGTGAATTGGTCTTTTTGACTTAATACCAGTTAGAACCAGTTTTGAGATTATCGGTGAACGGTAGTTTTCGACCGTTCACCGGTTACTTGTAATCGTTTGCAGTTGTTTTCCCAGATGAATTAGGGAAACGCGATGGAGCGTTTGCGCGGGCGCAAGGCCTACCCCAGTGGTTTCGGCAGCAAAAAGCCCGCTAGAACGTTGTCCGTTCTAGCGGGCTAAATCAGGCAGATCGGCTAGCGCGCAGTAGTGCAGGCAAACCTTACGCAAACAGGCCGTAGATGCTGATGTTGGCCTTGGCGTAGAGGCCGTTAGCATACTCGGTCCACTTGGAGCTGGCGCTCGAAGCCTGCGAAGAGTACTGCTGGTAAGCAGTGTAGTAGGCGGTCATGGCCTGCTTATAGGTGGCGCTATCGGCCGTAAAGGCATCGTCGGCAAAGGCCTTAGCGTAGGTGCCGTTCTCGTCCTTCCAGGTACCCTTCGAGCTATCCCACTCGTCGCCGGCAAGGTTGATGATGTAGTCGGCGTAATCCTTGCTCGCGGTGTCCTCATTGCCGTCAGAAGGCTCGGTCGGAGCGGTCGGCATGCTTGCGGAGCTATCGCCCACCTTCTTCTTGTAGAGCTTCTGCAGCGTCGCGGACTGGCGGACGATCTGCTTGGCCTGGTCCTTGGACACGCCATACTGCGTGGCCATGGTCTTGTAGTCCGAAGTGCCGATGGATTCCTCGGCGTACTGCTTCATCTCCTTAGAGGAGACGGTAATGCCCTCGTCCTCGGCAGCGTCGAGCAGGATCTTGTTGCGCACGTAGGACAGGATGACGTCGGCAGAAGGAGCGGTGTAGTTGCCATCGCTATCCTTGACGGTGTCGAGGCTGTACTGGCTCTCGATGGCCTCGCGCGCGGTGATGTCGCTCTTCTTGCCGTTGTAGCTATAGCTTGCCACGGTCGAATCGAGCTGGTCCTCGGTCAGGGTCGACGAGCCGACACCCTTGCCGCCAAAGCCGCCACTGCCAATAAAGAAGCCGACCACGGCGGCGATCACGACGGCAACCACAAAGGCGGCAATCATCGTCTTCTTGTGCCTGGATGCATGGTCGTCTTCATCGGAACCCAGAATATCGTCGTCCTCATCCTGGGCCTCGGGCATCAGATTCTCGTCAGCGGCATCCGCGGCAATCTGAGCCTCCAGTCGGGCGTCCTCCTCCTCGGCCGTCGTGCCGGCGGCAATGTGCTCGGCAGACGTACCGGCGACCAGATCGATCTTCTCGTCCTCGTCACCGTCGGGGCCTTCGCCGCGCTCGATGATCTGGATGCCGTCGATCTCGTCCTTCTCGTCCTTCTTTTGAATCAGACCCATATCAGTTACTCCTTGTTAGGAAACATAGTCTTCAATAGAGTACGCCCGACAGAGTGCCGGGCGTATTGATTCTTAGGTTATACGCAAACACTTAAGTACTATTTAGGCGTTTGCAGCCTGCATGTCTTAGGCCAGGTGCGCGATAACGGCATCGGCAAAGGCCTGCGTGCCCACGGCGCCCTCGACGGAGCCGGTCTGGGCACGACGTACGTCGCCGGTAACCTGCTTACCCTCGTCGAGCGTGGCGGACACGGCGGCGCGGATACGATTGGCCGCATCGTTCTCGCCCAGATGATCGAGCATCATAGCCGCAGACAGAATCTCGGCCGTGGGGTTGGCGATATCCTGGCCAGCGATATCGGGCGCGGAGCCATGCGTTGCCTCGAAGATGGCGCAGTCGGCACCGATGTTGGAGCCGGGGGCCATACCCAGGCCACCTACCAGGCCGGCGCACAGGTCGCTGACGATATCGCCGTACAGGTTGGGCAGCACCAGGACATCGAAGTCGTTGGGGTTCTGGACCAGGCCCATGCAGGTGGCGTCGACGATCTTGTCGTTGAACTCAATATCGGGATAGTTGGCGGCCACCTCGCGCGCAACGCGCAGGAACAGGCCATCGGTCGCCTTCATAATGTTGGCCTTGTGCACGGCCGTCACCTTTTTACGGCCGCAGCGGCGGGCGTACTCAAAGGCGTACTCCACAATGCGGCGGCTCTTGGCGATGGAGATGGGCTTAATTGAGATGGCGGAATCGGCGGCGAAGGTCTTCTGACCCGAGCGCTCGACAAGCTGTGAGAGCTCCTCGACCTCGGCAGCGCCCTCATCGAACTCGATCCCGGCGTAGAGGTCCTCGGTGTTCTCACGCACGATGACCAGGTCGACGTCGCGGAAGCGCGAGCCGTCGCCCGGCTGCGACAGGCAGGGGCGCACGCAGGCGTACAGGTCGAAGTGCTTGCGCAGGGCCACGTTAACGCTGCGGAAACCCGTGCCGACCGGCGTGGTGATGGGGCCCTTGATGGCAACCTTGGTCTCGGCGACCGCATCGAGCACGTGCTGGGGCAGCGGCGTGCCAAACTCGTCCATGACGCCGGCACCTGCCTCCTGGACGTTCCAGTTGATCTGGACACCGGTGGCCTCGACCACGCGGCGCATGGCCTGCGTAATCTCGGGACCGATACCGTCACCGGGAATCAGGACTACATCGTGCGCCATAATCTGTTACTCCTCGTCTTCGGCGTCGTCAGATTTTTTAACGCTAGCACGCTTCTTCTTTTTGGAGAGATCCAGGCCAAAACGTTTAACAAGCATTTCGCAAATCTCGCTCGAACGGGCCTTGAGATAGCTGCCCTTGCCGTTCTCGGCGTCGAACTTAAGGCGCAGCGCAAGCTTCTCGGCGACCTCGGCGTCGATCTCGCCCTGGCCAAACTCGTACAGGCAACCGAGCATATCGCGATACTCAAGGTCGCCGTGGTAGCACTGGATGGCCTCGTCCAGGATGGGCCAAGCCTCGCGCGAACGCTCGACGCTCGTGGCGCCCCACACGCACAGCAGGCGGAAGGCGGCATAGCGCAGCGTGGAGGAAATCTCGTCGAACAGCGCGGTCTCGGCGCCCTCAAAGGCATCGCCCAGCTGCTCGGGGCAAGTGGTGGCGAGCGCCGTCAGGGCATCGAGGGCCTCCCAGCGGGTCTGAGCCTCGGGGCGATCGAGCGCCTCGATCAGCGCGGGCACACAGGGCACGACGCGCTGCGGATCGCGCTCGGCAAGCAGGTGCAGCACGCGGGCGGCAAACTGGCGGATACGGCGCGTGGGGCAGCCGAGCTCCTTGACCAGGCGGTCGACGGCGTTCTCGTTCTCCTCTGCCAGCTGGAGCTGTGCCAGCTCCTCGTCGGTGAGCTGTTCGTCTTTGTTTTCTGCCATAGTTACCTCTTTTTACTATTTCTTGGCGTGCTTGCCAGCACCCTTGCTGTCATCGGTGACCGAGATGAGCTGTCGGTCGGCAGCGCCATTGCGACGCGCACGGCGGCGTTCCTCGGCATCACCCGCGTCGGCGGCGGCGCGGTGTGCCTTGTTGACGTTAAAGACCTCGTCGTGCTTGCGCCACGGACCGACGGACTCGCCAAAGCTCATCTTAAGGCCGGCGATAAAGCCGCCGAGCCAGCCGATCGGCGCAAACTGCACGAGCGGGAACAGTGAGAACACCCAAGTCAGCAGGACGACTGCCGCCGCTCCCGCAAAGTTGGCAATCCAGTAGTCGCGCTTGGTGATGACGCGCTTTTCGCACGCCCACTGGCCGCACAAAAAGCCGATGTAGATCGCAAAGAGAAAGAGCACCAGTGCAAGCACCACGAACGTCCAGCTCATGGGCGCTACTCCCCGTGATGGCCGCCGCAGCAGCACTCGTGGCCGTCGTCATGACCGTGGCCGCCGCAACACTCGTGGTCCTCGCCATGGTGGTGACCACAACCGCACTCGTGGTCGTCGCCATGCTCGCCGCAACCGCAGCCTTCCTCGTGAGCACCGTGCTCCTCGGGACGATACTGCGACCAGTCCAGACCGGCGGCGACGGCGTCGGCCTCCTCCTTATAGAGGACCGTGATGGCCTGGGTGCCCAGCTTGGCGCCACCGATGGCGTCGAGCATGTCGTAAAGCGTAAAGGCCACGTCGGCGCCGGGCAGCGCAAGCTCGCGGTCGTCGGCATAGGCGAGCGCCAAGCGCAGGTCCTTAATGAAGTGCTCGACCATAAAGCCGGGCTTGTAATCGCCGTCGAGCGCCTTGGGCGCCAGGCTCTCCATAGCGCCGGACTTGCCGGTGCCGCCCAGGATCATCTGACGGGTCTTCTCCAGATCGAGGCCGCTCAGCTCGGCAAACGCCATGGCGTCTGCCATGCCGACCATGCAGGCGCCCAGCGACACCTGGTTGGCGAGCTTGGCAGCCTGGCCCTTGCCGGCGCCGTCGAAGCAGCAGATGTTGGCCGCAAAGGTGGCAAGGATGTCGCGGACCGGCGCGATGTCGTTCTCGGTAGCGCCCACGATAGCCGTGAGCGTACCGGCGATAGCGCCCGACTCGCCGCCGGTGACGGGGCAGTCAAACGCCATGCGACCAGAAACCTGGGCGGCCTCGGCAATGTCACGGGCAAGCTCGGGCGAGCTCGTGGTGAGGTCGATCAAGACCGCGCCGGGCTTAGTGCACGCGAGCAGGCCGTCGCCCGCCAGGTAGAGTTCCTCGACCTCGGAGGGATAGCCCACCATGGTAAAGACGACATCGGCGTTCGCCGCGGCATCGGCCGGCGTATCTGCCCAGACGGCGCCGCGCTCGATAAGCGCCGCCGCCTTGGACTTGGTGCGGTTGTTGACCGTGACGGGATAGCCGGCGTCCAGAATGTGGCCGGCGATGGGGGCACCCATGATTCCGGTGCCGATGAATGCGACGGAGAGCTTGTTTGCCATGAAACCTTTCCTTTTGGGTTGGGTGTTGTTACCAGGTTGAATACTCGGTGCCAGCGTTTGGGCTGTGAGTCGAGGGCGATTACGGACGCAGCGCTTGCCTACTGACCGCGCACGCGGCGGGCGATACGGTCGGAAAGCGACGCCTTGTCGGCGCGGTTCTTACCCCAAAACGCGCAGCCCACCATGCCGGGGCCCACGTGCGAGCCGATGGTGGGACCCACGGAGCCGCGAATGATCGTGACGTCGGCGCAACCCTCCTCCTTGCGGATGGCGGCTTCGAGCCAGTCACCATCCTTTTCGGCATCGGCCGTCATGATGGCGATGGGCATGGTGCGATCGGGCACGTAGTTCTCGCGGAACGACTTGAGGATGGACTTGAGCGCCTTCTTGCGGCCGCGGTTGACGCCGATCAGCGACAGCGAGCCGGCCAGGTCGTAGGAGAGCTCGGGCTTGACATCGAGCTTTGCCGTGAGCTGCGCCGCCGCGGGCGGAATGCGGCCGCCGGCAGCCAGCGCGTCGAAGCTCTCGAGCGTAAAGTAGCCGTGCACGTAGGTCTTGGCCTCGTTTGCCCAATCGACCAGCTGCTTGGCGTTCAGTCCCGCCGAACGCTGGCGCACGGCCTCAAGCGCCAAGAGCGCGCCGGTCGCGCAGGGCAGGGCGTTGTCGACCACGTAGAGCTCAAAGTTGGGATACTCGGCGCGCACGGCATCTGCCGCCTGGCACGCGGAGTTGTAGCTCGACGACAGCGCCGAGGTAAAGCACAGGTAGACCGTGGGCGTACCCTCTTTGGCGCACTCGGTAAAGAACTCGATATAGCGACCGAGCGACACGGCGGAGGTAGACACACGAGCGCCGGCGCGCATGCGGTCGTAGAACTCCTTAGGGCTCATGCTCGACCAGATGTCGTCTGTGCGCTCCTCGCCATCGATAATGAAGGGGAAACCCAGGATATCGACATCGAGGTTCGCGGCGACCTCGGGGCTAAAGTCGCAGCAGGTATCGACGACGATGCGGCAACGGTTCGAATGACCAGCGGATGCGGCCTTGTCCATCAAAGCGACTCCTTACGTAAAAAGGCGGCCACCCGCATGGGATGGCCGCCAACCGTTAACTCATGCAAGTTAACGTATTTTACTCGTCAAGTGTTTCGATGCGGGGCTTGATGATGCCATATCCACCATTCTTACGGTGATACACCACATTGATGAGACCGGTCGTCGCGTTCTCGAACACGTAGAAGTCGTGGCCCAGCAGATCGGTCTGCACCAGCGCCTGCTCCTCGGTCATCGGGGTGACGTCGATGACCTTCTCGCGGACGAGCAGATCGTCCTCTTCCTCGGGCAGCAGCAGGTCGGCCAGATCCTCGACGCGCTCGACCGGCGCAACATCCGCGGCGCTGGCACCACCCTGGCGGTTATCCACGACCTTGGTCTTGAACTTGCGCAGCTGGCGGGTGACCTTATCGGCGGAGAGATCGATGGCGGCATACATATCTGCGCCGTGCTCGGCAACGCGAATCACAGAACCGCGGACACGAACCGTGACCTCGACGATTGCCGGGTTGGGGTTCGAGGGGTTCTTCTCATAACGAAGCACGACGTCGACTGTCATGGGCTCGATATCGAAAACCTTGAGCGCCTCGCCGATCTTCTCATCCACATGCGCACGCAGAGCATCGGTTACCGTCGTCTTGCGTCCAGAAACCTTGATATCCATACGTGGCTCCAATCTGCCTCGGGGACTTACTGTACTGGCTATGTACCCATTGCCGTGCATTTAATCACGCGGATTCCCAAAGACCCGAATAACGATTGCTTGATACCGCATACCGAAGTCTCGCACTTTTCTGTGGCAAAGTGCGCTATGGGAGGGCGACGGCGGCTTTGTATTTGGTCCCGGAAATTGGCTTTGACCTGCTGGTTTTATTGGGATGAAAAAGCCGGGCTCCCCCATCGGGGAAGCCCGGCAGTGCGTGTTGAAACCGTGAAGAGGCATCTCTCCTAGCGCATAGGAGACGCCACCCCTAGCAATAACTAGCTATTGAGCTTGTTAATGTCGTCGTCGGTGATAGTGCCCTCCTGGCTGGACGATTTATCCTCGGAGGTTGCACCCTCGCTGTTCGAATCAGAGGATCCGGACTCGCTGAATCCGGTGTCGGTCGACTGCACGTCGGCGCCCGAGACCGTCTTGGTGGTGAGGTCATAGGGCATCGTGCCATACCAGACGGAGTGGACCGCCTCGAGCGTGCCATCGACCGTGATACCGTCGAGGGCATCGCTCACGGCACGGCATAGCTCATCGTTGGCCGCGAGGCCCGCGACGCCGAGCGTCGAGGGTGTCTCGAGCGCGCCGACGTAAGAGATCTGGCTCATCAGGCGCGCAAGGTAGCCGCCGGCCGTGGAGTCGCAAATCACGTAGTCGATCTCGCCGGACTCGAGCGCCTCAAAGCACTCGTTGATGTTGGAGAAGGTCTTTTGGTTGGCCGTGATGCTCTGCTTGGCGAGCGCTTCCTGCGAGGCCGAGGAGGTCTGAACGCCCAGGGTAGCGGTGTTAAGCGTTTCGGTAGAAACGCTCAGCGACTCGCCGTCGCTCGTCTTCCCAAACACTGCCGCAGCGTCGTACAGGCACGTACCAAGCGTGCTGATGTCACCATCCGTGGAATTGATGTCGCCAATGAAGATGTCGGCCTTTTTGTCGCCAAGCGCGGAATCGGCAGAAGACGCATCGACGAAGGCAACCTTAAGGCCCATACGGCTTGCAAGGGCGCGGGCAGCATCGACCGCGTAGCCCGTGAGGTTACCATCGGCGCCCTGCATGGCCTGCGGGGCATCGGAGGTATCGAGGGCAACCGTCAGGGTACCTGGAGTGACCAGGGCATCGTCCGACACCGCCGGCGTGACGGTCTCGCGCTCGATCTGGTCAATCGTGGGCGTCGTGAACGTGGACAGTGGGTTGAACGCGCATCCGCTCAAACCCAATACGGCAATGACCGCCGCGGTCCCAGCACCTAACCGAGCCGCATGCATCAAGCTGCCCCTCACCATGTCCACTACCCTGCCTTCTGTGTCGTATACAATCCGTGCGTTGCGCGGAATAACGGGTTGTTCCCACCAGCTGACCTGGTATTTGACCCCACACTTGCGCACCGGGGTGTTTGCTCGGGAGGCCGTAACCACCTTCACGACTGGCCCGCTCGCCCGCGAGGCGGTATTGCCCCAAAGAAAGTAGAACGGACGGTGCGGCTTACATCTAGGACGCGCCATGATCGCGCCGCGCGCACGCGGTCGCTTACGTGGATCCCTTTGACCGCGTCTGTCTTGGACTAGGATGGACATTTCGTCCGTCCGCAACCACAGCCTGGCAGGAACGTAGCGCATTATAGCTAAGTTCAAGCTAAAGTTTAAGGTTAGGGGCGTCATTCGCACCGTGAGCACAGATTTTGCAGGTCGGAGCGGACCGTGCGTGTTCCCATGAAGCCCGGAGCTCCCCTACGGGGAGCTCCGGGGCGCCCGTCTCAGGGTGCCGCGGCCAAAAAATAGCAAATATGAGTACTGTTACCAATTTAGTAGCAGACAATTTTGGCCTCTCGGACAGATTTTGCGCTCAGTGTCGCCAACCTGATGCTTAGTTATTCTACATTTGTTTATTATCTTCTTACTTTACGACGCCTCCGAGTCCTAAATTCCTTGATTTTGCTGTTACTGATTTAGTGACAGTACTCATATTTGCCATATTTTGGCCAGGGCATATGATTAACCCCCTATTTTCGACGCGAATTAGACCGGCTTAAGCCCAAAACACGCCCGCAGCGTGTTAAGCAACGCCTCTTGCTTCTTTCTGCGGGCATCGACACGATTCCGGTACCGCTTTCGCATACGCTGGTGGATGCGCCATGCGAGCGCTTCCATCGCTTCCATGTCACAGAGCATTTCGTTGTTGACCGTCGCGACCTCGATTCCCATAGTAATCAAGCCCGTGTTGCGTTTTTCATCATGGATACGTCCCTTCCGGAAAGAATGGCCCAGCTCACCGTTGTATTCCAGGTCAAACCGGGCTGTTTCCTGATACGCATCGCAAACTGCATGCGGCATCCCCGAGATTGCCTGCGCGCGGTCATCGAACTCGATCTTGTAGTCGGTCTTAAAGGGACCGCAGGCAAATCCGCCATAGGAAAACGGAAGCGAAAACAGAGCGAGCATGATGCACTCCATGGGTGAGCGCAGGTTTTCTGACAGGTAGGGGCACAGCCGTCGCAGTTGTTTGGCCGCACTCCCCTTACATGCCGCGAGGTAATCTGCCAGGCGATCGGGCGTCAGCACCGGCTCGACTTCAAAATAGCCCACGTCTGCCGGTTGGTCCTTGTCCTTTGCAAGTCTATTCGCAACAGGCGAGGTATAGGGAGGTAGATACTTCCCGCGATCGCTCAGTGAAATCTTGGAACACAGTTCCTGGGCCAGGGCAAACGCCTGGATACAGCCGACCTCGCGGGCGACGGCAACACAAAGGGCCTCGGGAGATAGGCTGTACACCCCCGGTTCCACCTCTAGAATCGAGCCGGCAGGCAACCCGGAACACACGGACCAGCCCACGCCAGGCATGCGGCGGCGCTGCGCCGCAGATTCCACCAGCAAGCACAGATCTTCTTGCACCTCGCCGCTTTTGGCTCCAATTCGCACCAGGTCGGAAAGATAAATATCCTCGGTCGAAGGCGATGACGTGCACAGCACGCGGCGCTCCTCCTCGGGCTCAAGGTCCTTCCAGCCGATGTAGCCCATCTGCCGGCGCTCGGCTCGAATCATACGCAACGCCGAGGCGCCCGTCAGGATCACGGAAGCCGCTAGCTGCTCTTTTGTCGGTTTGTTGCACTGCCTGATTGTTACCGCCACACGAATCACCCCTACCAAACGCGTGCGATAGCAAGGCCATCAACGGCCGCGGCACCGGCGCGCTTGAGTTCCGCCGAAGCCGCTGCCATCGTCGCACCCGTGGTGATAACGTCGTCGATAAGCAGCAGGCGGCGGCCCCGCACGTCCTCAACGGTCTCGTACATGCCTCGGGCGCGTTCACGGCGTTCTTCACGACCGAGTTCACGCTGGTCGCCATGGCCGTACTTAACGAGGGCGTCGAGCAGCGGAACACCCGACAGCTCGCAAAATGGGCGCGCGATGGCTTCCATATGATCGAAGCCGCGTCGCCGAAACGCCGCCGCCGTCGCGGGCACAAACACCACCGCATCGGCACCGGACAACACACCGCCTAAGCGTTCGGGTGCCGCGACCTGGGCATGTAAGGCGGTATCGTATAGCAGCTCTGCCAGATACGGCGCCAGGCGTCGCTCGCCCGCGTCTTTGTACGCTTTAATGATCCGCGGCAGCGGGTGCGTGTAAACGGCACATGCCAGGCACCGGTCGAGAGCTTCGGCCATCGCCGAGGACGTACCCTCGACCGAGCACTCGGTGCACAGCAAGTCTCCAAACGGGGCGCCGCATCGAGTGCAGCTATGCCGCGAGTCGATGAGCGCAAGCGCCGCCAAGCAGTCTTGGCAAATAAGCGCGCCGGAGCGCTCGCAGCCGCCGCATCGCGTGGGCGACAACGCCTCAAGCGCCTCGTGCGCCGCCCGCTCGGCAAACGGTAGCAATTCATCCGCAAACGGTAGGATGTCGGCACCTTGCAGGCATCCCAACACATTCAAATGTCTCTTCACGACACAACCCTCCCTACGTTCGGTCGCAGGGAGGGTTGTTGATTCAGCGCTATGGTACCCCGACGCGTTTGGGGCCAGGCGGGTTAAATCCGTTTGCGGGCGCTATTCGCCGGTGGGCGGTTGCGGTGCGGACGAGTTTTGGGTCGAGCCCTCACCGCCATCTTGACGCGGCTTGCGGGAACGACGACGGCGACGGCGCTTCTGGCCCTGGTCGGCCGAACCCTCGCCACCACGATCTTCGCGCGACTCGCGCTCGTCGCGAGCAGCGCCGCGCGCGGCCTTGGCGGCCGCCCCTCCGCCATCTCCGGGGCGACGGCGCGTGACCTTGACCTCACCATCCGAGACCTGATCGGCCACGGAGGGCACCGAGGGCTTTTGCTGCGTGCCCGAGGAATGGCGACGACGCGGACGCGGGGCGCGCTCGTCATCGTTGCGCTGCTTGCCGCCCTTGCCGGCAGGCGTATCGGAACCCGAACCACCCTTGGGGGCGGCACCGGCTTCGCGAGCGGCTGCGGCGCGGAAGGCGTCCTCGCGCTCCTCGCTCGACAAATGGCGGCGGCGACGGCGCGTGGGATTCATGCCACCGCCGCGGTTTTGCTGCTGAGGCTGCTGGGGCTCGCGCTCGCGGGAGGAATTCTTGCCTGCGGGAGCAGCCTCGCCGGCATCGCCCGAACCCGAGCGCTTGCGGCGGCGGCGTCCACCGGCAGCCTCCTCGGCCTCGGGCACCTCGGCCTTGCCGCGACCCTTACCGCGGCCGCGACCCTCGCCCTGGCTCTGACCGGCACGGGTATCGGCGTCCGCATCGCGACGGCGGCGCTTGGGCATCGACGTGCCGGCCAGACGGTCGGCGCTCGACAGGCCATCGCCCACGTCGACGCCGTTCTCGCGGTCGAGCTCCATAAGCGCCAGGCGCATCTCGGGCGACTCGATACGCTCGAGCACATCGCGCGTCACGCAGTCGGGGCGGCAGTTGCAGCCCTGCTCGGCAGCCTTCTTTTTGCAGCCCTCAGAGCAGGTCATGTCGGCCAGGTTGACCTTAAAGACTTTGCCGCTCTCCAGGCGCAACACCAGCTGCTCACGCGGCGTGTCATATTCCTGGATGCGCGCCTTGCCAAGCGGCGTATCGATAAGCGTCTTCTTTTTGGGCGCGCGGCTCTTAAAGTCCTTGTACGCCTCGAACTCGTAGCGCAGGCAGCACATCAGGCGGCCGCAGACGCCGCTAATTTTGGACGAGTTGAGCGGCAGGTCCTGCTCTTTTGCCATGCGGATCGAAACCGGCTCAAACTGTCCGCCAAAGCGCGTGCAACAGAGCTCCTGGCCGCACTGGGCATAGCCGCCCACCAGGCGAGTCTCGTCGCGCACACCGATCTGGCGCATGTCGACGCGAATGTGCAGCGTCGAGGACAGGTCCTTGACGAGTTGACGGAAATCGACGCGCTCCTCGGCCGCAAAGTAGAACACGGCCTTCTCGCCGCCAAACAGGTACTCGACGCCGACCGGCTTCATCTCGAGGTCGAGCTCCTTGACCAGGCGGCGGAAGTCGACCATGGCCTCGTCACCCTGGATAGCCAGGTCATCGGCAAGCTGCAGGTCGATGTCGCTCGCTACGCGCAACACGGGCTTGAGCGGCTGACCGATTTCGTCGAGCGGCACCTCGAAGGGATCGGCCGTGACCAGGCCGATCTCGGTTCCGCGCTCGGTAGAACAAATGGCATAATCGGCCTCGAGGATATCCAGATCCTGCGGGTCGAACCACAGGTCGCGCGAGGCATAGGTAAACTTAACGGGTACGACTAACGGCATTTCAGTGCCTTCCTGATATCGAACAGCATGACCTCAATGGCCAGCTGGGGAGTAACGTTTCTGGCGATGTTGCGCTCAGCGGTGGTAACCGCCTCGAGCGCCCGGGTGGCACCCGCAACATTGGTCGCGGCGGCAAGCCGCCCGATCGTGTCGCGCACGTCCTCGTTCACGACGTCGGCCGCCTCATCCTGAAGCGTCAGCAGCACGTCGCGCATGAGCGTCCGCGCGCTCGCCAGCGCTTCCATGATACCCGAACGCTCGCGCGCGTTGAGTTCGCGCTTGTTGCGGTCCTCAAGCTGCTTCAATGCTCCACGCGACAGGTAGTCGGCATTTTGCTCGAGCACCTTTTCCTGCGTGGACTTGACCTCGGCGAGCGGCGCCTTGACGGCGACAATGAGTGACTTGGCGCGGCTGAGCACGTCGGCCTCGTCGGCGGCAATGAGCGAGTCGATGGCACGGACCATCTGGCGACGGGCGTCCTGGCGCTCGGCGCTCTTGAGGAACTCGATACCACGCGTGGGGCTTCCCGCCACAGCGACGGCCATACGGCAGCGCGCGGGATCCTGACCGGTGGCGCGGCTCACGGCCTGCGCGGCCACAGTGGGCGACACCAGCCGAAACGGTACGCACTGGCAGCGGCTCACGATGGTGGGCAGCATCACGTCGGCCGAGGTGCCCAACAGGATGAACATGACGCCCTCGGGCGGTTCCTCGAGCGTTTTGAGCAGCGCATTGGCGGTGTTGGCGCGCAGCTGTTCGGCACGGTCGATGATGTAGACCTTTGCCTTGGCGCGGATAGGCGCCAAGGGCACGTCGTCGAGCAGCTCGCGGGTCTGCGCGATGAGGTAGCCCGTGGCGCTTTCGGGGGTGTAATAGTGCACGTCGGGATGCGTATGGCGCGCGACGCGCGCGCAGCTGTCGCACGAGCCACAGCCGTCCCGCTCGCACAGAAAGGCCTGGGCAAGCGCCCATGCGGCGTCGAGCTTACCGGCGCCGGGCGCGCCCAAAAACAGGTAGGCGTGCGATGCGCGACCGCTAGTGACGGCATTGGTCAAAAAGTCGCGCACGCGCTGTTGGGTGTCGAGCTTGGCCAGCAGGCTTGTCTGCGCGGGGGCCATGTTACTCAGCCTCCTGGGCAAGTGCGGCGGCGACGGCATCTTGGGGAATGTCGAGACCGTACGCGCGAACCAGCTCGACCGTCTGCGCGAAGACGTCTGCGATCGACGCAGTGGCGTCGATCAGCTTCACGCGGTCTGGCTCCTCGGCAGCAATGGCACAAAATCCCTGATAGACGCGCTCCTGGAAGGTCATGCCCTTGGCCTCCATACGATCGGCCGCACCACGGGCGGCCATGCGCAGCGCCGCCTGCTCGGGCGTGATGTGATAGACGAGCGTAAGCGCCGGATGCGTACCGGCGACAGCCAGGTTGTTGGCATCGCGAACCATCTGACGGTCAAGGCCATCGGCAAACGCCTGATAGCAGGTCGTGGAATCGTAGAAACGGTCGCACAGGACCACCTTGCCGGCAGCGAGGGCAGGTGCGATGACCTCGTACACCAGCTGGGCACGCGCGGCCTCGTAGAGCAGTAGCTCGCAGGTGTCGCCCATCGCCGTATTGGCGGGGTCGAGCAGCAGGGCGCGGATCTTCTCGCTGATGGCGGTGCCGCCCGGCTCGCGCAGGCTCACAACCTGGTAGCCAGCGAGCTCGAGCGTACGGACAAGCAGGCGCGCCTGCGTGGACTTGCCGGCGCCGTCGACGCCCTCGAGCGTGATAAAGCTATGTTGAGCGGGCTCAAAAGCCATGGGCGCATCCCCTTCCCACAAGGCGCGAAAGTGCAAGTTATAGCAACCAAGCCATGATACCCCAGCGTCCGGCGCGCCCCAAATACGACCTGGTCGCTAGGCGGCAGTTAGGGACGTTCCTAAAGTGCCGGCCGAAAAGGAATGTCCCTAACTGCCGACCCTCTAAGTTGCGGTGAAATAGGGACTGAATACGCCTTCTAGCAGCAAATACAATCCCTATTTCACCGCAAGTTAGGAGTGGGCGCGAGCGTTGATGGCGAAGGAAATATCGCGCTCGAGGGCTAGGGCCCGTTCGCGTTCGAGGTCTTGGGTGAGGATTGCCAGCACGTAAGGGCGCTCGGCGTAGACGATTGCGACATCGTGCTGAGCATTCGCCAGGCTGCCCGTTTTGTGCGCGACCAAAACGCCGCCGGGAACGCCCTCGACAATACCACGCGCGTCTTCCTGCGCCAGCAGATATCCGCGCGCTCGCTCGCACAGCTCGGGCGTCGCGATTGTCCCCGCCGTCAGTCGCTGCAACACAGCCGCAGCATCACGGGCGCTCGTATAGTTCTCGCGACCTTGTGCCTGGGCCTCGGTGTCCATCATCAAACGAGCTAGCACGGTCTGGGTCAGTCCCAATGCGGCACACGTTTCGTTGACCGTATCCATGCCAAGCCTGCCGATAACAAGGTTCGCTGCCACGTTATCGCTCTGGGCGATCATGGCGTGCAGTAGCTCGTCAATACTGTACGACACACCCGCGCCGCGCGACTGAATGTTGCCGCTGCCACCCACGATATCCTGTTGCGCTACCGTTATCTGCTCGTCGAGGGACAGCTCGCCCGCCGCCACGGTCTCGAGCGCACAAGCGAGAACGGGAAGCTTGATGATGCTTGCCGCCACATGTCGCGCGTCCGGCGCCACAGCGACTTCACCATCGAGCGACGCGAACGTTTGAGGATCAAGCGCCACAGCATAGACCGAGGTAGACCCACCATACGGCTCGACAAGGGCTTCGATATCTTGCTGAAGGCCGGCAATCCAAGAAGCCCGGGCGACAGCTTCCGTCTTTTGAGCGGACGGATGATTCGCTTTTTGTTTGACAGAGACAGCGGAGCCCTCAGCCTCGTTGCGGCGCGCGGCACAACCGCCGAGACTCATCACCGAGGCAAGCGCTCCGGTCAACACCCCGGCACAAAACACTCGACGCGAGCAATCGCGCGCAGCGAGGGGTACATCCCCCGGCGTGAACCGGAACGCCTCCACGTTGTCGCCGTCACCCCGACCTTGCTCGCCGCAGTACACAGACTCACTCCCCACCATCGCATTCTACCGAGCCGTCGATAAACGGTTGCACCGGACACCCAGCACGCCGCACTCATTGTGACGCATGCGACAGGGCTTGTGCGGCACGACCATCCTCACACAACCAGTTGGGTCGGCGCGGCCCAACCGCACCTGAACCACCTTATAATCTAGCCAACACATCGAATGGAAGGAACCATCATGCCCCGGTTTTGTACCCATTGCGGCAAGCTTCTGAATGACGACGAGCGTTTTTGCACCAGCTGCGGAACGCCGGTAACCGATGATGGCCAGGCCTCTCAGTCGCAAGAGAATGCGCAGGCGGACGTGACCGTGCAGTCCGCCCATCAACCCGCACCCGCTTCCCAGCCCGAAGTCGGCACGACGCAGCAATGGGCGGCGCCAGCCGGCTCCGCGCCGCAGCAGCCCATACCGACCGCCGCCCCGCAGGCCGGCGCCCCCGCCGCGCCCAAAAACAACAACGCTCTGTTTATCGGCATCATCGCCGTACTGGTCGTCGTGATTATCGCGCTGGTCGTGTTCTTTATGATCGGACCGTTCAACAAGAACGCCGACGATTCCAAGGGCACAACCATCGAGAAGGTCAAGATCGACCACGATGACGACGATGTGTCCGTAAAGGGCGACCCCAACAAGCTTGACGATGATGATGACGATGACGCCCACGATGCCGCCACCATCAGCGAGCAGAACGTCTACGACCAGCTGAGCTCCTACTACAGCAGGCTCTCCGATCTTGATCAGCAAGTTCGCGACTGCGCCACCACGTTTAACACGTACTACCTCAAGGATGACCGCAGCTCGCGTCAGTCGGCCAGCGATGCCGCCGAGGAGCTCGAGGATCAGATCGGCGACCTGAAGGACGAGGTCGAGGACCTGGACGTTCCCATCGACTCGCAGAACTACAGCTCGTGGAAAGACATCATCACGCTCTACGACGATCTGGAGAACCGCATCGACGTGATTTGCGATGCCTGGGAGATCAGCCTTGAGTACTCCAGCCCCGCCAACCACAAGGACGAGATCGTGGCGCCGCTGGCGCGCGACAACGTAGCGGGCACCAACGACAACAAATACCGTCTGGACTTTGAGGACCGCTACCCCGGCGCCGCACCCGTCGAGGTGAAGTAATCCCAACAACTGATCAAAACTTGCGGTGAAATAGGGATTAATTAGGCCTTTGGGGGTGCGGACGATTTCTTGGACCGCGCCTAGGCGTATCCAAGCTTCCTGCGGT
>URXE01000004.1 GCA_900551815.1 uncultured Collinsella sp.
GCGAAGCGAGAATGTTTGAGCATGGAATGATATGTGTGAGAGGCGGGCGGGAGGGATACGAGCGCCCCTAGGCGACGCCGCTGGAGCCGAAGCCTCCTTTGCCTCGGTCGGTTTCGTCTAGTTCTTCTACTTCCATGAGGTTGACCGTGGGGACTTCTTGGATGACGAGTTGGGCTATGCGGTCGCCTTTGTTGATTTGGATATTGTTGGTGGGATCCAGGTTGATGAGGATAACCTTGAGTTCTCCTCGGTAGTGGGCGTCGATGAGGCCCGGCGTGTTAACTATAGACAGGCCCTGCTTGATGGCCAAGCCGCTGCGGGGCTGGACGAAGCCGGCGTAGCCGTCGGGCAGGGCGATAGCGAGGCCCGTGGAGACCAGACGACGCTCAAAGGGCTTCAGAATGCAATCCTCGTTGGAACGCAGGTCCAGGCCGGCATCCGTAGGATGGGCGTATTTGGGAAGTTCGACGGTTGGGTCGAGACGCTTAATGTTAACGGTAATGTTGGACATGAAATCACCTTAGCTTGTCGAGCTCTTGCAGAAACTCATCGACATCCTTGAAGTCGCGATAGACCGAGGCAAAGCGGATGTAGGCCACTTTATCGATCTTGGCCAACCGCTTAAGAACCATATCGCCCAACTCATGGGACGTAACGGCCGTGAGCGTACGGGAGCGAAGCTCGACCTCTATATCGTCAATGATCTCGTTGAGCTTTTTAGTGTCGATATCACGCTTGATCGTGGCGCGCATCAAACCGACCAGCAGCTTATTGCGATCGAACCGTTGCTTGGATCCGTCTGACTTAATGACCTCGATAGGGTCTTCACAACGCTCAAATGTCGTAAAGCGATAATTGCATGAGCAGCATTCGCGACGGCGCTTGATGGTGTTATTAGATTCCTGCATACGGGAATCAACGACGCGGGTATGTGCCTTGCCGCATTTGGGACAGCGCATGGTACCTCCTCTAAAACGATTACAAGGGTACCATGCGACGGTACTTAAATCTTAGGAACGTGCGGGAACTTTAAGATGCGCACCGGCATCGAGCGAGCCATGCTCCAGGTGATTGACGTTGCGAATCATCTCAGAGGTCTCCTGTGTGGAAAGACCGTCAATCGGATGCTCCTGGGCAAGCGACCACAAGGAATCGCCAGACTGAACACGGACGGTCTCGTAGGTAACGTTGGATACCGACTCGGCATATGCGGCGTGACGAGCGCTGAAGATCGAGGTAGCAAGTACAAAGAAAAGCGTGAGCGCAACGGCCAGGGCGACAATCGTCGAGACCTTTAGGGCAACGGGGGCCGAAGTCGTGGCGACGCACTGGCTGCGGACGGGCTTACCAGGCAGTGTTTGGAAACCAGACCGGCCGCCTTTGACAACCGTGAAAGCCGGCGCCGCAGGCGCCTCGAGCTTAAGGGCGAGGTTACCCTGGACCATATCCGTTGCGTTCATCATGTTCTCCTCTCGCGTGTTTTGCTGAGAACATTTTTATCAAGCCGCGCGGACAAAAATGTCTAGCGCGAGAACGAATGTTCGGTTATTATTATCTTCGAACAGTTGTTCCTGTCAAGCAAAAATCGAACATTTGTTTGACATTGGCAGAGAGGATCCCCTGATGGCTCGCAAAATTACCAAGCGTCAGCAGCAGATTTACGACTTCATCAAGGAATATCAGCAGGAGAAGGGCTATCCGCCCAGTGTGCGCGAGATGGCATCGGCCGTAGGCCTCTCCTCCCCCAGCACGGTGCATGCTCATCTCTCTGCCCTGGAGGCTCGAGGACTGCTCAAGCGCGATGCCACCAAGCCTCGCGCCCTAGAGCTCTTTGATGAGGACGGATCCTCTGTCTCGATTTCCAAATCCGATGAACCCACGGCGCCCCGCGGAACGGTCTCGCTGCCGCTCGTCGGTCGCGTCGCGGCTGGGATTCCCATTCTAGCCGAACAAAATATCGAGGACACCTTTACCATCCCGACCGAAATCGCCACAGACCAGGGCTCCTTTATCCTTGAAGTGCACGGCAGCTCAATGATCAATGTCGGCATCTACAACGGTGACTACATTATCGTTCGCGAGCAAAAGAGCGCGATGAACGGCGAAATCGTCGTGGCTATGATCGATGGCTCGGCGACTGTCAAGACGTTCTACAAGGAGCAGGGGCGCGTGCGCCTGCAGCCCGAGAACGACACTATGGAGCCCATCTATGCGACGAACCCCGTTATTTTGGGTAAGGTTGTCGGATTAATGCGCCGGTTCTCGTAATGCAAAAACGCATCACCATATTTGATACCGTCCGCGGGTTTACGATGCTGTCGATGGCAGGTTTTCACGCCTGCTACGATTTGGCCTACCTATATGGATGGGATATGCCATGGTTTACCGAAACGGTTTTCCAGGATATCTGGCGCGCAAGTATCAGCTGGGTATTTTTGTTTATCGCCGGTTGGATGTGCACGCTCTCGCGTAATAACGTAAGCGCGCCCTCAAGTACGCGGCCGCAGCTTTGGTCGTATGGATTGCAACTACACTGGTATCAGTCGACGATTCGGTAAACTTTGGCATCATTTATTGCATGGCGGCGTGCACCGCGGTGGTTGCACTCACCCGTCCGTTACTTCAAAAAATACCGGGCTCGTGGGGCATCGCAGCGTGCCTTGTTCTTTTTGCCCTAACCTGGGGCATTCCAAAAGCGGTCTACCCACTCCCCTACCTGGCATGGCTTGGATTCCCGGGCCCGGGTTTTGTTTCGGGAGACTACTATCCGCTCATTCCGTTTGTCTTTATGTACCTTACCGGCTTTTTTGCTGCCCAAGCAGCACAAGCATCAAGCCTTGAAGCGCCAGCATGGGCATACGCCAATCCCATCCCGGAACTCGCAGTCCTCGGTCGGCATGCCTTACCGTTCTACCTGCTCCATCAGCCTGTCATTCTAGGCGTGCTAGAGCTCGTTTATTCCGTACGATAGCGCTCAAGACGCGGCGCGATTCGAGCCGGCATCTTTGCCACAATGCGAACGCCGTCCTCTAGATATTCCTCATGCAGAAGGGTTCCCTGCTCATGCACCAGCGTGATGAGAGCACCCTCGCGATACGGGATATCAGCGGAGAGCAACACATCGGTGGCAGCTGCCTCACGAGCAATACGGTCGACGAGATCGTCGAGCCCCTCGCCCGTCTGGGCCGAGAACAGCACGGCCTCGGGATAGCGACGACGGAAACTCAATCGATCAACGCTATCGAGTAGGTCAATTTTATTGAACACCGTAAGCGTCAAACGCTCACCGGCACCGATTTCGTCAAGAACGCGATCGACTGCCTCGAGTTGGCGCTCGTAGTCCTCGTCAGAGGCATCCACAACTTTGAGGATCAGGTCGGCACCAAGAACCTCAGACAGCGTGGACTTAAAGGCATCAACGAGACCATGCGGTAGCTTTTGAATAAAGCCAACGGTATCGGTAATGGTCATACCACGACCACCGGGCAAGCGATACGAGCGCGTCGTCGGATCGAGCGTGGCGAACAATTTGTCCTGAGAAAGCACCGTGGACCCGGTCAGGCGATTGAGCAACGTCGACTTACCGGCATTGGTATAACCGGCTAGGGCAACGCGAAACGCCGGCGACTCGATACGACTCTTTGACTGGACATCGCGACGCTGTTCGACCTGCTTAAGCTCACGACGAAGCGCGGCAATCTTGTTGCGAATCAAACGTCGGTCAACCTCGAGCTGGCTTTCGCCCTGGCCAAAGCGCGAGCCAATGCCACCGCGTGTCTGCTCTTTAGCAAGATGGCTCCACATACCGCGCAAGCGGGGCAACAGATACTGCAATTGGGCTAGCTGCACCTGCAGGCGGCCCTCACGGGTCTGAGCGTGCAGGCCAAAGATATCGAGAATCAACGCCGTGCGGTCGATAATCTTAACCGGTTCGCCCACGGCTTTCTCAAGATACGACTGCTGCGAGGGCGTTAAATCGTCATCGAAGATAACAACATCGACATCCATACGATGCACGAGCCCGCAAAGCTCCTCAACCTTACCGGAGCCGATAAACGATTTTGGATACGGCTTAACCAGACGCTGTGACAAACGCGCCACGCACTGGGCGCCAGCCGTATGGGCCAGGCGCTCAAGCTCGTCAAGCGAACGATCGAGCGGCCAGGCGTTATCGCGCCACTCAACTCCGACAAGAACGGCACGTTCGGGCTCAGGCGCCGTGGGAACGAGGGGAAATCGAGCCATTAGGCCGCCTCGATACGGTGAAGGATATCCTCAACGACCTCATCGATCGTAAACTCGTCCATGTCGAACCACACGATGCGGTCATCGCGTTTAAACCACGAAAGCTGACGCTTGGCATAGCGACGCGAACGCATCTTGATGAGTTCGCGAGCCTCATCCATGGAAATCACGCCGTCAAAGGCATCGATAATCTCTTTATAGCCAATCGCCTGCATCGAAGTCAGGGCATCTCTCAGCCCCTGGTCCATAAGACCACGGACCTCATCAACAAGACCCTGCTCAAACATCAGATCGACGCGTAGGTTAATTCGCTCGTAAAGCGCCTCGCGATTACGCATCAATCCAAACCACAGAGCGTGATAATGCTCGCGCGGAACACTAAACTGCGACTTTTGCTGCGCGTAGGAAACGCCATCATCGTGCATTTCCAGCGCGCGAATCACGCGACGAACATTATGGGGGTGGATGACCGCGGCGGACTCGGGGTCACGCTCGGCAAGCAGCGCGTGCAGCGCTTCCTCGCCAATGCGCTCGGCAAGCTCCTGATACCCCGCGCGGCGATCGTCCTCAAGTTCGCCCGAGGGAAAATCCATCTCATCCAGGGCCGCCTTGAGATACAAGCCCGTACCCCCGCAAAACACCGGTAGGCGGTCCTCGCCCAGCAAGCGCTCAACATGTACGCGAGCGTCTGCCTGATACAACGCTGCAGAATATGCAACGCCCGGTTCAACAATATCAACCAGGCGTAGAGGCGCCGTGCATTCCCCTGGTGCCATCTTGGCAGTGCCGATATCCATGCCTCTATAGATTTGCATCGCGTCACACGACAGCACTTCGGACGAAAGACGAGCCGCTAAACGATCTGCGACATCACTTTTACCAACCGCGGTCGGACCGACAATCGCAACGGCAGAAAGGCTTGCCCCGTGAGAAATCATTAGCGCGGCTCGCCCACAACGGATCCGGACAGATACCACGTCTTGGCAACATCGATGTCAACATCGACAATCTTGCCAATCAACTGATTGATGCTGTAGCCCTCAGGAATCGGTGCATGAACGGTCTGATTCTTAGGACTCTTGCCCAACAGCACCGCGTCATTCTTTTTGCTCGTACCCTCAATAAGCGCCGGCACGACGGTGTGGAGCTCACCCTGGTTATACTCGTGCGCAGTGGTCTCGATAACCTTCACCAGACGGTTGAAGCGCTCAAGAATCACCTCATGAGGCGTGGGATCGTCAATCTCGGCTGCCGGAGTACCGGCGCGCTTGGAATAGATAAACGTATAGGCCTGAGCATAACGGACCGTCTCAGCAAGCGAGAGCGTCTGCTCAAAGTCTTCCTCGGTCTCGCCGGGGAAGCCCACGATGATATCGGTCGAAAGCGCGATATCGGGCATGCGATTGCGGATGCGATCGACAAGCCCCAGATAATCCTCGCGCGTATAGCGACGGTTCATCTCTTTAAGGATGCGCGTCGAGCCCGACTGAACTGCCAGGTGCAACTGCGGCATGACGGCAGGCGTCTCGGCCATAGCGTCGATAGTCTCGGGCAGCAGATCTTTGGGGTGCGAGGAAGTAAAAAAGATACGCTCTACACCCGTATCGCCCACGGCACGCAACAGGTCGGCAAAGCGCGGCTTGCCAAACAGGTCGCGACCATAGGAGTTGACGTTTTGACCCAGCAGCGTGACCTCACGCACGCCCTGGCGTACTAGACCGGTTACCTCGTCGACAATCTCCTCGAAAGGACGGCTCTTTTCGCGACCGCGCACATACGGCACGATGCAATAGGTGCAGAAGTTATTACAGCCCGTCATAATGGGGACCCAGGCGTGATACTGGGTCTCGCGATGCCACGGCATGCTCATCGCATCCGTGTCCTCGTGCTCGTTGGTGCGAATATGGCGCTTGCCGTCCAAGAATGCCTCGGCAATGAGCTCGGCCACATGCGCGATGGAATGCGTGCCAAAGATAACATTAACGTTATCGACATTGGTGAGCAGACCCTCGCCGTCACGCTGCGCGATGCAGCCGCCCACGGCGACCACGCGCTTGCCCGAAGGCGAAGGCGGAAGGCTCTTACAAGAGTTGCACTGACCGTACAGACGGGTGTCAGCGGCCTCACGTACGCAGCACGTCATGAACACGACAATGTCAGCATGCTCCGGATCGAGCGCCATAAGGCAGCCATACGAGTCGAGCAGGCCACTCACGCGCTCGGAGTCATGCTGATTCATCTGGCAGCCAAAGGTGCGGATGAAGTAGGTTTTACCGGCAAGAATATCGCGTACGGAACCCTGGTCCATGTGTATAAGTCCTAACGAGGTGGAATAGGCGGAATCAAAGAGGGCGGGCAAAGAGTAAAAACTCTATGCCACAGGCTTAACGTCGTCCATCACAACGTTATCCATGGCAGCTCGATTAATCTGATGAACGTAAATAGAAAGACGGATGGCCGTGCGCGACTCCCCGTTGATGAGGATGTCGGAGAACACCGGCGCGCAGGAAATATCAAACCCGGTCGGAATCAAAAAGCCGCGCGCGATAGCCACAGCCTTAATGGCCTGGTTGACGGCACCCGCGCCAACACACTGAATATTGACGGGAACACCATCTTTGACCATGCCGGCAATGGCGCCGGCAACGGACGCGGGCGATGATTTGCTTGATACCTTCAGGCAATCCATGAAGAAACTCCTGCGTTTAAAAGTACGTTTTAACTGCAATAACTGTATCGTACCGAACGGACTCGGTAAAGATGCTATTCCTCTTTGGCAAGATCGAACGTCACGGTGATACGATCACGCGAAACACGAATCTTGGGGTCGCCGCAAAGGTTGAGATAGTACCGCGATGCAAGGTCGTTAAAGTCACGCTCGACGGCTCGCGAGAACTGCGCCATGTCGTCCTTGGCGATACGCAGCCCGCGACGGTCCTTGGCAAGATCAACCGGAGCAGACGCATGTGAGGACGAATCGCGCTCGCGAAGCAGGCGTGCGGTCACACCGCGAACGGGCTTAATCTGGCCCGCCAAGATACGATGCGCCGTACGCTCGGACATCTCAAGGCCCAAACCCGAACAGATACGGATAAAGTCTTCCGCATCCGAAGCAAGACTCAGGCGATCGACCACCGGAAGCTCGGCTTCGTCGTCGATAAACAAAAGACGAGAAGCATCGAGACGGCTGGAGGCCTGCGCATGCAGCGTCGCGGCGATCTCGGACGGAGACCCCAGATAGACATCACAGGCGCGCAGCTCCTCGAGGGCAAACTCGCAGGCGGCGCGAATGATGTTGTGAGGGCCACGGGCGCAGACATAGTGACCGTCCTCGTCCTTCACGGCCTGAGGCCAGCTGGACTGATCGGCGCGCTCGCCAAGGCGGTCGGTAGCGACGCTCACTTTAAAGACCGAGCCAAGGTCAACATCCGACGCGACAACGCGTGCCTCGTCGGTGTTTTGCTTAATCGAGAACAATGCCATGCCTCGACCGTGAACGCCCCAACGATCCATCTTCATGCTCTCGAGCTTGGAGGTAACGCGGGCATCGAAGATGCGCTCCTGCATATCCTGCGGCACACCCGAGCCGTTATCCAGAAAGACGAGCGTACGGACGCCATCTTCCTTGGACGTGGCGAGATAGACCTTGTCGGCGCCGGCATCACGAGCGTTGCGCAGCATTTCGATGACAATATCCTCGACATGCTGAATGTCGTGCTTTGCCTGGCGCCGTTCGGCCTCCGAAACGCGGAGGCGGACATACCCCTCGCCAAGGTTCTCCTCGACGCGAAGGTTGCCCTCCCCCGACATCGACGCGATAAATGAGATGAGCTCGTTCGCGTCGTTCATGTTATTTAGCGATATCGACAGCGCGGCTCTCGCGAATCACGACGACGCGCACCTGACCGGGATACTCCATCTCTTCCTCGATCTGATGGGCGATGTCATGAGCCAAGACCGTGGACTGAGCATCGGAGATCTTGTCCGGCTGAACCATGACGTGGACCTCGCGACCAGCCTGCATGGCATAGGTACGCTCGACGCCGTCATGGGAGTTGGCGATCTCCTCGAGCTTCTCAAGGCGCTTGATGTAGTTCTCGGCCGATTCGCGACGGGCACCGGGGCGAGAGGCAGAAACGGCATCGGCAGCCTGGACCAGAACATCGAGCACCGTGTTGGGGTCGACGTCGGCGTGGTGAGCCTCGATAGCGTGAACGATAACGGGCTTCTCGCCATAGCGACGGGCGAGCTCGGCGCCGATAACGGCATGCGGGCCCTCGACGTCATGGTCGATAGCCTTGCCAAGATCGTGCAGCAGGCCGGCACGCTTGGCGGTCACAACGTCCAGGCCAAGCTCAGAAGCCATCACGCCGCACAGGTCGGAAACCTCAAGGGAATGCTGGAGCACGTTCTGACCAAACGAGGTGCGGTAGCGCAGAGCGCCCAGGGTCTTAACGATCTCGGGGTGCAGGTCGTGGATACCGGTATCGAAGGCAGCCTGTTCGCCAGCCTCGCGCACGCGCTGCTGAACCAAGTCGGCGGCCTTGTGATACATCTCCTCGATGCGGGCAGGGTGAATGCGGCCGTCAGCAATAAGGTTCTCGAGGGCGACACGCGCGGTCTCGCGACGGACCGGATCGAAGCTCGAAAGCACGACAGTCTCGGGCGTATCATCGATCACGAGGTTGACGCCGGAAACCTGCTCGAAGGTGCGGATGTTGCGGCCCTCGCGGCCGATGATGCGACCCTTCAGGTCGTCGGAGGGAATATGCACAGAGGTAACGGTGACCTCGGCAGTGTGGTCGGCGGCACAGCGCTGAATAGCCAGGGACAAGATCTCCTGAGCGGTCTTGTGGCACTCGGCGCGAACCTGCTGCTCGGACTCACGGATAATCGTGGCAGCCTCGTGGGTAACCTCGCCGCGCACCTTATCGAGGAGCTCCTTGTGAGCGTCCTCGCGGGTCAGGTCGGCGATGCGCTCGAGCTCCGAGGTCTGCTTGGCGCAGAGCTCCTCAAGTTCGCGGGAGCGCTTCTCGACCTGGCCAGCCTGGCTGGACAGCTGATGCTCACGCTTGTCGAGGGCATCGTTGCGGCGATCGAGAGACTCCTCGCGCTGCATCACGCGGTTCTCGAGCGTACGAATCTCGCTCTTACGCTGCTTGTCCTCGGCCTCGGCAGCCTGCTTGTTCTTGATAATCTCTTCCTTGGCCTCAAGCAGAGCCTCTTTTTTGAGGGTCTCGGCCTGACGCTTTGCATCACCGATGAGGGACTCAGCCTGTGCGTGTGCCGACTGGATCTTTTCGTCGGCCTCGTGAAGACTACCCTGCTTGGCGGTGCGCATGTAGGCAATGGCGGCGATGGCACCCAAAACAATGCCAACGAGCGCTGCGATGATAGGCATGCTCACTCCTTTTTATGGATTCGTTACACAACAAAGCGAACCGTCCTTACGAACGGCTCGCGACATTTGAGTAATATGGGCGCAGCTTATGCGGGTCGGATACAGATAAACATATAAACAAACTCATCAAAGATGAGCACATATCACAAAGCAAATGACAGTGTTTATCGTACGTTGAACCGCAACAACTGTCAAATAAATGGACCCAGCACGGCGGCTAAAAGGCGGTGAACGGCAGGTGCGCAAAACACATGTGTCTAAACTGCACATTCCTCACGTTCGGCATCGAGACGCGCCTTAACGGCATCGGCGGCGATGTGGTACGAAAAGCCCTTACCCATCAAAAACCGGACGAGTTTTTCGAATCCACGTGTCTCGGGAACGCGACGCTTCGCGAGTAAAGCCGACGCGCGAGCCAAGTCGTCCTCAACGGCAAAATAATCCTCGGGATAGCCGGGGATATCATCGAGTACGACATGGCGGCGCTTGAGCTCGGTCTCAATCTTGCGCTGTCCCCAGCCGCGTCGTTTGCGTTCCTCGATAAAGTACGAACAAAAGCGCCTCTCATCTAAAAAACGATACTCAGTGGCACGCTCAACGGCGAATTCAATCGCGTCCGCGCGAAAACCATAGCGAGACAACTTATCACGGACCTCACCGGTGGCATGATCGCGGCGCGACAGCATCTCAGTCACCATGGTAAGCGCGCATTTACGCTCAATGAGCTGCACCGCCTCGCGAAACTCATCCCAATCGCAGGGAAGTTCGGGGCGATTTTTAAGAAACAGGCGCGCGACACGAACAGGAATCCAAATGGATCGTTCAAAACCGCCCTCGAGTTCACAGTCGATATGTGCGCAAGGCTTTTTTGATGCATACCCACTCGAGAACGAGGAGGCCGCCTTCTTATCGGGAAAGACGACCGTGGCCTCGGTCACCGTATACGACATGAGGGCATCCGTTACTCGTCGTCATCATCGAGCATCGCGGAGCCATCGATGGCGTAAAGCTCATCGAACTCCTCAGTTTCGGGCTGATCGGTCAGCTCGACCTCGGACGGAGCATCGTCATCGAATTCAAGGCCGCAGGCGAGGCGAACTTTATGCTCGATCTCGTCAGCACAATCGGGGTGTTCGCGCAGGAAGGCCTTAGCGGCCTCGCGACCATTACCGAGCTTGTCCTCACCGTAAGCAAACCAAGAGCCCATCTTTTTGCAGATACCGCACTCGACGGCCATGTCCAGAATCGAGCCCTCCTTAGAGATACCCGTGCCGTACATGATGTCGAACTCGGCAGAGCGGAACGGAGCGGCAACCTTATTCTTAACGACCTTGGCACGCACGCGATTGCCGATAACCTCGTCCTTAAGCTTAATGCTGTCGATGCGGCGAATATCAATGCGCACCGACGAGAAGAACTTGAGGGCACGGCCGCCCGTCGTGGTCTCGGGGTTGCCGAACATGACGCCGATCTTCTCGCGCAGCTGGTTAATGAAGATGCAGGTCGTTTTAGATTTGGCGAGCGAGCCTGCGAGCTTACGGAGTGCCTGGCTCATCAGACGGGCTTGAAGACCGACCGTAGTATCGCCGATCTCGCCCTCAATCTCGGCACGCGGGGTCAAAGCGGCGACAGAGTCGACGACGATGGCGTCGATGGCGCCAGAGCGCACGAGCATGTCGACGATCTCGAGCGCCTGCTCGCCCGTATCGGGCTGGGAAATGAGGACCTCATCGATGTCTACGCCGATACGCGCGGCATACGTGGGATCGAGCGCGTGCTCGGCATCAATAAATGCCACGACACCGCCCATAGCTTGGGCCTCTGCCAAAATCTCGAGCGAAAGCGTTGTCTTACCGGAGGACTCGGGACCGTAAATCTCTACGATACGGCCGCGCGGCACGCCGCCGATGCCCAGCGCGGCATCGAGGGCCAGGGCGCCCGTGGGAATGGCCTCGACCTCGAGCTCGGGGCCACCGTCGCCGTACCTCATGATGGAACCCTGGCCGAATTTCTTCTCGATCTCGGCCTTGGTGGTGGCGATCATCTCATCGCGCTCTTTACCCGTCGTGCGAGCATGAACGGTACGTACGGGACCTGAATTCTTGGCCATGAATAGCCCTCCTCTTAACAACCTGAATCGATAATAAACGAACGGCTGTTCGTGGTCAACCGTTCAGATAAATCATATGCAGCCGACCTTTCCAAAACCCAACCAAACGCCGACCAAACACTGACCAAAAACTTGACCGCCGGCGAACCAAATAAGACATGACGAAGAAGAATACGCTAACTACCTGCATAAAGAGCAAATTCGCCAGAGGTCCCTATCTCCACAATTAAGGGGCCCGGAGGCCCCTTAAAACACGTCTATTCCATAGAATTGAGCACGTGGACAATGCGACCCAGTGCCTCCGCGACCGCATGGGCACGAACACACGAACGATCGCCCTCAGAGTGACAACGAATGGAGTCCGCGACCGGCACTCCCCCATCGGCTGAGCGATACGCCCAGCCAATATAAAAGGTTCCAGCCGGATCGTCCTCGGTGCCTCCACCGGGACCGGCATAGCCCGTCGCGCTCACGGCAATATCGCTCTGGTACAGCTCCAGTGAACCGGTAGCCATCTCGCGCGCCGTCTGATACGACACCGCGGTATAGCGGTCGAGCGTCTCTTGCTTAACGCCGAGCACGCGATGCTTAATCTCGTCGCAGTACGTCACCGCACCGCCGCGCAGCACCGCCGAGGCACCGGGGATATCGGCGATCGTCGAGGCGATCATACCCGCTGTAAGAGATTCAGCCGTCGAAACCGTCACACCACGAACGCTTGCACGCTCGACAATATCGCGTGCAAGCTCTTCATTGTGCGCGGCAATTTGCTCAAATGATTCCGTCATGCCTACCAGGACCTAGATCGAAAAGACGACCTTGCGGCAGTTCCAGAAGTACTGAGCGCCCGAGATAACGGTCAGGATAACGGCCACGGCGTACAAGAAGCGCGACACCGAGTAGATACCGAGCGTCAGCGCCACCGGGCCAAGGTGCAAGCCGGCCATCGCAAAGACGCACAGATAGCCGCAGATGGAAACCATCGTAGTCGCCGTCTTGTACTTGCCGAGCTTATCGGCGGCAACGACCACACCGGCCGCACTCGCGACCATGCGCAGGGCGCTCACCAGCAGCTCGCGGAACAAGATAATGAACACCGACCACACGGTTACGGTACCAAAATCCAAGAACAGAAGCAGAGCCGAGAACACGAGCAACTTATCGGCGATGGGATCCAGGAACTTACCGAAGTCGGTGATCTCGTTGCGCGAACGAGCCAGGTAGCCATCAACCTTATCGGTGCACGACAGGATGACGTACAGAACAAAGGCGGCAGCGGCGAGCGGGCCGTCGAAGGTGCTCCAATCCGTACCGGCAACGCTTGTGTGAGACAGCGCCGACACGATCATGAACACCGGAATGAAGACGATGCGCACGCACGTCACGATGTTGGCGGGCGTCCAAACACTCGTCAGTTCCTTATTGCTCTCGTTAGCCACGACGCTCTCCTACTCCACAACATGACCGATAAGCTCGTAGCAGAAGCTATCGGTAAACTCGACCGTCAGAATATCGCCCACAGATGCCTCGCTGGCATCCAGATGCACCGCGCCATCGGAATCGGGCGCCTGGAACCAGGCATGTCCGATGAGCTCGGCACCGTCTTCGGTCTCCTCGATACCGTCGACGATCACCTGGGCGCGTTCGCCCACATGTGCGGCAGTTGCAGCAAAACCGAGCGACTCGGCCAGGTCCATGGCCTCCTGGGCGCGCTCGAGCTTAACCTCTTCGTCAACCTGACCTTCCATCTTAGCGGCCAGGCTGCCCTCCTCCTGCGAGTAGGCAAAGACGCTCGTGTAGTCAAAGCCGACGGTGTCCATAAAGTCAATGAGATCGCGGAACTCGTCGTCGGTCTCGGTCGGGAACCCTACCATGGCCGTGGAGCGGATGACGATACCGGGGATGCGCTCGCGCAGGTCGCGGAACAGGTCCTCGAGCTCCTGGCGCGAACCGGAGCGGCGCATGGCCTTGAGGATGCGCGCGTCGCAGTGCTGCACGGGGATATCGATATAGGGCAGCACCTCGGGCGTATCGCGAATGGTTTCGATAAGCTCGTCGGTCATGCCCTCGGGCTGCAGGTAGAGTACGCGGACCCACACGTTATGAGGACGCACCGCCTCAGCAACGGCCTGCAGCAGCTGCGCCAGATTGCGCGGCGCGCCCTCGGCGAGGTCCTCGTCGGCAAAGTCGGTACCCCAGATGCCCGTGTCCTGACCGATCAGAACGATCTCGCGCACGCCACCGGCGACCAGGTCGCGCACCTCGGAGATAATGCTCTCGGCATTGCGCGAGTGATAACGACCGCGGATATACGGGATCATGCAGAAGCTACAGAAGCGGTTGCAGCCATCGGAGATCTTGACGTAGGCGACAGCGCCCTCGACAGTGCGCTTGACCTGCGGAATATAGGCGGCAATCTCGCGCTCAACACCCAGCACATCATCGATGACCGCCACGATGCCGTCTTCCTCGTCGGCCTTCACAAAGGCCGCGACCTCGGGCAGCTCGTCGGGCAGGTCGTCGCCGTAACGAGACGGCACGCAACCGCACATGACGATGGGACAGGAACGGACGCCGTCCTGCACCTCATTGGCAAGCTCGAGCGTGGTCTCGATGCTCTCGGACGTTGCAGAGGCAAGGAACGAGCACGTATTGACGATGGCGATATCGGCATCCTGCGGATCGAATGCCTCCTCGTAGCCCGCGGCGGTCAGCAGCGAACGCATACGGTCGGTATCGACCTCGTTCTTGGCGCACCCGAGGGTGATATAGAGTACGGAGCCCAACGGAGTATCCATGTTGGAGAGTTGTCCTTTCGAATGAATTAGCGGTAATTGGTGAACTGCAGCGGCTGACCGTAGTCCTGGTCACGCAGGAACTGGATCACGGTCTGCAGCGCATCCTTGGAAGCAGAGGAAACACGCAGTTTGTCGGCCTCGATCGTCACCTTGACCTTGAGCTTCTGATCCTTGATGTCCTTATTGATCTTCTTGTCAGTCGTCTGGTCGATACCCTCGACGATGTGACCGAGCACGCGCACGGTACCGCCCGATGCAGCCTGAGGCGCATCCCAGGACACGGCCTTAAGATCGATGCCGCGCTTGATGAGCTTGGAGCTCAGGACATCGATGATCTGCTTGGAGACAAAGTCGGCCGGGGCGTTGATCGTAAAGAGCTTGTCGCCCTTCGAAAGCTCGATGGTGGCACCAGAGTCCTTCAGGTCATAGCGCTGGGAAATCTCGCGCGTGGTCTGCTGGAAGGCATTGTCGACCTCCTGCATATTGACCTCGGACACGACGTCGAAGCTGGAATCTTTAGCCATGGTTAATCCTTTCGCTTACGAGCGGCTTAGTAGCTGTCGTACGAATAGTCGGTAGAATCGGTCGTCGTTTGACCGTCGGTGGCGGAATCGTTGCCGTCCGAGGACTGGGCGTCGGTTCCATCCGCACTGTTAGCATCATCGGTACCGTCAGTGGTCTCGCCGTCCTCGGCGTCGGTCGTCTCCTTCTTGGGAACGGTGATCGTCACGCGTGCCACGCCCGATGTCTTGGTGTCATAGCGGACCTTTTCGCCGTTCTTGGTAACGGTGACATCGGAAGGCTTGGACGTGGTGATCTCGATCGAGGACTCGGGCGTGTATTCCTGCTCAAAGGGGCCGGTCGCCTGGGCGCCATAGACCGACTTGCCATCAACCTTGACTTCAATCCAAGCAGTCTTGCCCTTGGCGACGGAGATCTTGACCTTTGTGACCTCGTTCTCCTCCTTCTTGGCCGTCGTCTTGGCGGCGTCCGAATCGGCGGACTCTTCCGTCGTCTCATCGGTATCTTCATCCTCATCGACGGATTCAGTCTTCTTGGAAGACTTCTTAGTCGTTGTCTTGGTGGCAACGGGCGTCTCGGGCGTCGTCTCGGGCGCCGAGGATCCGCAGCCACGCAGGAGCACCACGATGAGCACGATCAGCAGCAGCGCCACGGCGCCGATACCGGCGTAAACGATACGAGGATCGAGACCGTTGTTCTGGGGAGCACGCCCACCGCCGCGTCCACGATTGGAACCACCGCGACCGGTGCCTTGGGGCATACGACCGCGGTTATTGTCGGAACGTCCGCGATAGCTACCCTGGCGCTGCATATTGCGCTGGCCTGAGCGGGGGGCGAGCTCGCCGCGACCCTGGTAGTTGCGCTGGCCCGAACGAGGCGCTGAGGAGCGCTGGCTATAAGGCTGTGACTGAGATCGAAGGCGAGGCGTCACCTGCGTAGTGTCGGCGTCTGCATAGCCGCCGCGCGGACGACCGGAAGAAACGCCACGGTACCCGCGATCGGAATAACCACCATCGCCGTAGCCGGCACGAGGGTCTCGTGCGACACCGCGGGCAGCGGGGAGTACGCGCTCCTCGGGCGCCGGCGTGCTGCGAAAACGATCGCGCTGGGAACGAATCTCCTCGCTCGAGCCCGTTTCGGTAACATAGCCAGCCTGCTGAGGGCGCTGGCCATAACGCGTCGAACGTCCGCCCTGAACCATCAGGAAGCGGCCGTTGTCGACAGAGGAACGCGAATTGACGTAGCCGGCGGCGTCCTGAAAACGACCACCCCGCTGCGACGTCTCGCGCTCATATGCCATCAGATCGTCAAAATAAGCGTTGACGACCTCCCGCGGATTGAGGCCCAAAAAACGCGCATAGCTCGAAATCATGCCCTGCGCATATCCGCGCGGAGGCATCGATGCAAAATTGCCATTCTCGAAAAACTCGATGATCTGCGGCCTGATTTTGATGGTGTTGGCGACCTGCTGAATGGAAAGGCCCATTCGGCGACGCTGCTCGAGCAGCATGTCACCAAAGCGTGCAGCCATCAGAATCCTCCAAACTCACGATCTTCACGTGCCATCTCGGCGTCGACGGATTCCAGCGCGGCAAGGCCTTCTTCATCCAGCAGGACCTCGCGCGGCTTGGAACCGTCGGGCGGTCCGACGACACCCTTTTCTTCCAGCATGTCCATAATACGCCCGGCGCGCGCATAGCCAACCTTCAGGCGGCGCTGCAGGCCAGATGTGGAGCCCAGCTGCGATTCCACCACAATATGGGCGGCCTCCCAGATAAGCGGGTCGTCATCCTGCGGCTCGGCAACGCCGGTGCGCACGATGCCGCCGCCACCTGCCATGGACATGGAGGCAGGTGCCACAGCCGACAGGATTTCCTCATGGTAGTCGGGCTCGCTTTGTGACTTGACGAACTCGACAATCTCGTTGATCTCGTCATCCGAAACAAAGCAGCCCTGGATACGGCGGGGCTTGCCCCAGTCGACCTTTGAGAACAGCATGTCACCCAAGCCAGTGAGCTTTTCGGCACCCATCTGGTCGATGATGACGCGGGAGTCGATGCCCGTTGCGACGTTGAAGGCGATACGGTTGGTGATGTTTGCCTTAATGAGACCCGTCACCACGTTAGAGCTCGGACGCTGAGTCGCCACGATAAGGTGAATACCGGCGGCACGGCCCAGCTGGGCGATACGAACAATCGACGCCTCGACGTCCTTGCCGGCAACCATCATCAGGTCCGAAAGCTCGTCGATGATGATGACCAGGTAGGGCATCTTTTGCGGCGGGTTATCGTAATGCTCAAACTCGCCGGCAGCCTGCTTTTCGTTATAGGTCGAGATCTTGCGCACGTTCAGGCGCTCGAAGACCTTCAGGCGGCGCTCCATCTCGGACACCGCCCACTGCAAGGCACTCGCGGCCTGCTTGGGCTCGGTCACTACGGGCACGTAAAGATGCGGAAGGCCGTTATAGCCTGCGAGCTCGACGCGCTTGGGGTCGACCATGATCAAGCGAACGTCCTCGGGGAGCGCGCGCATGAGCAGGGTCGTGATGATGGAGTTGATCATGACCGACTTACCGGAACCCGTGGTACCGGCGATCAGCAGGTGGGGCATCTTGGCGAGGTCGGCGACGACCGGCGTGCCCTCGGCATCGCGACCAATGGCCAACTCGAGCGGACCGCCCTTCACATAGGGAAGTACGTCGCCCAGGTTGACGTTCTGGCGCTTGCGATTGGGGACCTCGATACCCACAAGCGAGGTACCGGGGATCGGGGCAAAGATGCGCACCGACTGAGCAGCGAGCGAAAGCGCGATATCGTCCTCGAGGCTCGAAATCTTGCTCACGCGCTCGCCCTCGCCAGGTTGCAGCTTAAAGGTCGTCACCGTGGGGCCGGCGATCCAGCCGACCACGCGGGCACTGCGGCCAAACTCAAGCAACGTGGACTGAAGCGACTCGGCAGTCTGCTCAAGTTCCTTGTCAGAAGACGCGGAGGATGCCGACTGCGGGTTGGCATGCAGGATTTCGAGCGGCGGAAGCTTAAGGCCGTCCTCTTCTTCACCCTCGTTATCCACGGGGGCATTGTCCGCTCCCCCATCGCTCGAAGTAGACGCCTCAACAGCGCCCGCGACAGCCGTATCGGCAACCTTGGGATGCTTGAGGAAATCGGGGATTTGAGGGGCGGCCGAGACGGGATTCACGGCAAACGGCGGCTCGGACTCGTCGACCTTGTCCGGATCGTCCTCCATCGAAAGCTGGCCGGTCACCTGGCCACGCTTGGCATGGCGGCGCGGCAGCAAGGTCGTCTTAGCGGTCTCGATCGGAGCCTCGTCGTCCTCGTCATCACCCTCGGTAAGCTCAATCTCGCTCTCGGACCACGAAGGGTCGGGCTCACTCGTGTTGAGCTTGGGAGCTGTCTTGCCCTTCTTGGCATGACGGCGCGGCAGCAGCGTCGTCTTAGCGCGCTCGGCCTCCACGGCATCGGAGACGTCGGCAAACGGATCCTCGTCCTCGTCGTCCTCATCCAAAACCGGGTCCGCATCGTTGCCCATGACCGTGGTCACGGCCATATCGGGGCCCTTTTGACGAAGAATGCTCAGGTGCGGACGGGCAACGCCGGGCACCGACAGGGCTTCGTCGTCACCCCAGGGGCTCGCGTTGACGTCGGCACGACGGCGCTCGGCAAAATCAGCCGCACGGTCGCGGGCAGAGCGTAAAACGCCGCCCACCGAAAAGCCGATGATGACAAAGCCAACGACGGCCAGACCCAACAGAACCACCATCGCGATAGGCTTACCCAGGGCATTCTGCAGCGCACTCGCGATAAACGCACCGATGTAGCCACCCGAGGCGGACAGGTTTTGCGGCGTGAACATAAGATCGCACGAGTCGCTCGTACCCGGCACCATCAGCGAAAGAATGGAGACGACGGCGATAAAGACCACGGCGCCGCCCGCAACAGAGCGCACGTTGAGCGGCGAGTCCTCGCCTAAAAAGAGCGTGGCGGCAAACAGCAAAATGACGATCGGCAGCACGTAGGCGCCCAGGCCAAAGCCAAGGTGGTAGAAACCGGCAACCGCGGCCGTAACGGGTGCGGTCGCCGGCGAAATCACGGCAATGAAGGACGCAATCGCCATAACGGCAATGACCACGCCGGCGATATCGCGGTTGGCCGAAGGCTCGACCAGGGGCTCAAAATCGTCGAAGTCGGCCTCGTGGCCCTTATTGGCACGAAGATGGGAACCGGCACCCTTAGCAGATGCCGGTTGGTTGTTGGCTTTATTGCCTTTGGCGTTTTGTGCAGATCCGCGCGCCAAACTAAACCTCCATGACGACCGGGATGATCATCGGACGAGTGCGCGTACGGCTCCAGATAAAGTTAGAGAGCGAGTCGCGCACGGCCTTGCGAATGGCATCGGAACCGCTGCTCGTAAAGCTGAACTTGCCCTTCTCGATCGTCTTCATGATGGAAGCCGAGGCGTCCTCGGAGAACTGGTCGTCGATGGCAAAGGACACGCCGCGGCCCGAGAACTCGATGGCCTCGATCTTCTTGTGCTTGAGCGAAACGATAGCGACGGCCGTGACCATACCGTCGTTGGCAAGCTTCTGACGATCGCGCAGAACGATAGGGTCGGTATCGCCGATGCGCAGTCCGTCGACGTAGACGACGCCAGACTCGACGGGCGTACCGCGCTTGACGATACCGCCACGCATCTCGAGCGTATCTCCGTTGTCGAGGATAAAGATGCGATCATCCTTGATGCCCATCTTGCGGGCCAGCTGGGCATGGGCGCGCAGATGCACGGCCTCACCGTGAACCGGCATAAAGTAGGTGGGCTTGGCCATGGCCATCAGGAGCTTAAGCTCCTCCTGGCTACCGTGACCCGAGACGTGAACGAGGGCGCGGTTCTTATCCCACACGTCACAGCCAAGCTTGGCGAGGCTGTTGACGACCTGCTGAACGGCCTTCTCGTTACCAGGGACCGGCGTTGCCGAGAGGATGACGGTATCGCCCTTGTGGATGGAGAGCGTCTTGTGCTCGCCGTTGGCCATGCGCGAAAGGGCCGACAGAGGCTCGCCCTGCGAACCGGTGCACATGACGACGATCTTGTCGTCGGGCAGGTTGTCAATATCGAAGGCATCGATGATATCGGCATCATCGATGTTGAGATAACCGAGCTCGCGCGCCACGCGGGTGTTGGTGAGCATGGAACGTCCGGTCACGACGACCTTTCGGCCACACTTGCGGGCGGCGTCGCAGATCTGTTGCAGACGATGGATGTGGCTCGAGAACGACGCGACGAACACGCGGCCCGGAGCATTCTTGATGGCATGCAGCAGATTGGGGCCAACCTCGGCCTCGGACTTGGTAAAGCCGGGGACCGTGGCGTTGGTGGAGTCGGACAGTAGCAGGTCGATACCCTGCTTGGCAAAGCGGCTGATAGCGGCATAGTCGGGCGTGACGCCGTCGATGGGCGTCTGGTCGAGCTTAAAGTCGCCGGTGTGCATAACGGTGCCCTGGTTGGTGCGGATGAACACGCCCAGAGCGCCGGGGATGGAGTGCGTCATCGAGAAGAAGTCGAGCGAGATGCCACCGAGATTGACGTGGCTGCCGCCCTTGACCTCACGGAACTTGGGTGCACGAATGCGGAACTCGGAGAGCTTGCCCTCGATAAAGCCGAGCGTCAGCTTGCTCGAGAAGATGGGCACCTTGTTGTTGAGATCCTGCAGCAGATACGGAAGCGAACCGGTGTGGTCCTCGTGACCGTGAGTAACGACGATGCCGCGGAGCTTTTCCTCATTCTCCAGAACGTAGGTGTAGTCGGGAAGTACCAGGTCGATACCGGGCTGGGAGTCGTCGGGGAACATGAGGCCAGCGTCGACGAGCACCATGTCGTCGCCGCACTCGAAGACCGTCATGTTCTTGCCGATGCCATCAAGGCCACCGAGCGGGATGATCTTCAAGGGAGATGATTTTTTAGCTGCCATAGGTGAGTGTTGTTTCCTTTCTACGAAACGGGTCTGGAACAACCGACGGGGCGCTTCTGGCAAACCGACCGTCGGGAACGTACAAACATGCATCACAGAGTCGATGCAGTAACCACAGTATGATACCCATTTGCACAACAACAGACCACCCATGCATCAAAGCCCCATCTGAACCCGTCTATCCCGCCCGGAATAGCAAAAGGGCGACCCCTGTCTGGGGTCGCCCTTGTTGAGCTGCTTATATGCGGCTGTTACTCGGCGTCGTGGTGACGGCGGGGCTTGCGGCCTCCGTTGTCGCCGGGACGGCGCGGGCGGTCGCTGCGCTCGGAGCGCTCGCGACGCGGACGCTCACGGCGCTGGAAGTGCTCGCCGTCGCCCTCGGAGGCACCCTCGGCGCGAGCCGGGGCCTCGGGCTTGTCGAGACGGTCGAGCGAGATCTTGCCGCGATCGTCGACCTCGATCACGACGACCTTGACCTCGTCGCCCACGTTGAGGACGTCCTCGACCTTCTCCACGCGACCCTTGGCGACGCGGGAGATGTGCAGCAGGCCGTCCTTACCGGGCAGCAGGTTGACGAAGGCGCCGAACGGCTGGATGGAGACCACGCGACCGGTGTACTCCTCGCCCGGCTCGGGAACCTTGATGATGAGCTTGATGCGCTCGACGGCCTGATCGACAGACTCGCCGGTGCCGCCGACGAAGACGGTGCCGTCCTCCTGGATGTCGACCGAAGCGCCGGTCTCGTCCTGGATGCCGCGGATGACCTTGCCGCCGGAACCGATGACGTCGCGGATCTTATCGGTCGGAACCTGGATGGAGACGATGCGCGGAGCGGTGCTGCGCGTGGTATGACGCGGCTCGGGGATCACATCGAGCATCTTCTGCAGGATGAAGGCGCGACCCTCCTTGGCCTGCTGCAGGGCGCGGGCCAGGATGTCGAAGGTAAGGCCGGTGGCTTTGTTGTCCATCTGCAGGGCGGTGATGCCCTCGGTGGTGCCAGTGACCTTAAAGTCCATGTCGCCCAGGAAGTCCTCGAGACCCTGGATGTCGGACAGGACCACGGTCTTGCCCTCCTCCTGGATCAGACCCATGGCGATACCGGAAACCGGGCGCTTAATGGGCACGCCGCCGTCCATAAGGGCGAGCGTGGAGCCGCAGGTCGAAGCCATCGAAGAGGAGCCGTTGGACTCCATGACCTCGGAGACGACGCGGATGGCGTAGGGGAACTCGTTCTCGTCGGGAAGCACCGGAAGCAGAGCGCGCTCGGCCAGGTTGCCGTGACCGATCTCGCGGCGCTTGGGGCTGCCCATGCGGCCGGTCTCGCCGGTGCAGAACGGCGGGAAGTTGTAGTGGTGCATGTAGCGCTTGCCCTCGGTGGGCTCGATGGTATCCAGACGCTGGCCCTCGTTGAGCATGCCGAGCGACAGGACGGAGAGCACCTGGGTCTGACCACGCTGGAACAGGCCGGAGCCGTGAACGAGCGGCAGGTAGTTGTCCTTCACCATGATGGGACGGATCTCGTCGGCGGCACGGCCGTCGACGCGCTCGCCGGTCTCGACAACCATGGTGCGCATGGCCTTCTTCTCGAGCTTCTTGAGCGCCACGGGGATCTCGCGCTCCCAGGCGGCCTGCTCCTCGTCGGTGAACTCGGCGCGGATGGACTCCTTCAGAGCCTCGACCTTACCGATGCGGGAAAGCTTGTCGGCGTCGCGCAGGGCAGCGGCCATCTCGTCGTAGTGGGCGAAGATGCGCTCCTGGACCTCCTCGACGGGCTGGTCGAGCGGGTACTCCTTCTTGACGATAGCGCCGTTGACCTGCTCCCACTCGGCAACGAACTCGTCTTGGGCCTGGCAGAAGGCAGCGAGGGCCTCCTGACCAAACTTCATAGCGGCGAGCATGTCGTCCTCGGAGATCTCCTCGGCGCCGGCCTCGACCATCGAGATGAAGTCGGCAGAGCCGCCCAGCTCCAGGTCCAGGTCGGAGTTCTCGCGCTCCTCATAGGTGGGGTTGACGATAAACTCGCCGGTCTCCACGTTGCGGCCGATGCGCACGCAGGCAAGCGGGCCCTCGAAGGGCACGCCGCCGAGCGTCATAGCCAAAGAGGCACCCATGACATTGATGACGTCGAAGGGGTTGACCTGGTCGGCGACGAGCGAGGTGGCGACGATATGCACCTCGTTGCGGAAGCCGTCCGGGAAGCTCGGGCGGATCGGGCGGTCGATCATACGAGCCGTGAGCGTGGCCTTCTCGCTGGGACGGCCCTCGCGCTTGAGGTAACCGCCCGGGATACGACCGGCAGCGTACATCTTCTCGCTGAAGTCGACGGTCAGCGGGAAGAAGTCGTAATTCTTGCGCTCCCTGGAGACGACCACGGTATCGAGCATCGTGGTGTCACCCTGCTTGACCAGACAAGCGCCGGTGGCCTGCTTGGCAAGCTCGCCGGACTCAAAGGTGTAGGTCTTGCCGTACAGCTCAAAGGTCTTGGATACGAGTGTCATTGTTCTCCTTTACCCCACAGGCCCCTTGCCTGCGGGCTTCTCATGTGACGCGGGCCCCCTGCCCCCGCCACGCTTCAGAGCGTGATTGTTCACGCCCTTACACAAAAAGAGCGCCCCGCTGCGCAGGACGCTCTTAGCATGTACAAATCCTTACTGGATGTTGTCGCGGATGCCCAGAGCCTTGATGAGCTCACGGTACTCGACGATGTCGTTCTTCTTGATGTAGGAGAGAAGACGACGACGACGGCCAACGAGCATGAGCAGGCCACGACGGGTGTGGAAGTCCTTCTGGTGGGACTTCATGTGCTCGGTCAGCTCCTTGATGCGCTCGGACAGGATGGCGACCTGAACCTTGGGGTTACCGGTATCGACCGGGGAGTTACCGAACTGGGCGGTCAGCTCCGCCTTGCGCTCTTTGGAAACAGTCATTGTTTCACCTTTCGTTTCGCGTCGCCCGCGGGCGACTCTATTCGCCTCGGACTGGGAAGCCGCCGGTGGAGCGAGCATCCAAGGTCGAGGTACCAACAGGTCGTTATGTTACCACAAGCGGCGCGCGCCTGCGCATCATCACCGACCCAACATGAATTCCATCGCACGGAGCCGCTGGTCGGTGTGCGTCGCAGCCCAAACATGCGAGAGCCCCAGCAAAAACGCCGCCGTATGCGGATCAATCCGCTCGGCCATAAGGGCATCGAACGTCATGGACATCAGAACGCGCAGCCATGCGACCTCGCCGACCGATACCAACTCGGCGCCAGGCACGCTCGAGGCGCACGACCCGCACAGAAGCCCGCCCGCCTGGGGCGAAAAATACGACAGCATGGGGTCTCCGCACAGCACGCATGCCGAAAAATCGGGTCGGTAGCCAACGTGCGACAGCAGTTTAAAGACAAAGGCCGCCACGAGCAGGTCCATATGTGCCGAGTCGAGACCGCTGCCGACAAGCGTGAGCGCTCGCTGCGTGATGGCAAAGGTAAATGGATCCTCGGCATCCTCGAACGAGCACGCGCGCGCAACCTCGGCAATCGCGCTGGCGGCACAGGTCGTCTCGTAGTCAGGAGCGGCACCGAGCGGCGCCTCCATAAGCTCCGCCTGAGAAACCACGTCGAGCGAGCGACCATGCGCGAGCAGCATATCAACGGTGCAGAAGAGCTCGCAACGGGCCGCAAGGCGACCGCCAGGCTTACGTGCGCCCTTGGCCACGGCACGCACCTGCCGCCCCCGTTCGTCGAGCATCGTCAAAATCAGGTCGGTTTCCTTGAGCTTCGTCTTGTCGAGGACGAGCACCTTTGTGCGATATGTGCGAGAGCCTGCCATGAACGCCAAGGCTTAATCTTCGGCGTTATAGCCAAAGCGGCGGATTTGCGCCTCGTCATCGCGCCAGCCGGCCTTAACCTTCACGTCGAGCTCCAAAAAGACCTGAGTGCCAAAGATACGCTCAAGATCGCGACGGGCATCGATGCCGATATGCTTAATCATCTCGCCGCCCTTGCCGATGATGATGCCCTTCTGCCCCTCGCGCTCGACGTAAATCGTGGCGTGCACGCGCAGGACCTTCTTAGTCTGCTCGAGCGCGTCACAGATGACGCCCACGGAGTGAGGGATCTCGTCGCGGGTGCGACGCAGGACCTTCTCGCGCACAAACTCGGCCACGAGGGTCTCGTCGGTCGCGTCGGTGCCCATGTCCTCGGGGAACCAACGCGGGCCCTCGGGCAAGAAGTGAGCGACGGTCTCGATAAACGCATCGACGTTGAAGTTCTTGACCGACGACGTCACGATCTCATCGTCGTATTCCATAAGCTCGTGGGCGGCCTTGAGTTGTTCCATAACCTGGGCGGGATCGGCCTCGTCGGCTTTGGTAAGCACCAGGACCTTTTTTGAACGGGCGTTCTTGACGCGCTCTGCGACCCAGGCGTCTCCCCTGCCGATGGGTTTGGTGGCGTCGATCAGAAACGCGACGACATCGACATCGTTCAGTTCGAACAACGCGCTCTTGTTAAGCTCGGAGCCCAGGCCGTCCTTGGGCTTGTGGATACCCGGCGTGTCAACGAAAACCAGCTGATAGCCGGGGCGGTTGACCACGGCGCGCATACGGCGGCGGGTCGTCTGGGCAACCGGAGAGGTAATGGCGACCTTCTTGCCGTAACAGGCGTTGAGCAGCGTGGACTTGCCGGCGTTGGGACGACCGACCAGGGCCACAAAGCCGCTGCGGAAACCAGGTTCCACGTCGCCAAAGCCCGCGAGGCTCTCATCCTCGTCGCAAAGGGCATCGAGTTCCTCGTCGCTCATACCCTCAAACGGGTCGAACTCCTCGACCTCGTCAAACGAATCGGCACCTTCAGCCTCGTCCAGGACCTCGTCATCCAAAACTTCACCGGTAGGCTGCATATTGTCGGACATGGGAATCCCTTTCTAAATAAAGTCGAGCGCGTGAGCAAAGACAAGCAAGCCCACGATCGCGGCGGTAATGGAAAGAACGTATACAGAGGCAGCGGCGATATCCTTCGCGCGCTTGGCCAGCGGATGCAGCTCCTGGGTCGCCAGGTCCACAATCGCCTCCATGGCGGTATTGCACAGCTCGCCGTGAATCACCAGGCCGCAGCAAATGATGACCGTAGCCCACTCGGCAATATCGAGCCCCACGATGCAGCCGGCAATGACGGTGCACACGCCCGCCGCGAGCATGACCTTGATATTGCGCTCGGTCTTGACGGCAGTGACGAAGCCCTCCATCGCGTATGAGAACGACTTTAAAAAGGAAGGATGGTCCTTGTTCGATCCGGGAATCATAGACGGCTCCTAGTCATGGGCATGATTGGTTATGGGGCCGACGTGGACGAGTTTGGGGTCCTCGCCGCGATCAAGCGCCAGGTCGCGCAGAATGGCATCCTCGCGTGCCTCCATGACCTCGGCCTCATCGTCCTCGATGTGGTCGTAACCCAGCAGGTGCAGCATTCCGTGCACGAGCATCAGTCGGCACTCATCGGCGGGACTGTTGCCAAAGCCGGGGGCCTGGCAGGCAATAACCTGCGGGGCCAGGATAATATCGCCGAGCTCAAGCGTCTCGTCGGCGGGGATGTCCTCGTCAAAGGCCGAATCGCATTCAAACGAGAGCACGTCGGTGGTGCGATCGATGCCACGCCATTCGTGGTTGAGCTCGTGCATCTCGTCTTCATCGACATACGAAAGGGAAATCTCAACCTCACGCTCAACACCCTCGGCGGCAAGCACAACTCCGCAGATGTGCTCCACCTCCTGGGCATCGAGCAGCGTATCGAGCTCGGCATCGTTGCTGATCAATACACTCAACGGGACTCCTTTCGATCGTGTGCGCGCTGCTCACGCGCATCGTCGTATGCATCATAGGCCTCAACGATACGGCCCACCAGGGCATGGCGAACCACATCGGCACGCTCCAGGTGAGAAAACGTCACATCGTCGACGCGACCCAAAATCCTTTCGACATCGGCAAGACCGCCGCGACGACCCACCAGGTCACGCTGGCTCAGGTCGCCGGTAATCACGAACTTGGAATTAAAACCCAGACGCGTCAGGAACATCTTCATCTGCTCGGGCGTCGTGTTTTGTGCCTCATCGAGCACCACAAAGGCATCACTCAGCGTTCGACCACGCATGTAGGCGAGCGGGGCGATCTCGATCACGCCACGCTCCATAAGCTCATCGGTGCGTTCGCGATCCATCATGTCAAAGAGGGCATCATAGAGCGGACGCATATACGGGTCGATCTTTTCCTCGAGGGTGCCGGGCAAAAAGCCCAAGTTCTCACCCGCCTCGACAACCGGGCGCGTCAGGATCAGGCGGCCCACCTCATGGCGCTTGAGCGCGGCGACGGCGAGCGCCATGGCCAGATAGGTTTTACCGGTACCGGCGGGACCGAGGCCAAACGTGATGGTAGAAGAACGGATAGCATCCACATAGCGCTTTTGACCGAGCGTCTTGGGGCGGATGACGCGACCGCGATACGATAGCAGCACGTCATCGCGCAGCGACGAGGCATCATGCTCGCCGTCGCGCAGAACGGCCAGACAACGCGAGACGTCTTCGGCAGAAAGCGTGCGCCCGGCAGCAGCCTCACGAAAGGCATGCTCGAAAAAACGCGCGACCAGCTCAACCTCGTCCGGATCGCCGCTCACGGCAACGCTGTCACCGCGGGCAACCACATGGGCGCGCACCAAGTTCTCGAGTGCACGAAGGACGCCGTCGCCGGCGCCCAAAACGCGCGAGGGGTCGATACCCTCGGGAACGGTAAGTCTAATCTTCGAGGCTTCCATGAACCTCCCTGCGTGCATGGACCAAGCCGGAATCATCGACTCCGATGATAGCAACATCGAGCAGGCACGGGGCTGTGAGTCCACAGGTATCATCAAGACGGGCATGATGGAACGAGCCGAGCGTCAGGTTGTCGCCATACTCGAGCACCGCACGCTCGACCGTGCCCACACGGCGGCGGGCATCGGCGATCGCAAGCTCCTGTGCGGCGGCACGCATGCGACGGCTGCGTTCGGCCATGACCTCAGGAGGTACCTGGTCGGGCATGTCGGCGGCGAGGGTGCCGGGGCGCTTGCTATAGCGAAACACGTGCATGCGCGAAAAGCCCGCGCGACGGCACAGCGCCAGCGACTCCTCGAACTCCTCGTCCGTCTCGCCAGGGAAACCGACGATAACGTCACACGAAAGTGCAGCCTGGGGCAGGTTAGCGCGAATCATGCGCACCGTGTCCTCGAACGCCTCGGCGCTATAGGGACGGCCCATGCGATGCAGCGTCGCCGTGCAGCCAGACTGCACAGGCAGGTGCAAAAACGGCGCGATACGCTTCGGATAGCGAGCCATCACCTTGAGCAAGCGCTCGGAAATATCCATGGGCTCCACCGAGGAGATGCGCACGTGGGCGATATCGGTGCGCTCCATGATGGCCTGGAGCAGCTCATCGATCTCGACATGTTCGTCGGTCGCGCTCTTGCCGTCATAGGCACCCAGGTTCACGCCGGTCAGCACGACCTCGGGCACGCCGGCCTCCTGGGCTTCACGCACCTGTTCGAGCACGGACTCGACGGGTACGGAACGCTCGGGGCCGCGGGCCTTCCACACGATGCAATAGGTGCAGCGGTGGTTGCAGCCATCCTGGATCTTCACGCCCAGCCGCGAACGGCCGAGCGCATCGACCACGTCGCCATCGCTGCAGGCGGGCACGCTATCGGATTCGACACCCAGCACCTCGCAGACGCGCTCGGCGACGTCAATCTTGGATGGTTCGGCGATCACGCGGTCGGAGAGTTCCAACAGCTCCTCGGGATGCAGGTTGACGACGCAGCCAGTTACGACCACGTAAGGCTCGCCCGGATAGGCCAGGGCGTGACGGACGGCCTTGCGGGTCTTGGCCTCGGCCTCCCCCGTCACGGCACAGGTATTGATAACGATCAGTTCGGCGTCCCGGGGCTCCACCATCGCAAAGCCCAGGCGCATAAGATCGGCAGTGATACGGTCAGACTCAACCCGGTTGACACGACAACCGAGGTTGACGACGGAAATATGGGGTGCGAGCACACGGGCTCCTTAATCGAGGATGTCGTCGAGGGCACTCTTGATACGGTCAGTCACCGACTTCTTACCGGATGCGACGTCATCGCCCATCTCGTCGGCAAAGGCGCGAAGCAGCACGCGCTGCTTGTTGGAGAGATTGGTGGGGACGACCACGCGCAGCTGCACGACCAGACGACCGCGCGAACCGCCGCCGCCGATTCGCGGCATGCCGTAGTTATTGACGCTCACGGTGTCACCGTACTGAGTGCCGGCGGGGACGCACACCTTGACGACTTCGTCAGGCATAATGCCCTCGACCTCAATCTCGCAACCGAGCGCGGCCTGCGCAATCGAGATATCACTCACCAGATACAGGTCATCGCCATTACGCTTAAAACGCTCGTGGTCGGCGACACGCACGTTGACGATCAGGTCGCCCGACGGCTCGCCACGAAGGCCGGCCTCGCCAAAACCGCTCACGCGCAGCTGGCGACCGGTCGAAACACCGGCGGGAATATCGATGTCAATCTTTTCGTGAGAAGGCGTGCGACCCTGGCCATCACAGGTCTCGCAGGGATGATCGATAACCGTGCCTTCGCCGTGGCAGTCGGGACAGGGCGAAGAGGACTGAACCTGGCCCAGGAAAGAACGCTGGACCGTCGTCACATAGCCTGTGCCGTGACAGCGGCTGCACTGCTTTTCGGTCGCGCCCTCGGCCTTGCCGGTACCATTGCAGTCATCGCAAGGGGCAAGGCGGTCGTAGCTGATCGTCTTTTTGCAGCCGAGCGCCGCCTCCTCGAGCGTCACCGAAAGGGAGATGGCCATATCGCGACCGCGACGGCGCTCGCGACGGCTGCGAGCGCCACCACCGGCGCCACCGCCAAAGAACGACGAGAACAGGTCGTCCATGCCCATGCCACCAAAGATATCGTTGATGTCGACATAGCCAGAGCCACCGGGGCCGTCAGCGGTGCCGTAACGGTCGTAGTTAGCACGCTTCTGCTCGTCGGAAAGAACGGAATAGGCCTCGTTGAGCTCTTTGAACTTGGCCTCGGCCTCGGGGTCGTCCGAAACATCCGGGTGTACCGTACGGGCTTTCTTTAGAAACGCGCGCTTAATCGTCCGCGCGTCGGCATCCTTGTCAACGCCAAGTACCTCGTAGTAATCCCTATTTTCCGACACGACCGAATCCTTCCAACTTTCATTATTGTCACAGTGCGTCCTATACCCAAGCTGGGCCGGCCGCAAACAGAGGGTTTGATGTTATTGCATCCCGTAGGGCGAAAGCATGGCCTGCTGCGAGCAGCTCGCAAACCAGACCGACACGAGCGCAAACATAAAGCCGTTGGCAAAACCATTGGCAAACTGCATTGCGCCCCGCTTCCACCACAGCAGGCTGCGATGAAGCACGCCGTCCGACAGCACCATGAACAAGCCCATGGCAAACGGAATAAAGCACATCATGGCAAAGGCCGAGAACACGCCCGAGATGGCAGACAGCACCAAAAACGGTGCGATGATACCCATGAGGTAGAAGCCGGTGCGAGCCTTACCCTCCAGGCGCTCGGCCTCAACGTGCGCACGACCGACCAGGTCACCGCCCGAAGCGCCGTTCGTGCCGGCGTGTCCCATGTTGGGGATGCGCACCTCGTCGCCATCATGCGTGCCGGCGGGAAACTCAATCGTCTGCTCGGAGGTCACGCGGGTACGGCCGCTGCCACCGCAATCGGGGCAGGGGTCGGCAACGACCTTGCCGGAACCGCCGCACTCAGGACAAACCGTCTGGAACGTGCCGGCACCAAACAGGAAGGACAGGTCGACATCGATATGGCCGCGACCACCGCAGCTCGGACAGGTGTGGGCATGCTCCGACGAAACAGAGCCCGATCCGCCACAATGTCCGCAGGTGTCAAAACGGGTGTAGCGAACGGTTTTGTGGGCACCGCCCTTGGCCTCCTTGGCGTCGAGCTTGATATCGACGACCACGTTGGCGCCACTCTCGGGGTTGTAGGCCGCCTGGCCGCGACGGGGCTGGCCCCAGGCGCCCCCGAAGGGGAAACCGCCGTCAAAGGGATTGCCGTAACCGGCGCTGCCAGCATAGCCACCGCCATAGGGCGAAGCCGTCGGTGCACCGGCAAAGGGATTGCCCGACCGCATGGCATCGTAACGCGCACGCTTCTGCTCGTCAGAGAGCACGGCGTAGGCCTCGGAAACCTCTTTAAACTTCTCCTCGGCATCCGGCTCTTTATTGACGTCAGGATGGAGCTTGCGGGCCTTTTGCTGGAAAGCCTTTTGAATATCACGCGAGGTGGCGTCCTTGGAGACACCCAAAATCTCGTAGTAATCTTTTTCGTTCATCGTCGCCATGCGCGGCAACCTCCTGCTCACAGCAGCGTATATATTGCGGTAATTCTACCCGAGCGGCCTAAGCTAGACCCCAAAACAGCTCGAACAGCACATTTCCATCGAGCCAGCCCAAGTGTGTCGGCGCTAAACGGGCGCGGGCGCGACCTGCGATAACGTCTTTTGAGGTGACGCGCCCCGCATGTCCTTCAACATGATCGGGCACCCAGGTGGCAAGGCCCAACTCGAGCGCACGGTCGCAGGCCGCCGCCAGCTCGTCTGCAGCAATCACGCTTGCCGAGTGAACCAACAGTTCGGGCCCAATGCCACGTGTCATGCGGCAGGCGAGCATCAAATCCTCGGCCACCGCCTCGCGCTGCGACAGATACTCGACATCAAAGGTCGTCGCGGCATCGTCGCGTTGTACCAGACGCACGCGATGCGCTTCGCCGCGAGCAGGCACGTCGGGATACAGCCCGGCCAAGCGATCGAAATCCTCGGCATCGAGCATACCGGCGGCAGAACGGCCCAAACCCAGATAGCCCCGACCGGTCCAGTAGGCGATATTGTGAGCGCATTCATGCCCATCGAGCGCGTAGCTCGCCACCTCATACGGATGATAGCCCGCCGAACACAGCCGCTCGCGCGCAACGTCCATGCATGCGGCTTGGAAATCCTCATCGGGCTCAAGCGACTCGTCACGGCACGCCATGCGGTAAAGCGGCGTACCCTCCTCGAGCGTGAGCGGATAGACCGACAAATGGTGCGGAGCCGCCGCCAGCACGCCATCGAGCGTGCTCTTCCAACTCGTTACGGTCTGTCCGGGAAGTCCACACATAAGGTCGCACGACGCATCGAGCCCAACATCCTTCACCGTCGCGATAGCCTCAAGCGCCCGATCGGCATCGTGAATACGGCCGATGGTAGCAAGTTCGGTGTTATCGAGCGTTTGGACGCCCAGAGAGACGCGTGTGACACCAACCTCGGCAAGCGCAGTGGCAAGCTCGGAGGTCAGTGACTCGGGATTGGCCTCGCAGGTAAACTCAACGGGCTTGCACCACATGGAGATACGACGGGCAAGTTTCACCAGGCGCTCCCCCGCCAGCGACGGCGTGCCGCCGCCAACATAGACGGTGCGGACCTGCGCAAGCGCCCCGGCGTCTCCAAAGGCATCGAGGCGTGCATACAGCTGCTCAAAATAGGCATCGAGCGCAGCATCCAGGTCGCACGGAGCGAAACTACGCGAGTCAAAGTCGCAATAGCGGCATTTTTGAGCGCAAAACGGCACGTGCACATACAGCGCGGTAACGGCCACCCTTAAGCCTCCAGCGGATGAGCGGGCACCGACTCACCGGCGGCAAGCGCGGCCTCGCAGGCCACCACGTCGCGCTCGATATCATCGACCAGCGCCATAAACTCCTCGTACGTAGAGCAGCGCACCACCTGAGCGCGCCAGGCAGCGGCGTGGGGCATGCCCTTTAAATACCAGCTTGCATACGTACGGGCGCGCGACATAAGCGGCAGAAGCTCGTGCGTCAACGTCAGGTGCTCACGCAAAGCCTCCAGGCGCTCAGCCGAGGAGCGAGAAGGAACCGGCGTGCCATCGAGTGCAAGGGCTCGGGCATCGCCGAACACCCACGGATTGCCATAGATGCCGCGCGCGATAAACACCGCGCTGGCACCCGAGCCGTGCAGATGCTCAGCAGCGTCCTCGGCCGAGAACACATCGCCCGAGCCAATCACGGGAATCTCGACGGCGTCGGCAACCTCATCGACGACAGACCAATCGGCCTGACCCGTATAGAGCTGCGTGGCACAACGACCATGCACCGCCACCGCAGCGGCACCGGCACCCTCGAGCATCTGGGCAAACGTTGCGGCGTTGCGATCCTCGGCATAAAAACCCTTGCGGATCTTCACGGTCACGGGAACATGCGCCGCGCCCACCGCTGCCTCGACAATCTTCTCGGCCAGGTCGGGCGTGCGCATAAGCGCCGAGCCCTCGCCCTTGGTAACGACTTTGCGAGCCGGACAGGCCATGTTGATATCAATCAATGACAGGCGATCGCCCACGCGTTCCTCGACGGCAGCGACGGCACTCGCAAACTGATCGGGCTTGGAACCAAAGAGCTGCACGCAAATCTGCTGCTCCTCGTCGGCCGGCAACACCAGGCGCCACGTCTTGTTGCTGGCATAGGCAAGGCCTGCAACGCTCACCATCTCGCTGTAGGCAAGGTTGGCGCCGCGGCGGCGACACATGATGCGATAGGCGGGGTCGGTTACGCCCGCCATGGGAGCCATAAGGAACGGCTGCTCGGCATAGGCACCTAGCAGCCGCTTGCTGTATTCAGAAAGCGCCATGGGCCTACTCGTCCACCTTGAGAATCGCCATAAAGGCCTCCTGCGGAACCTCGACCGAGCCGATGGCCTTCATGCGCTTCTTGCCCTCTTTCTGCTTCTCGAGCAGCTTGCGCTTTCGCGAGATATCGCCGCCGTAGCACTTAGCCAGCACGTCCTTGCGGCGCGCCTTAACGGTGGAGCGGGCGATGATCTTGTTGCCGATGGCGCCCTGGATAGGCACCTCGAACAGCTGACGCGGGATGATCTCCTTGAGCTTGTCGCACAGGCCGCGGGCCAGGCCATAAGCCTTATCCTTGTGCACGATAAACGACAGCGCGTCCACCTCGTCGCCTGAAAGCAGGATGTCGAGCTTGACGAGCTCGGAGGGGCGATATTCGTTGAACTCGTAGTCGAGCGAGGCGTAACCCTTGGTGCGGCTCTTGAGCTGATCGAAGAAGTCCAAGATGAGCTCGGCGAGCGGCATATCAAAGCGCATCTCGACCGATTTACTCGTCAGGTGAATCATATCGGTCGTGACGCCACGGTGCTCGATAGCGAGCTGCATGACGGCACCCGTATACTCGGGCGGGCAGATGATCTTTGCCTTGAGGTAAGGCTCATCGATACGCTCGATGCGCGTGGCCTCGGGCAGATCTTGCGGGCTGCGGACATCGATCATCTCGCCGTCAGTCTTGTACACGTGGTAGTCGACCGAGGGGCTCGTGGCGATCAGGTCCAGATTGAACTCGCGCTCCAGGCGCTCCTTGACGACCTCCATGTGAAGCAGGCCCAGGAAGCCCACTCGGAAGCCAAAGCCCAGCGCCACCGACGTCTCAGGCTCCCACACCAACGACGGATCGTTGACGTGCAGCTTATCGAGCGCGTCGCGCAGGTTCTCGTAGTCCTTGTTGTCGATGGGGAACAGGCCCGTGTAGACCATGGGTTTGGCCTCGCGGTAGCCCGGCAGCGGCTCGGGGCAGGGGTTCGAAGCCCACGTAAGGGTATCGCCCACGCGCACGGCCTCGGGGTCCTTCAGACCCGTGACCACATAGCCAACCTCGCCGACGGTCAGAGCATCGACCGGCGTCTCGGCAGGGCGCTTGACACCCACGCCGTCGACCAAGAAGTCGCCCTTGGCCTGCATCATGCGCAGGGTATCGCCCTTTTTGATGGAACCGTCAAAGACGCGCACCGTGGCGACGACGCCGCGGTACTCATCGAAGTACGAATCCAGAATAAGTGCCTTGAGAGGGCCATTTGCATCGCCCTTGGGAGGCGAGATCAAAAAGACGATGGACTCCAGCAGATCGTGGATGCCCTCGCCGGTCTTGCCCGACACACAGACGGCATCGTCGGCGGGAATGGCCAGATCGTCTTCGATCTCGGTCTTAACCTCGTCGGGGTGCGCCGAGGGAAGGTCGATCTTGTTGATGGCCGGAACAATGTCCAAGTTGGCGTTCATGGCGAGCGTCGCGTTGGAAACAGTCTGCGCCTCGACGCCCTGCGTGGCGTCCACGACGAGCACCGCGCCCTCGCAAGCGGCCAGCGAACGCGAGACCTCGTAGGTGAAGTCCACGTGGCCCGGCGTATCGATCAGGTTGAACTGATACGTCTCGCCGTCGTCGGCGTCGTAGGACACGCGGACGGCATTGGACTTGATCGTGATGCCGCGCTCGCGCTCGATATCCATCGTGTCAAGCAGCTGCGACTCCATGTCGCGCTCATCGACGGTATGGGTGAGCTCGAGGATGCGGTCACTGATCGTGGACTTGCCATGGTCGATATGCGCAACGATCGAGAAGTTGCGGATGTGGGAAATGTCAATTGAAGTATTCATGCGGACTATCTTACCCGAGCGGTACAAAAAATGGAGCCTGTTCCATAAAACAGGCTCCATTTATGCGCGTAATCTGTGTGGTGTGAAATTTACAACTTAAGCGTTGATGCTGTTCACGAGCTTGGCAAGACCGGACTTGCGGTTGGAAGCCTGGTTCTTGTGGATGACATGCTTAGCGGCAGCCATGTCGAGACGCTTGGTGACGGTCTTGAGGGCAGCCTGGGCCTTCTCGGCGTCGCCCTCGGCGACGGCGGACTGGACGTGCTTGGTCAGCGTCTTGAGCTCGGACTTGACAGCCTTGTTACGCATGCGAGCTGCCTCATTGGTGCGGATACGCTTCTTCTGAGACTTGATGTTTGCCACTTCTGGAGTTCCTTTCGAGTTCCTTGCAAAAAATGTATGACACCTCTGAGACACGGTGAGGTCATGCAAGCGCCTACTATAGCACGCTCCCCCTCAAAGGGATAGAACGAATTTGTCAAATAGGCAGGTATCATCACGATTTTCTCAAGATGTTCGCAATCCAGAGCAAAAGCGCAGTCTCCGAATCGGCCGAGCCCTTGAGCGCGAGCTCCACATCGACGGCACCCTCGAGCGCGGCAACGAGCTCGGTCATCGAAAAGCGACGCGCCCAGGTAAGGTGATTCTTGACCTGCCAGGCCTGAAGCTTGAGCGTCGCGGCGAGCTCACGCCCCTGCCCGCGCCCATCGAGCGCCTTGGCGACGATCAGCTCACGGATGCGACCGCATAGCAGCGTGTAGGTCCACACGTAGCTCTTGGAGGGCAGAAGCTTAAAGAGCTCGAGCGAACGCCGCATATCGCGAGCCGAGACGGCGTTGAGGAAGTCCCAGGGTTGAACCTCGGCCGTGCGCACGATCCAACGCTCCACGTCGGCGAGCTCAATCTGGGGCGCCTCGACCATCTGGGCGAGCTTTGCCAGGTCGTTATCGAGCATGCGCGTGTTTTCGCCCGAACGCGAGACGAGCTCCTCGGCAGCAGCCGTCGAGATGGACTTACCGTGCTGCGTCGCCATCTGCTGAACGCGGCGCGGCAGTTCCCAGCGCTTGGTACCCGAGCAATCTACGATAGCCTTCTTGTCGATCTTGGCGATTGCCTTATACAGGCGCGTATTCTTGGCAAGTGAGTCGGCGATAATGAGACAGACCGTCGTGGGACTGGGACTTGCGAGATACTCGACGAGCGGTTCCGAGACCGCCTTGGCAAGCTTGGAGCAGCCGTCGAGAATCACCAGGCGAAACTCGCTACCCATGGGAAAGGTATTGAGCGAGCCGATGATCGACTCGATATCGGGATCTTTCGTCATGTCACGTTCATCGAGGTTGAACTCAACCATACCCGACTTTTCCAAGCGAGCTTTCATACGCGAGACGGCGTGGTCGCGTTTGACACCATCGGTACCGACGATCAGATAAGCCGGCAGCAGACCGGTTTCGGACATTGCGCTCCCCTCTCGCAGACTCTCGAATTCGTACCGTGCCATTTTAGCCCAGGGGTTGGTCCCGCGCCAACGGCAGCATCACGGTCGCTGGCATCGCATCGCAAAGCCCTTCGCAGTCGGCGTGACGGTAATGTCGCCGTGTTCGATGGTGCATGCGAACGCACCACCCGCTTCCTTAACGGCATCGATGCAGACATCCGACGGATGGCCGTAACGATTTCCCTCGCCCGCACTCGCGACAGAGAGCTCGGGCTTAAGCGTGCCCAGCAGGTCTGTGTCGACGGAAACTTTTGAGCCGTGATGCCCTAGCTTGAGCACATCGATATCACCCACCTCCTGTACAAACTCGCGCTCTTGATTGAGCTCGGCATCACCAGTGAGGAGCACGCGCAGGCTCTTGCCTTCCTGAGCATAGGAGAGCAGCAAAACAAGAGAGTCCTCATTGCCCTCGCCATCCACCTTGTCAAACGGCCACATCACACGTGTCCGAAATGCGCCGATATCGACCGTGTCTCCGCAAGCCACCTGCAGATACGTTACGCCCGGGCGATTTAGGACCTCAGCGGGCGCGCCATCAAGCGCATCGGTCGCGACCGCAATGGTTCCAACCGAAAACTGATCGAGTACATCGGGAAGACCACCCCAATGGTCCTCGTCCCAATGCGTCACGAAGACGGCATCGATATGATGGACGTTATTGCGAACCAACGCCGATACCACGCGCTCATCGAGCCCACAGTCGACGAGCGCCACAGCGCCACCCTGACGAACCAGAATCGCATCGGCCTGGCCAACATCAAGGACCGTCACCGAAGGCGGAGCGAAGCGATCCCAGTAGATGTACGGAATCGCAGCCAAGAGCACCAGGCATGCAAGCCCCGCCGCCATGGGGCGTGCGCGGGGACGTGGCCACCAGACCAAGAGGACCGCCAGCGCGAACGGCACCACGTATACCCAGACCGTATCGGGCGGTACGCTAACGGATGCGCCCGGAACAGCAGCAAAAAGCTGCTCAAAGAACAGCGCACAGCGAGCGACGACCATGGGCACCACGAGCGCCCCCTGGCGCAACAGCGGCACAAGCGAGCAGGGCGACAGCACAACCGACGAAGCGAGCAGCACGCTTATCACCGGACCGATCACGGCATTTGCGAGCGGGGCAATGAGGGAAAACGTCCCGAATGCGGGAATGGTAACGGGAAGAGTCGCCAGCTGCGAGCACAGTGTGACGGACAAAATACTGGCAACCCCCGAGGGCACGCCCAGCTCAACCAAGGCGTAGGTGGCGTAGGGGCAAAAACAAAGGATGGCAAATACGCTGGCGCACGAAAGCTGAAAACCCATCTCGAACAATACCGTCGGACGCAGCAACACAAAGATTGCCATGGTCACAAACAGAGCCGAGAGGCCATGCCGACGACGTCCGGCGCCGTTGGCGACAAGCGTCGCCGCCACCATACAGCACGCGCGCACGGCCGAGGGCGAGGCGCCCGTAAAGACGGCATAGGCAGCGAGGGCCAGCACCAACAGCCCCCGCTGCAGTCCACGAGAGAGACGCGTCTTTTGCAGGGCGCTCTCAATCACAAACCCCACGATGGCAAGATGGCTGCCTGAGACGGCGATAAGATGCGCCGTTCCCGTCACCGAAAACCAATCGCCCGCCGGCTGGGCGCGCAGCTCGGCAGAACGACCGCAGACGACACCGGCTATGAGCGCACGCGCCGGGTCGGTCGCAGGCGCGATGGACGCAAGCAGCCCATTTCGCAGCCGAAGCAGCGGCCCCGGAGAGCCCTCATCGACCGACACAATCCGAACGGCTTTAACCTTGCGCACCTCGCCTCGGAGCACGCGCGAGCGCCCATACGCATCGTTCTCAAAGCGCGAAACGCGGCCGATAACACGCACATGAGACCCGGCACCAAGCTCGCGGTCGCACGACAGGCGAACCTCACCCAAGCGCCTGCCGTCCACGCATGTTTCGCAGGTGTAGGAATACGTCCCATCGTTTATGGTCGGATCACCCTGCACGACAAACTCGAGACTGCTTGCCGCTCGACCGTCGAGCGCCTTCGTGGCACTTAGCGCACACACAGCCCACCACGCCGAAACAATCAAGCCCGCCAGCAAACCGATAGCTACGGCATATAGCCAACGTTTCCACAGGACAAGTCGCTCACAAGATCGAGCCAGCACCATGCACAGCGACGCCGCAACCGAAATAACTACAAGCGGTCCGACCGCCGATGTCTGCTCCCCCAGTATCGCATCGGCGGCCACGTTGAGCACCAAGACACAGCTAACGCACAGGCCGGCACACAAGGCCATCGTCCATGGCATGAGGGGCCGCGGGGGCATCACATGCTCGCGCTCGAGCGTACTCATACGCAGATGCAATCTTTGATTTTGGCGAGCTTCTTCTCACCGATTCCCGATACGCGCATCAGGTCATCGACTGAGGCAAAAGCACCGTTCTTTGTCCGCTCATCGATAATCGACTGAGCCATAGAAGGCCCAATGCCCGAGAGCGTCTGCAGCTCCGCAGCACTTGCCGTATTGATGTTCACGAGCCTCGACGAAGACCCCGCGCCAGGGGTCGAGGCAGCACTACTTTCGGCCCCGCCGACCGCCGCAGCCGCTTGTTGCTCCCCCACCGTCGGAACATATATCTTTTGGCCATCTGTGATCTTGGACGCACGGTTAAGCCCTGTCACATCCGCCTCGGCCGTAAGCCCTCCGGCGGCATCGATCGCTTGGGACACCCGCGCTCCATCTTTGAGCCGGTACACGCCAGGCCTCGCAACGGCTCCATCAACATCGACGTACACCTCGGCAGCAGAAGAACTCTTGGCCGAAGACTCATCGGCATCATCAGGAGACGCATCCCCAGCCCCGCGCACATCCGTGGCGCTCGCCTCATCACTACGCTCAAACGACACATCGCTGGAGCGGCTACTAAAACTTGCCATCGCTAAGCCGCTCGCGGCAGCAATGACAATCAGAATCGCCACGACCGCCGCCTTATGGCCGAGCAGCTTTTCTGCCCAGCGGTCCATCCGTTTAACCCGTTCGTGTTGCTCGCGCTGCGCCATAGCAAACACCTCCCAACAACATCGTGTCAGGAAAACGCAGCAAAACGAACCGCATGGACAAACCAGTTTTGACGGTCAAACCAAATACCGACCAAAACCTTGCGCGAACATGTCCATTTATTCAGTCACGCGTCAGCGAATGAACATCTTGACATCATTTGCCCAGATAGCAAAAGACCGACGATACAGGCGCATCGTCGGTCTATGCAGGCAATTACTCGTGATCTTGGTAAATCTCACGCGGAGCAAGCTCCGAATGTTTGCGTTTTAAGGTCTTAGGGGCCTTATACGTGTTGCTGGAGAAGTCGATGTACTCGGTCTGCTTAAGCAGGCGCTCGATCATCTCCTCGTGGTCGAACAGCTCCCAGGCCTCATGCACGGCATCGAGTTTGGCGTGCGTCTCGGGACGACGCGGCATAAACAGCGTGCAGCAGTCGGGCGCTGCCTCAGTAGATATATCGAACGTGCCGATCTCCTGAGCGCGCGCAATGATCTCCCGCTTGTCAGACCCGATGAGCGGACGGAACACAGGAATCTTCACGGCCTCGTTGACGGCCATGATGTTCTCGAGCGTCTGGGAGGCAACCTGACCGAGCGACTCGCCGGTCACGATGGCCTTGGCGCCCTCGATATGCGCGATGCGCTCGGCAACCGAATACATGATGCGGCGATACATGATCACGCGTAGGTTACTGGGGCAGGCGACGGAAATCTCACGCTGGCAATCGCCAAACGGTACCACGTACAGGCGGCCGATCTGGACACCCGGCTCAAGCGCACGGATGATGTCCTGCACCAAATACTCGCTCGTATCGGGCGTCTGCGGACGACCGGAGAAATGTACCGGCACGCACACCGCGCCGCGACGCGCGAGCATCCAGGTCGCCACCGGAGAATCGATACCCGACGACAGAAGCGTCACGACCTTGCCGGCAGAACCCACCGGAAGGCCGCCCACGCCGCGCTCAGAGCGCGCATACACGTAGACGCTACCCTGGACCACCAGTACATGCACCATCGCATCGGGGTCGTGCATTTGAACCTTTTTATCGGGGAAGGCCTCACACAGCACCTCGCCCACCTGACGATTGATATCAATCGAAGTGAGCTCATAGTCAGTATTGGAGCGCTTGGCGTGCACCTTAAACGAATCGAAGGGGCCAAACTCGCGCAGCGCCTTGACGGCGGCGGCGCAGTACTCCTGCGGGTCGCGATTGGTGTGGTACGCCAGGGACACACGGGCAACGCCGGGGACGGTGCGGATGACACGCGCCGCCTCGTCGGCCTGATGCTCGTTAAAGGTCACGAGGATATAACCGGAAATTCGAGACACGGCGTTCACGGAAAAGGCGGCCAAGGCCGCCTTAATGTTATCCATGAGGATATGCTCAAAATGTGCGCGGTTCTTGCCCTTCAGTCCAACCTCGTGATAGTGGACCAGGCAGACGCGAGCTGCCATTTAGGCTTCAGCAACCTTATGGCCGAGCGCCTTCTCATAACGGGCCTCGTCGTAGGAGATATCGCCGTCGACGATCTCGTCCATAGCCATCGAGATGGTATCGGCGCCGGAGAGCGCGATGGTGATGTCGTCGACATCCTGAACGGCAAGCACGCGGTTATGCTGACCACGCAGCATGCTATTGATGTCGCAGGCACGCTTGGAGGCAAGCGAAGCGAGCAGGAAACGGTTGTGATCGGTCTTCTCCAGAAGATCGTCAATGCAAGGCTTTACAACGGACACGGACCTCAGATCCTTTCATGCATATCGAGAACGCGAACGAGTTCATCGGTCGCGCGGTCGAGATCATCATTCACCACGACTTCGTCGTAGCGGTCGGCAAGGGCAAGCTCATGGGCGGCGTTTGCCATACGCAGCTCGATCGTCTCGGGCGTCTCGGTACCGCGACCGACCAGACGCTCGCGGAGCACCTCGAGCGAGGGTGGCTTGATAAAGATCAGCACGGCCTCGGGAAAACGCTCCTTGACCTGCAGGGCACCCTGGACATCGATCTCCAAGATGAGAGACGAACCAGAGGCGAGCTTGGACTGAACCTCGCTCACCAACGTGCCGTAGCAGTTACCGTGGACCTCGGCCCACTCAACAAACTCACCGTTTGCCACGCGGCGGTCGAACTCCTCGCGCGTCAGGAAAAAGTAATTGACGCCATCGACCTCGCCTTTGCGTGGGGCTCGCGTGGTAGCCGAAACCGTCAGGCCCAGGTTAAAGCGACGCTCGCGCACACGAGTGACGAGCGTGCCCTTGCCCGCGCCTGACGGTCCAGAAATCACAAAGAGCTTTGAATCCTGAGCGCTCACTTATTTGGTCAGCTGCTCGAGGAGCTGCTCGCGCTGACGGACACCAAGGCCCTGGACGCGACGGGTAGCGGAGATGCCGAGCTCCTCCATGATCTTGGCGGCCTTGGCCTTACCATAACCGGGGAGAGACTCGATGAGGGTGGAAACCTTCATGCGGGAAGCAATGGGGTCATCGGAGTTGAGCACGGACTCGAGGGACTTCTCGCCCTTCTTGATCTGCTCACGGAGCTCTGCGCGAGCGTGACGTGCGGCGGCAGCCTTCTCAAGAGCCTGCTTGCGCTGCTCATCGGTAAGCTGAGGGAGTGCCATTCGTACCTCCAAATAGTTGGGTTATATCTGATTCATTATTTGGCATTTTAGCACGTAAAACGTACAAAATGCCCAATCGCGGCTCCATAGGTTAGACGATACCCGCAAAAAGTGCAATATATCGCGCTAAAAGATGAGCCCCTGACCTGCGATTCCACACAAAGGATGGGAAAGTTTTCGCAGGCACAGGGGCTAATTTGTGCTAATGAGACCCAAAAGTGGTGACTTAAGGGAATCTTTTAGGCGACGTTTTCGACCAGCTCGGCAACGATGGCGTCAAACGCGGCAACCGGATCGTCGGCGCCGGTAATGGGGCGGCCCACCACGATATGGCTCGCGCCGCGCTCGATAGCCTGGGAAGGCGTGGCCACGCGGGACTGATCGCCCAGCGCAGCGCCAACCGGACGCACGCCCGGGGTCACGATCAACGCATCGGGGCCCAGAAGTTCACGCATGTCATGAGCCTCCATCGGCGAGCACACGATGCCGTCGATACCGTTGACCTGGGCGAGTTTTGCCAGACGGGCGGCCTCCTCGGCAACGGGCGACTCGACACCGATCTCGCTCAGCGCATCCTGATTCATGCTCGTAAGCACGGTGATGGCGACGAGCTTGGCTCGATCATCGCGCGCTTCCTCAGCCCCCTCACGGCAGGCGGCGAGCATAGCACCCGAACCCAAGCCATGAACCGAAAGCAGGTCGGCACCGGCAAGCGAGGCCGAACGAGCGGCACCGCGCACCTGATGCGGAATGTCATGGAACTTAAGGTCGAGGAAGACCTTGAAGCCCAGGTCCTTAAAGGTCTTGACGATCTCGGGACCTTCGGCGTAATAGAGCGTCATACCCACTTTAAGCCAGGCGGCATGGCCCGAAAGCTCATGGGCGAGCTCGAGCGCACGCTCACGGTCGCAGTCGAGGGCGACGATAACGCGGTCGCGGGCATCGGTCTCTAGCATTCGAAAGCACCTACCAGCTCGTTGATGTCCTTCACGCCCTGGGACTCGGCCCAGGCCTCGAGCTCACGCGCAATCTTGAGCGAAGCGCACGGATCGACGAAGTTGGCCATACCGACCGATACGCAGGTAGCGCCAGCCAGGATAAACTCGGCCGCATCCTCACCGGTCATGACGCCGCCGACGCCGTTGATGGGAATATCGACGGCCTGAGCGACTTCCCAGACCATACGCACGGCGATGTGATGGCACAGCGGGCCCGAAAGACCGCCCTTGGGCTTGGCCACACGCGACTTGCGGGTGTGGACGTCGATGGCCATACCCTGGATGGAGTTGATGACCGAAAGGCCGTCTGCTCCCTCGGCCTCGAGGGCGCGGGCGATCTCGGCGACGTTGACCGGGGCCATCTTTACGAACAGCGGCTTATCGGTCACCTTGCGGCAGGCAGCCATGACGGAAGAGGCGCCCTCGGGCGTGGAGCCCATAGCGGCACCGCCGGCGGCAATGTTGGGGCAGCTCACGTTGATCTCATAGCCGGCAGCCCAGGGGCACAGCTCGACATACATCTCGAGCGCACGGACAAACTCGTCCACGGAATGACCAGCAACCTGACAGATGACCTGGCAACCGTCCTTGGAGAGCTGTTCAAGCCACGGACCGGACTCGCGGGCGAAAGCGGCCACACCGGGGTTCTGCAGGCCCACGGAATTGATCATGCCGCCGGGGATCTCGGCCATGCGGGGTGCGGGATTGCCGGGCCAGGGCTCGGCAGCGCAACCCTTGGTGGTGATGGCACCCAGCTGGGAGACATCGAAGAAGTTCTGGAACTGCCAACCGTAGCCAAAGGTACCGGCTGCGGTGTTGATGGGGTTCTGCATCTTGACGCCGCCGAAATCGACGGCCATGTTCACGGTACCCACTAGAAGACCACCACCTTGGAAGCATCAAACACGGGGCCGCACATGCAGGCGCCCTTCATACCGTCGACCGTCTCGACATTGCAGGTGTTGCAGGCACCAAAGCCGCAGCTCATCATGCGCTCGAGCGACACCTCGCAGTACGCGCCGGCCTCGGCGGCAGCGGCGGCGACCTTCTTCATCATGACGGCGGGACCACAGCTGGCGACGTAGTCATAACCGCCCTCGCCGAGCAGCTCGGCGGCAGAATCGGTGCAGAAGCCGTGCGTGCCCAACGAGCCGTCGTCGGTGCACACGTTGACCGTGGCTCCCAGCGCGCGGAACTCATCGACGCCCACAGCCTTGGACGCGGTGCAAAAGCCCAAGCATACGTCAACGTCCACACCCTGCTTGGCAAGCATGTCAGCCAGGCAGAGCACGGGCGGAACGCCAATGCCGCCGGCGACGAGCAGTGCTTTCCTGGTACCCTCGGGCACGAACCAGCCGCGGCCGCCAGGGCCCAGCAGGTTGGAGGTGGAGCCAGGGGCCATCTGCGACAGACGACGGGTATCATCGCCCACGACGGCGTACCACAGCTCGACGGTGCCGGCCTCGGCGTCGGCGCGATAGAAGCTCAGGGGCACGCGAAGCAGCGAGGAAGCATCGCCCGGCACGGCGATATTCACGAACTGACCGGGCTTGAGCGCACTTGCAAGCTTGGGGGCCGAGATAACGAGCGAGAAGATGCCGTCGGCGATCTCCTGGTTCGAGACGACCTCGAAGTCGTGCATGCGTGCAGTGGAAGGTGTGGGCATAGACGCTCCAATCCCCCATGCGGTTGCATGGTTCAGGCGAACAGAAAGCGCGGCACCGCAAGGGCGCCGCGCACAAAAGCGATAAGGCTATGCTAGCAGATGCAGCCGTCGGCAAGCGTCTGCTTACCGCCGACGAACACATCGGTGGCACGACCGGTGAGCGTACGGCCGGCAAAACCGGAGTTCTCGGCGCGCGACTCGTAGCCGTCCTCGCCGACCGTCCAGGTGGCGGACGCGTCGAAGACGGTCAGGTCGGCAACAGAGCCCGCCTTGACCTGAACCTGGTCGAGGCCCAGGATCTCACGCGGCTTGATGGCCATGAGCTCGACCATGCGGCCCATGCTCATCTTGCCCGTGTTGACCAGCTCGGTGAGCACAAGCGAAAGCGAGGTCTCGAGGCCAATCATGCCGAAGGGCGCAAGCTCGAACTCGCGAGCCTTCTCCCACGGGGTGTGGGGAGCGTGGTCGGTGACGATAGCGTCGACGGTGCCGTCGATGACGCCCTGACGGATAGCCTCGGCGTCTTCATCGGTACGCAGCGGCGGGTTGACCTTGAGCGAGGTGTTGTAGGTCTCGTCCAGGTCGTTCTCGGTCAGGAACATGTGGTGCGGGGTGGCCTCGCAGGTGACCTGCACGCCAGCTGCCTTACCGGCACGCACGAGCTCCAGGCCATGGGCGGTGGAGATGTGCTGGATGTGCAGCTTGGCACCGGTCAGCTTGGCGATCTCGATGTCGCGAGCGATCTGCAGCTCCTCGCCTGCCGCCGGCCAGCCCTCGAGGGCCAGACGAGTAGAGACCTTGCCCTCGTTGATCTGGCCGTGACCGACCAGGTCCTCGTCCTGGCAATGGCTCATAAAGACCTTGCCGAACATCTTGCCGTAGTCCATGCAGCGACGAAGCATGCCTGCACCCTGCACGCCGCGACCGTCGTCGGTGAAGGCGACGGCGCCGTGGGCGACCATATCGCCCATCTCGGACATGGCCTCACCCTTAAGACCGCGGGTCATGGCGCCAGAAGGATAGACGCGGCAGTGGCCGACCTCGGCAGCGCGGGACTTAACGAACTCAACGACGGTACCGTTATCGGTAACGGGGTCGGTGTTGGGCATGGCGCACACGCCGGTGAAGCCGCCCTTGGCAGCTGCGCGGGTGCCGCTCTCGATGTCCTCTTTGACCTCGTAGCCGGGCTCGCGCAGGTGGACGTGCATGTCCACCAGGCCAGGGACGAGGTACTTACCGGAAAGGTCGCGGACCTCGGCTCCCTCGGCGGCGAGGTTCTCGCCGACCTCGGCGATCTTGTCGCCGTCGATCAGGACGTCAACGACACCGTCAAGCTCGACAGACGGGTCGACGACGTGGGCATTCTTAAGAAGCAAGGCCATTATCGGCACCTCCAAGCAGCAGATACAGGATAGCCATACGCACGCAGATACCGGCGTAGACCTGCTCCAGGATGACGGAGCGTTGCGGGTGGTCGGCCATATAAGAGTCGAACTCGACGCCGCGGTTGATGGGGCCCGGGTGGCAAATGATCGCGTCGGGCTTCATGAGCTTCTCACGGTCCTTGGTCAGGCCGAAGAGCTTGTGGTACTCGCGAATGGTCGGGAACGGGGCACCCTCGAGACGCTCCTGCTGTACACGCAGCATGTAGACGACGTCCAGCTCGGGCAGGACGGAATCGAGGTCGCTCGTCACGTGGTCGCAGCCCAGGACCTCGGGCGCCGGCGGCAGCAGCGTGCCGGGGGCAACGGCGTAGGTCTCGCAGCCCATGATCTTCAACGCGGGGATCAGCGAGCCGCAAACGCGGGAGTGGGAGATGTCGCCGACGACGGCGACCTTCAGACCGTGGAAGTCACCCTTGTGCTCCCAGATGGTATACAGGTCGAGCAGAGCCTGCGTGGGGTGGTTGTGCTTACCGTCACCGGCGCAAATGACGCTCGCGGGCGAGTTCTGCGTAACGATGTAGGGAGCACCGGCATGCTTGTCGCGCACGACGATGCAGTCGATCTTGTAGGCGTTGAGGGTCTCGACGGTATCGACGAGGCTCTCGCCCTTGACCGTGGAGGTCGAGGAGCCGCCGAAGTTGAGGCTGTCGGCCGAAAGGCGCTTCTCGGCGAGCTCGAAGGAGCTGCGGGTACGCGTCGAGGGCTCGTTGAACATGTTGACGATGGTCTTGCCCTTGAGCGTGGGGACCTTCTTGATGGCACGCTCGTTGACCTCGGAGAACGCCTTGGCGGTCTCGAGGATGAGCTTGATGTCCTCTTCGGAGTACTCGGTAATGTCAATCAGGTGCTTATGGTTGAACGCCACGGTACTACTCACCTCCCAGCGGCGCGGAGCCCACGTGGGAACCCGGCGCGACGTCGTTGATCTCGACGGCGGTACGGCCGTCGACTTCCTTCAAATATAGGTGCACGTTCTCCTCGTGCGACGAGGGAACGTTCTTGCCGACAAAGTCCGGCGAGATAGGGAGCTCGCGATGACCGCGGTCAACGAGAACTGCCAGCTCGATACGGTTCGGACGGCCCAGGTCCATAACGGCGTCCAGAGCGGCGCGGATGGTGCGACCCGTGTACAGGATGTCGTCCACCAGCACGACGCGCTTGCCGTCGACGCTGAAGGGAATGTTGGTAGCGTGGATCGCGGGAGCGAAATTGGTCGCATAGTCATCGCGATAGAAGCTGATGTCCAGGCTGCCGAGCGGAACTTCGACACCCTCGATCTCCTTGATCGCCTCGGCGAGCTTCTTTGCCAGAAGGTCGCCGCGCGTGACGATGCCGACCAGAGCGAGGTCTTCACAGCCCTCGTTGCGCTCGAGAATCTCGTGCGCGATGCGGGTCATCGCTCGGTTGACGGCGGTCTCGTCCATGATGACCGCCTTGGGGGAAGTCGTGCCCATCGATCTCCTTCCTCACATGTCTTGACTGCTGACACAGTCAAAAAAATAGATGCCCGACCGCTCAAAGCGGACCAGACACCCACAGGAAGTACTGCTCATTGACAGCTATGTAATTCCATGCGGGTATCTCGTACCCCTTTAATGGTCAAGGCATAGTGTAGCCAACCTCGGGCTCAAATGCGAGCATAAATACTAGTCAATCCGTAAACGGAGCCAATCGCTCCATAAACCTATATATATTTGTGGGACGCGCTTGAAAACCTTGTTGCGAGCTGGCATAATCCCCCCTGCTGCACGCAAATCGGATCTACGTCCAGGGCCGTAGCGTGGGCACTATCGCCAAAAGAGAAATATCTCTGTGTAGATTGCGCACAGAGACATGCTTCTGTGCTATAGTTCAGGCTTGTTTGTTAACGCGACATGTTCGTTTGTCGCCCAAGGAGGGTCAGTTATGTCCAAAGTTTGCGAAGTTTGCGGTAAGCACCCCGTTGCCGGTCGCTCCATCAGCCACTCTCACCGCGTCACCAACCGTAAGTTCCGCCCCAACATCCAGCGCGTCTACGTCGTCGTCGATGGTCACCGTCGCAAGATGAACGTTTGCTCCACCTGCCTCAAGTCCGGCAAGGTTGCGCGCTCCTAAATAAGGTCTTACCAACAAGTACCTCGGACTCTCCGGGTCAAAGACCTCGCGTTCACATAGAACTTACCAAAGGCGTCCTCCCATGTAGAGGGCGCCTTTTTGCACTCATTGGGGACAGACTTACATGAGTGCTTTCACGCATTAGGGACAGACGTGACGCATGCCGGCAGCGATTCGGCCCCTGCCTCACGCAGCCTCCTTCCAGCCTGCAGTGGCCTTGGTCACGCTTGTAGCGCCGATACCGGTGATACGGGCAATTTGCTTGACCGTGAGATGCGCCCGCCTTAGCCTCAGCAGACAGGCATCACGCTCGGGTCGCGGCAGGGCCTTGAGCAGCGCAGGATCTATGCTCGGCAGGACTTCGTGCGCGACGGCAAGGGCGTCCTCATCGGAGATCCGCCGGCGTGGAAGAACCTCCACTGACCAGATGTGCCCGGCAACTTCCTCGAGATGCTCACAATAGCAACGGGAGCCTCCGACAATATCGAGCATGGGGGCCGCATCACAGATGTCAAAGGGATCGTAGCCCAGCTGGTATGCCTTATAGCTTGACCAACGGTACGCCTCGAGCGAGTCGAGCGCGCCTTTCACGGGATTGAGATGAATATAGTCGAGCAGCTGCACCGCCTGCGTGTCCGACTCAACCGCGACCCGCGAATAGCGATTATCAAACAGATGCCCCGTTCTTCCCGTTTTACCATTGAAATACTTAGCATATGCCGTCAATGCACACTGCATTGCCTTTGAAAGGTTGTCATATGGGTCATCAACCATCAAATGGAAGTGGTTATTCATAAGGCACCAAGCCAACACCGCCACTTCATGGCGTGCAAACCTGTCCGCGATGTCCGATAAGAAACGATAGCGGTCGGAGTCATCTTCAAAAATAATCTGCTTGGAGTTGCCACGGTCAAAAACGTGGTAGTAGCCGGTGAGCGAAACGGCGCGGGCGCATCGAGGCATATTCTCTCCTTTCAAAACTGAACAGGCAACACCTAAAAGGAGAGAAGGAACGCGAAATGCTGAGCCTGTAACCTATTTATATCCAATGAGCGGCAAAAACAGGTCCAGAACGACAAAATGGCAAAACGATGTCTGTCCCAAATGAGTGAAAGCACTCATGTAAGTCTGTCCCCAATGAGCGGGGCGATGCAGCATTAGTTGAAACGGTTCATTTAGTTGAAGCGTTTTAGTGTGCCTTTTACGGGAATCTTACCGTTCGCCGAATAATTTCTTGCTATCATGCAAGGCGTAGGGTAAATCTCCGATCGCAAGGAGACACAAATGGTGAAAAAGTCACCGGAAAACACTACTCCCGCAATTGTGGACAACGTAGAGGCGCTTGAGGCTAAGCTCGCTCAGATGCGAGAGGCCCAGGCGCTTTTTGCTACGTACACGCAGGAGCAGGTCGACAAGATCTTCTATGAGGCCGCCATGGCCGCCAACAAGGCTCGTATCCCGTTGGCGAAGATGGCCATCGAGGAGACCGGCCGCGGCGTTCTTGAGGACAAGGTCATCAAGAACCACTACGCCGCAGAGTACATCTACAACGCTTACAAGAACACCAAGACCTGTGGTGTCCTGGAGCGCGACGAGGCTTACGGCATCACCAAGATCGCCGAGCCCATCGGCATCGTGGGCGCCGTCATCCCGACGACCAACCCCACCTCCACCGCGATCTTCAAGACGCTGATCTGCCTGAAGACCCGCAACGCCATCATCATCTCCCCGCACCCGGCTGCCGCCAAGTGCACCATCGCCGCCGCCAAGCTCGTGCTTGACGCCGCCGTCAAGGCCGGCGCCCCCGAGGGCATCATCGGCTGGGTCGATGTCCCCTCCATCGAGTTGACCAACATGGTCATGCGCGACGTCGACATCATCCTCGCCACCGGTGGCCCGGGCATGGTCAAGGCCGCCTATTCCTCGGGCAAGCCCGCCCTGGGCGTTGGCGCCGGTAACACCCCGGTCGTCATCGACGACACCGCCGACGTGCTGCTCGCCGTCAACTCCATCATCCACTCCAAGACCTTCGACAACGGCATGATCTGCGCTTCCGAGCAGTCCGTGACCGTCATCGACACCATCTATGACCAGGTTAAGGCCGAGTTCCAGAAGCGCGGCTGCTACTTCGTCAAGCAGGGTGCCGAGATGGAGGCCCTGCGTGCAGCCATGTTCAAGAACGGCGCTCTCGACCACCGCATCCCCGGCATGGCTGCCGCCAAGATCGCCGAGCTCGCCGGCATCGAGGTTCCCGCCAAGACCAAGATCCTGATCGCCGAGGTCACCTCCACCGACCCCGCCAAGGAGGAGTTCTCCCACGAGAAGCTCTCCCCGGTCCTGGCCATGTACCACGCCAAGGACTTCCAGGAGGCCGTCGACAAGGCCGAGCACCTGGTGCTCGCCGGTGGCCCGGGCCACACCGCCTCCCTGTACGTGCACCCCGCCCAGGCCGAGAAGATCAGCCTGTTCGAGCACGTCATGAAGGCCTGCCGTATCGTCATCAACACCCCGTCCTCGCACGGCGGCATCGGTGACCTGTACAACTTTGGCATGAAGCCGTCTCTGACCCTGGGCTGCGGCTCCTGGGGCGGCAACTCCGTCTCCGAGAACGTTGGGGTGAAGCACTTGATCAACGTTAAGACTGTGGCCGAGCGCCGTGAGAACATGCTGTGGTTCCGCGCTCCCGAGAAGGTCTACTTCAAGAAGGGTTCCACGCCCGTCGCCCTCGACGAGCTGGGCAACGTCATGGGCAAGAAGCGCGCCTTCATCGTCACCGACCAGTTCCTCTTCAAGAATGGCAACACCCGCGCCATCGAGGCCAAGCTCGACGAGATGGGTATCGCCCACGACTGCTTCTACGACGTCGAGCCCGATCCGTCGCTGCAGTGCGCACGTCGCGGCGCCAAGCAGATGGCTCTCTTTGAGCCGGACGTCATCATCGCCGTCGGCGGTGGCTCCGCCATGGACGCCGGCAAGATCATGTGGATGATGTACGAGCACCCCGAGTGCAAGTTTGAGGACATGGCCATGGACTTCATGGACATCCGCAAGCGTATCTTCACCTTCCCCGAGATGGGCAAGAAGGCCTACTTCGTCGCCGTCCCGACCTCCTCGGGTACCGGCTCCGAGTGCACGCCGTTCGCCATCATCACCGACAAGGAGACCGGCATCAAGTGGCCGCTCGCCGACTACGCGCTGCTCCCCAACATGGCTATCGTCGACGCCGACAACTGCATGACCGCCCCGCGCGGCCTGACCGCTGCCTCCGGCATCGACGTCATGACCCACGCCATCGAGTCCTACGTCTCCATCATGGCTTCCGACTACACCAAGGGCCTCTCCGAGCGCGCTGCTAAGCTCGTCTTTGAGAACCTGCCCTCCAGCTTCACGAACGGCGCCAAGGACCCGCATGCCCGTGAGGAGATGCACAACGCCTCCTGCATGGCCGGTATGGCCTTCGCCAACGCCTTCCTGGGCCTCAACCACTCCATGGCCCACAAGCTCGGCGCTTTCCATCACCTGCCCCACGGCCTCGCAAACGCCGTCATCCTGACCCGCGTTATGCGCTACAACGCCGCCGAGGCTCCCGTCAAGATGGGTACCTTCTCCCAGTATCCTTACCCCAACGCGCTGCACAACTACGCCGAGATGGCCAAGTACTGCGGCATCGAGGGCAAAGACGACAAGGAAGTCTTCGAGAACTTCATCACGAAGCTCGAGGAGCTCAAGGACTTCATCGGTGTCAAGAAGACCATCGCCGACTACGGTGTTGACGAGCAGTACTTCCTCGACACCCTCGACGAGATGACCGAGCAGGCATTCAACGACCAGTGCACCGGCGCTAACCCGCGCTACCCGCTCATGAGCGAGATCAAGGAGCTCTACCTGGACGCCTACTACGGCCGCGAGCCTCAGGATTACGCCGTCTGCTAGTTCTAGCACGGTTTTTAACGGCGGGGGTGCACGGGTGTTTCACACACCCCCGCCGTCGCTTCTATCGCATCGTTGAAAGGATGCAACCATGCTGCTACCCGATTCCAAGACCGAGCTCGTCCGCCGTGGCAACAAGGTCGTTTACGACCTGGGCGACAAGATCGTCAAGGTCTTTAACGAGACCAAGCCCGTCTCCGACGTGTTCAATGAGGCTTTGAATCTTGCCCGCATCAATGAGTGCGGCATCCGCAGCCCCAAGGCTCTCGAGGTTTCTCAGCTCGAGAACGCCAACGGCTGGGCACTCGTGACCGAGAAGGTTCCGGGCATCACCCTTGCCGAGAAGATGACTGCCGAGCCCCAGCGCTTCGGTGAGTACCTCGAGATGTTCGTCGACCTCCAGATCGAGATCCACGGCTACACCTCCCCGCTGCTCAACCGTCAGCGCGATAAGTTCGCCCGCATGATCGACAGCCTTGATCAGCTCAATGCCACCACGCGCTACAACCTTCAGGAGCGTCTGGACGGCATGACCAAGGAGTTCAAGGTCTGCCACGGCGACTTCAACCCCTCCAACGTCATCGTCGGCGACGACGGCCAGCTCTATGTGTGCGACTGGGCACACGCCACCCAGGGCTCCCCTGCTGCCGACGTTGCCACCACCTACCTGCTCTTTGCCCTCAACAGCAAGGATCAGGCCGAGGCGTACCTGGAGCTCTACTGCGACCGCGCCGACATGCCCATGCAGGTCGTGCGTCAGTGGACGAGCATCGTCGCCGCTTCCGAGCTCGCTCGTAAGCGCAACGTGAACGATGAGTTCCTTAAGAACTGGATCGACGTCGTCGATTATCAGTAACATCTGAGCGATTTATTTCGCATCGGAGGCACAAAGGAAACCCCGCAGCTCGCTTGGGCTGTGGGGTTTTCCTTTTAGCGATTGAGTACGCCAGCAAGATAAAAGGACGGCCCCGCATCCCCCCTATCTGGAGAAATGCGGGGCCGTTCCGTATATCGATCCCATATATCGAACTACAAGCGAAATCGCCAATTAACGGCGTGCCGCCTTCACAAGCTCGGAAACCTTGGCGACGACCTCGTCGATCGCCACGTCCTCGCGCTCGCCCGTGGTACGGTCCTTGAGCTCGACGGTGCCGTTCTTAAGGCCGCGCTTACCCAGAACAACCTGATACGGGAAGCCCATAAGGTCGTTGTCGGCAAACTTAAAGCCGGGACGCTCGTCGCGGTCATCGACGACGACCTCGATACCCTCGGCGCACAGGCCATCAACGATCTGCTCGCAGACGGTAGCGCACTCCTCCTTCTTGGGGTCGAGCGGAATCACTGCAACCTCGTACGGGGCAACGGAGACCGGCCAGACGATACCGTGCTCGTCGTTGTGCTGCTCCACGACGGCAGCGAGCGAACGGGACACGCCCACGCCGTAGCAACCCATGATCAGCGGCTTCTCCTTGCCATCCTCGTCCATAAAGGTGGCACCCATGGCCTCGGAGTACTTGGTGCCCAGCTGGAAGACCTGGGAGACCTCGATACCGCGAGCAGCAGAGAGCGGCTTGCCGCAGTGCGGGCAGGGATCGCCGGCGACGACGGTAACCAGGTCGGCCCACTCGTCGACGGTAAAGTCGCGCTCGGGGCAAGCACCGGTAAAGTGGTAATCGACCTCGTTGGCACCGCAGGCCCACTGCTTGGACTCGCGCAGGCTCTCGTCGCACACCAGACGGATGCCCTCGGGCAGGTTCACCGGTCCGATAAAGCCCTTGTGCAGACCGTAGGTCTGGAGCTCCTCGTCGGTCATCATACGATAGCCCTTGCCAAAGACGTGCTCGGCCTTGCAGTCATTGAGCTCATGATCGCCCGGAACGATGGCCACAACCGGCTTACCCTCGGCGTCGATGAGAGCCAGGGACTTGCGCGTGCCGTTCTCGGGGAAGCCGAAGAACTTGGCGACGGCCTCGATGGTGCCCATACCCGGAGTCTCGACCTTGGTGAGCGTGCCATCGCCGGGGCCCTCGGTCACAACGACCTTGGTGCTTGCAGCCTCGTCATCGGCAGCAAAGCCGCAATCGTCGCAGTAGACGAGCGAAGCCTCGCCGGCGTCGGCCAGAGCCATGTACTCGACGGAGGTGTCGCCGCCGATCTCGCCGGAGTCGGCGACAACGGGCAGAGCCTTGATGTAGCAGCGCTCGCAGATGTTGGCGTAGGCCTGCTTCATCTTGTCGTACTCCTCCTGCAGGCTCTCCTGCGTGGCAGAGAAGCTGTAGGCGTCCTTCATGATGAACTCGCGGCCGCGCATCAAGCCAAAGCGGGGACGGAACTCATCGCGGAACTTGTCCTGAATGTGGTACAGGTTGACGGGCAGCTGCTTATAGGAGCGCAGCTCATTGCGCACCAGGGCCGTGACGGTCTCCTCGTGCGTGGGGCCCAGCACAAACTCGCGACCATGACGGTCGTCAAAGCGCACGAGCTCCTTGCCATAAGCATCGATACGGCCGGACTC
>URXE01000005.1 GCA_900551815.1 uncultured Collinsella sp.
CGCCCGCACCTGAGCCCAAGCCCGCTCCCAAGCCCGAGCCGGCCCCCGCGCCCGCAGCTCCCGAGCGCCACCTGCGCTTCTACCTCACGCGCATTGCCACCGGCGAGCGCTTTGAGGTCCGTGGCCGTCGCTTTGTGGTTGGCAAGTCCAAGCACAGCTCGTTTATGGTCAAGGGCTCCACGACGGTTTCGCGCAGCCACGCGATCTTCGTCACCGACGGTGCTACCTGCACCATCGAGGATGACAACTCGCGCAACGGCACCTTCGTCAACAACGAGCGCATCGATCCGGGCTTCCCGGTCGCACTCGTCGACGGCGACACCGTGCGCATGAGTGACGAGAACTTTGCATTCGAGGTCCAGCCCGCCTAAGGGCGTGCGACCCACGTTGAGATATTCGAGAAAGGAGCGCAGATGCTTTTCGAAGGGGCCGGTTATTCCAATGTCGGCCGAACGCGCGAATCCAACCAGGATAGCTACCTGATCAAGGTCGCCTCCACCCCCGTGGGCGATGTCGCCCTGGTCGCCGTCGCCGATGGTATGGGTGGCCTTGAGTGCGGCGAGCTCGCCTCTGCCGCGGTCATCAACATGCTGTCCGATTGGTTCGACAACAAGCTGCCCGTGGCCCTGGAGGCCATGGAGAGCTCCGTCGGCGGTTTCGAGAACTTCGTCGACGGTCAGTGGGGCGGCTTGGTTCAGGACATGAACATGGCGCTGATCCGCTACGGCATGGCCGAGCATATGAACCTGGGCACCACGCTTACCGCCATGCTCGCCATCGGCGGCCGCTATTCCATCGTGCACGTGGGCGACACGCGTGCCTACGAGCTCACCGAGTCGGCAACCAATCAGCTCACCGTCGACCAGACCTTTGTGCGCCGCGAGGTCGAGGCCGGTCGCATCACGCCCGAGGAAGCCCTCACGCACCCGCGCCGCAACGTGCTGCTGCAGTGCCTGGGCTCCACCAAGAAGGTCGTGCCCGATCTGATTCACGGCAACCTCGATCGCGACGCTATCTACCTGCTGTGCTCCGACGGCTTCCGCCATGTACTCACCGACACCGAGCTTCGTCGTCGCCTAGGCCCCGACGCCCTGGACGCCAACGCCTGGGACGCCGAGCGTCGTCGCGGCGCCTATGCCGCCTGCACCGCCGCCGACCTGGACCGCGAGGAACGCGAGGGCTTTGAGCCCGGTTGCGTCACGCAGCGCATCGCCGAGACGGCCCAGCTCGTCATGGATCGCAAAGAGGCCGATAACGTTACCGCGCTGGTGCTGCGCGTCCAGCCTCAGGGAGGTCGATAGCCCATGCCGTCTACCAGAAGCAGGCGAGAGGTCGACGCGCGCCGTAAGCGCGTGGGCGACGTCATCAAGGGCCGCTACAAGATTCTGTCGGTGATCGGCAAGGGCGGCATGAGCCGTGTCTACCTGGCCGCCGACCTGCAGCTCACCAACAAGCAGTGGGCTGTCAAAGAGGTCGACCGCAACGCGACCGACCCCACCGGCCGCCCCATCGAGCAGTCGCTGGCAAGCGAGGCCGAGCTGCTGTCCAAGCTCGATCACCCCAATATCGTCGACATCGTCGATATCGAGAAGACCGAGGACTTCATCTACGTCATCATGGACCACGTCGAGGGTACGTCCCTGGCCGACGTGGTGCGCCGCGAGGGTCCGCAGTCCGAAGAGGACGTGCAAAAGTGGATGCTGCAGGTGTGCGACGCCCTGGGCTACCTGCACCGTCAGGATCCGCCCATCGTCTACCGCGACATGAAGCCCTCCAACATCATGCTGCACCCCGATGGCTACATTAAGCTGATCGACCTGGGCGTTGCACGTGAGTACAAGGACGAGGCCCGCAAGGACACCATCGCCTTTGGTACCACGGGCTACGCCGCTCCTGAGCAGTACGGCAAGGCGCAGACCGACGCCCGTACCGATATCTACGGCATCGGCGCCACCATGTGGCACCTGCTGGTGGGCGAGGCGCCCCCGGTCGAGTTCCCGCTGCCCAACGTTCACACCAAAAACGAGAACGTGGGCGAGGGCTTTGCCGACGTCATCATTCCCAAGTGCTGCGAGCTCGAGCGTGCCCGCCGCTATCAGGACTGCGACGAGCTGGCTGCCGACCTGGAGATCTACAAGGAGCTCACCCGCGAGTTCCGCGATAAGCAGGCTCGCAAAGTCAAGACCTTCTTTGGCTGCATTATCGCGTGCGTGGTGTGCCTGGCCGTGGGTATTGGCAGCATGGCGCTGCGCGAGTCTACGATCACCGAGAAGTTCGACTACCAGATGAAGCTCGGCCGCGACCAGACCCAGTCGGCTCCCGAGAAGGCCGAGCGGGCCTACCTCGCCGCCATTGGCTACCGTCCGGGCGACGTCGAGGGCTACGAGGGCCTCATTGATGCCTACAAGGCCGACGGCTCCTTCACCACCAAGGAGAAGGCGCAGCTCGACGACGTATACCAGCAGAACCTGACCGACCTCGAGAAATCGAGCAGGTTCTCGGAGCTGTCTTATGAGATGGGTCGTCTGTACTGGTACTTCTACTCCTACGGCGGCAGCAAGGACGACGAGGACGCCAACCGCACCACGCGTATCAAGGCGTCTGCCGAGTACTTTAAGAACGCCGCGGAGGATCCGTCGTTCGAGAACCACGACAAGGCCAAGATCTACAACGGCATTGCCCAGTTCACGACCAAGATCGCCATCGCGGTCAAGACCGACGACGATTCCGATTCCATGTACAAGGAGTACTGGGGCAACCTGGAGGACCTGGCCGACGAGATCGCCAGCGAGTCCAACGAGACGGTGCGCCTGGACAGCTATGCGCTGATCTCCAACGCCATGGAGACCTACATGGATAAGTTCAAGGCCGCCGGTATTAAGAAGTCGCAGGCCGAGAAGCTGTACAAGAAGGTCGATGCGGGTCTTAAGGCCGTCTCGCCCAAGGACGAGGATGCCGAGCAGCGTCGCGACGAGACCATCCAGCGTCTGGAGAACGAGGTCCAGCGCAAGATCACCACGGTGTATTCCAACGCCGTCGTCGCCGAGGATTAAGGAGGGGCGAACATGGAAAACGTGTACTTCTACGTATCGATCGCCGCGTTTGTTCTCGCGGCCGTGCTCGCCGTTGCCGCGGTGGTTGTCTTTGTAAAGATGGATGTTCTCAACGCCATCCGCTTTTTGCAGGGCAAGCGCGTGCCTACTTCTGGCGAGTCTTCGCGTCGCCGCACGACGCGTGGCTCGCGTGGTGCTGGCGCCAAAAAGTCCGGCAACCCCGCCCGCACTGTGCTTGACGGCGCGGGCGGCGACGACCGCGTGACCGACATTGCGTACGAGGGTCCCGAGGGCGATGACAACCTAACCACGGTGGTCGCGCCCATCAGCGACGAGCCCGCATCGGCGCGTCACGCCAAGGCCCATGCCGCCAAGGTGGAGCAGGACGTCCGCGACGAGAACGACGACGAGGGTTTTGCCGGCAGCGAGACCCCGACCGAGGTTCTGACTGAGGACGACATGGAGACCGAGCGTCCCACCGGTGTTCTGGTTGAGGACGAGGACGACTCCGAGCGTCCGACCGGTGTGCTGGTTGAGGAGGAAGAGGAGTCTGAGCGTCCGACCGGCGTACTTACCGAGGACGAGGATGAGGAATCTGAGCGTCCGACTGGCGTGCTGGTGGAGGACGACGAAGAGTCCGAGCGATCAACCGGCCTTCTCACGGAGGAGGACGAGGAATCCGAGCGCGAGACGGGTCTGCTCGACGAGGCCGATGAGGACTCCGAGCAGGAGACCGGTCTGCTCGACGAGGGCGCCGAGGCGTCCGAATCCGAGACCGACGTACTCAGCAGCGGCGATGTTTATGAAAACATCGGTGCCGATGGTGTTGCTCAACACGAGGACGACGGATTCCGCTTCATACTCAAACAGAATGTGATAGTAGTCCATACCGATCAATCTATCGATAGGCTCTACGACTAGGGAAGGAAATACGAACGATGTCTATGTTCGATAAGCTTAAGGCGTACTCACGCAAGCCTGCTGCCGTGATCCTCGCCACCGTGATGGCCACCTCGACCATCCCCACCACCCCGATCGCCCAGGCCGTGACCGCCGCGTATGCCGCGGAGAGCTCGACTCAGGGCGAGACGAAGGGCAGCACTGAGAAGAGCGCTTTCGACGCAACCACTTTGGTCGACAAGAATAAGTCCTGGACCGATTTGTCCCAGCCTTTGGACCTGACGTTTTCGACTCACATTACAGACGGTAAGGCTACGGCTCATATTTCCAATGAGGCAATCGTCGCTTATGTGAATAGCGTTTTGCAGGATTCCAAGTACGATGATACCTTCAAGTATGTAAAGGGCGATCAGTCAAGTCCTGTTGCTGCGGCTGTTGACGCAAAGCTTGCTTCGATTGAGAAAGATCTTGCAGCCAAGGCCGATGCGGAGAATAAGAAGAACGATAAGCAGACGGTTCAATATCAGAACGTTGCCGTTAAAGAGGGCACCAAGATCTCTCGTCAGGTAAAGACCTGTGCTGTTGAGGCGTCTGGTCCTGAAGGGTTAACGATTGAGGCCGACGGCAAAGGCGGTTTTAATCTCACCGCAGATCAAACTGTAAAGAGTGGCGCCCTGTCGCTTAAGATCACGGACATCTCGGTCGACCTTTCGTTTGCCTATCAATACGATTCAATTGCGCAGTCGACTACTGAAGTCGAGGTTCCCCCTGTTGCGGAGAACAAGGATGAATCTAAAGCTGATTCCAAGGATGACGCTGCTTCGCTTGCGAACGAAAAAGTTGACAAGGAGGCCATTGCCGATCCGGTTGTTGACTATAAAGTTAAATACGGCGATAAGGATGCGATTGCTACCGTCACCGCTGGTAAGGATAAGCCGGGTCTTGTCGTCGGTTCGACTCTGACCGCCTCTACTGTTGCCGCCACTGACTATTACGATGGCTTGGCGATTCCCAAGAGCGTAACCGTTCAGGACGCTACCCCTCTGACCTATAAGACCAAGCATGATGACTACACGCTGTTTGATCTTTCGAAACAGGGCCTTATGGTGAAGGAGGTTGTCTATCCCAAGGACAATGAGAATGAGGAGTTCTTCACCGCTAAGGTGACCTCCGACGATTCTGCGTCTGTAAAGACAGTCAATGTCTATGCGAACCAGGCTTTCGACTCCGCTAAGACGTTTGAGATTCAGTGGAGCTACCCTGACGGCAATCTTGCCGCGACGAGTACTGTGACTGTTCCTGCAGCCGCTAAGAAGAAAATCGAAAGAGAAAAGATTTCGATTGCTTCCCAGGATTTCCGTATTCAGTCTAAGCAGGAAGAGAACGTCGCGAACCTGGCCAACACTGCTCTTAATAAGAAGATTTCAGAGTTCAACAAGGACGACGGCGATAAGGTAAAGGATAAAAAGTACTTCACCAAGGCTTCCTTCGAGACTTATGACACCCAGGGTGGGGAGCAGGACCTTAAGGTCTTTTACGAGACTGAAAACTCTGGTGTCTACAAAAACTATGAGATTGGCAATCCGGATTCAGTCCATGTAAATGCAATTAAGACGATTGATTGGACAAACGACAACGTTCGTCTCGATTCGATTCACAACGAGGGCAATGACAAGATTACGCTGACGGCCGAAAAAGATGAGAAAAATGCCGGTCACAGCGATTGGGTCAAGGAGCGTCCGGTTGCCACTTGGGAGAATCATTCTCTTACCGATGCGGGTGGAGCCGTTCCGGAAACCGCCGATGGCTTCAAGGGCTGGACTGCTCCCGAGACTAACGGAGAGCAGAAGCAGACCATTCTTGCGCTTGATAATGAATCCGGAGTTGTCGTAAGGGTTCCGGTTGCATACAAATTGGATACGACTCCTGTGGAGGCGTCTTCTATCAAATATGGCGGTGCACGCCAGAAGCGTCACGATAACATTGTGTTCTCTGACAAATCGTTTAGCGTTGATTACCAACTTGCACCTGTACCTTCGGGAATCAATTCCACCGATGTCAGCTATCACGACAACAAGTCAAATACTGACGTTAAGGGATTGAAGCCGTCTACGGTCGGAGGCTTCCTTTATAGCTTCGAGGTCAGTGGCGACCGTGAGCTGGATACCGATAAGATTAAAATTCATGCGGTGTCTAACTCTGGAATGGCTTTGGATACCACTGCATCGCAAATAAAGGGCAAGGATCAAATTTCAAAAGATGTAGCTAAGCTCATTGCCGAGAGCTCTGGGCCCAAGGTCGCTATTAGCTATAGCGATACGAACCCCCAGCGCACCGCTAATGGCAAGGATTACTACAACCATAGCCGCACGATTAGGATTACGGTCACGGATCCCTTCTTTAAGTACACTCGCGAGTACGCCCCGCAGACGATTTGCGAGGTCACCCGTGATGGTTCTAACTTCGCGACGGTCTCAACGGGAGACAATTGGCATCAGGGCGGTAGTTCTGACGAGTGGTATGTGGACATTCCGGTGACGGCAGACGGTGATTATGTCGTCGGCACGGCTAACGTGTACGACGTCATTGGCGGCGAGGGACATACTTCCTCTGCTGATGGCGAAGAGTTTGTTATTGACCAGACCGCTCCTAAGCTGAATGTGTCTTGGAACACTGAGGCTGCTCAGAACGGTAAGTATTACAACGCTGCTCGTACGGCTACCATCACGGTTGAGGAGCACAACTTCGATCCGAACTTGTTCAAGATTGAGGCTCCCGTCTCTGCCGGCAACGGCGACGAGGCTACTCCTGCCCAGATCGGCGGCTGGTCCAGCAACGGCGATACCCACACCGCTACGGTGACCTTCCCGGGCCAGGGCGTCTACACGCTCTCCGTCTCCGGTGAGGACCTGGCTTCCAACAAGTCCGAGTCCTACACCTCGCCTGAGTTCGTGATCGACACCATCAAGCCCAAGATCGACATCCAGAATGTCGTCAACCGTACGGCCTACGCCGGTGAGGTTGCCCCGACCGCTGCCGTTCACGACACCAACCTTGCCGACGGCACCTCCATCGAAGTTTCCAAGATCAGCTACCCGCTGTCCAAGGACGATCCGAACCCCTATGCGGGCGCCGCGATCAACACCTCGGCCACCGACAAGTCCGTGAGCTACCTCAACCCGGCCAAGACCAAGGGCAACGACGGCGTCTACACGCTGACCGTTCAGGCCGTCGACCTGGCCGGCAATACCGAGTCCGAGGCTGTCACCTGGTCGGTCAACCGCTTCGGTTCGACCTACGTCATCTCCGATAACACCGGCAAGATGCTCGACCAGTACCTCAAGAGCGCCAAGACCACCGATGTTAAGGTGACCGAGATCAACCCGTCCGGCCTTGATGACAACAAGACCTCCGTCGAGCTGACCCGCGACACCAAGAACACCACGCTCAAGAGCGGTGACAACTACACCACCGATGCCGACACCACGAGCGGCTGGAGCGAGTACAACTACACCGTCAGCAAGTCCAACTACGACAAGGACGGCGCATACCGCGTGCTGTTCCACAGCGAGGACGCTGCTGGCAACTCCTCCGAGAACACCATGGAGGGCAAGAACGCCAAGAAGTCCGGCGCTGCGGCCGAGATTAACTTCGCCGTTGACGACACCGCGCCCATCGCTTCCTTCGTCGACCTTGCCTCCAACGGTAAGTACGAGGAGTCCTCGCACAAGGCCAAGGTGAGCTTCGAGGACAACCTCAAGCTTTCGAAGGCTCAGATCAAGGTGAACGGCAAGACCGTGGCCACCTTTACGGCCGACCAGCTCGAGAAGAGCCCGATTCGCGAGTTCACGCTCGATGGCAGCTCCTCTAAGCAGGACGTCACCGTTGTCGCCTGGGACGCCGCGGGCAACAAGTCCAAGGAGCTTAAGGCTACGGGCGTGCTCGTCACCAACGACTCCTTCGTTTTGTGGATGAACAACCTGCCGCTTATGGTTGGCACCATCGTCGCGATCGTCGTTGTCGCCGGCGGTATCTATCTGGTTGTCGCCAAGAAGCGCAAGGAGAACGAGGAGAAGTAAGCTCTTCGCAAGACGCTTGTGCATCTGTGAACTTTACGGCGCCTTGCCCCTCTGCCGGGCGGGGCGCCGTTTTTGTTAGGAAAGGATTGATCGATGGGTTCCAAACAGGCACGATGCCCGTTTTGCGGACAGCCGGTCGATGAGGGAATGCGGTGCTGTCCGTTTTGCGGAGCGCCGTTGAGCGCGGGTGACGATACGCCGGCGCCGAGCCATGCCGCGCCTGTGGGTTCGCATGCTGACGGCACTCGTACTGCCGGGGCGGACCATACGGCTGCTACTGGGGCGGCTCCTGTTGCTGAATCTGCTGCCGCGCCTGCCCCGAAAAAACCTGGGCATCGGTTTGCGAAGACGCCTACGCCGGCTGCTGAGCCTGCCGCCCAGGCACCGGCGGGGGAGGACGTACTGTTCTCGCTTGATGACCTAGATGGCGACTCGGGCGTAAACCCCAATGCCTCTGCCGTTAAGGGTGCTGCGGTTCCGCGCATGACGCCTCATCTTGATAATGCGCGTGCCGCGGTTCGCAAGCCGCTGGTAAAAAAGATTGCGATTGCCGTGGCCGCCGTGTTGGTTGTCGCGGTGGTCGTGGGCGTTGGTCTTGCCTGGAAGGGCGACCAGGACCTCAAGCGCGAGGCGCAGCAGGTTTCGGCCGAAAAGAAAAAGTCCGAAAGCAAGCTCGACCTTATGGGCGGCGACCGCAAGGTTGCGGCGCAGGCCAAGGAGGGCTTGGGCGGCGGCGACATGGTGTGCGACGGCTCGTACCTGTATTGGTCGGACGGGTCGCATATTTTGGCGCGCAAGACATCGGGCACCAAGGCCGTGGATGTGACCGTGCTTACCAAGACCACCGCGAAGCATCTGAATGTTTGCGACGGCGACCTGTATTATGCGGACGGTGCCAGCGTTATGAAGATCGACGACGTTGCCGAGTGTGCCAAGCAGGCAGACGGCAAGGGCAAGTCCAAGGTTAAGATTGAAACCGTGGCGACGCTCGAGGGCGATGTCGCTGGCTTGGTCGTGCGTGACGGCACTGCTGCCGCCATGACGCTCAAGGATGGTAAAGCATGCGTGTGGCGTCTCGACGACGACGCTGCGCACTTGGTGGCCGCGCAGCCTGCCTCGAATGCCTGGCTGTTTGGCGACAGCTCGCACTGCGATTTGGTTGTTGCCACCGACACGGGTTGGACCGTGTGCGAGGCGACGCTTGGCGATGTCTCTTCTGCCGGCGAGATTGCGCTTGAGCAGGAAGATGCCAAGGCAGAAGCCGAGCATCCGCAAGAGACGCATGGCCCCTTTGGCTCATATGTCGCAGGCTCCGAGCAGCTCAAGAATGCCTTCTTTAGCGAAGGAACGCTCTATGCCGTGCTGACGAGTTCCGACGGTCATACTACGCTTTCGCGTTGCACCCAGGGCGGTACGTTTAGCTCCTTTGATGCCTATGCCGACGCGGGCTGCCTATGGGCGAACAGCCACGGCTGCGCGCTGGTGCGCTCGGGCGGTGAGCTTGGTTGGATTGACGCGAGCTCGGGCCTCTCAAGCGACTATGACAAGGTTGCGGATAAGGCCGGCGTTGACCTCAATCCCTCGAAAACGGCGCTATGGCTCAACGGTACGACGCTGTTTGTGGCGGATAATAGTGGCAAGACCTCTACGCTTTGGGCGCTCGACACTGCGGCCGATGCCCCCAAGCTCGTTAAGATCGCACGTTAAGGCGCTCAGCGCCGGAAAGGACCCATCATGTTTTGTGGTCACTGTGGATACAATAATCCCAATACCAGCAAGTTTTGCTTAAAGTGCGGCTCGGAGCTTGCCAAGTACATGCCCGGTGGTGCTTCTGCTGCCGCCGCGGCGACGCTTCGTACCCCTGCCCAGCAGCAGCGGCCCGCACAGGCCGGCATGGGCGGACAGCGTCCTGGCGCAGCCGCGATGCCGCAGGCGGCCCGCCCCGGCATGGCTCCTATGGGCCAACCTGCGATGCCTCAGGCCGGTCGCCCCGTTGCCGGTGCCTATCCTCAGCAGCCGGCTCAGCGTCCTGCACGCGCCTCGCACAACCGTCCGTCCAATATTCCGGATGCTGGTCCTGCCGTGCGCCCCGGTTCGCATCCCGTTGCGGCTCCCTCTGCCGCTCCTGCTGGCGCCAACGGCAACGTGGTGATTCCCCGCGGCCCCGTGGCCGGCGCTAACCAGCCGGCTGGCGCCTACAGCCAACCCAACGCGGTTTACAACCGCCCCAGCACGGGCGTGACGGTGCTCGACGAGCTTATGGCGTCTTCGGATCATCCGTCGTCCTCCGAGCTGCCGCGCATTGCCTCCGATGTGCCCCGCTCTGCCTATGGCCCGCGCATGGCGCTTGTTCGTGAGCGCGGCACCCGCTACGAGATCACTGAGTTCCCCGCCACGGTGGGCAAGGGCTCGGCGGCAAACGTCCGCATCGAGGGCAACACGGCTATCTCGCGCGTGCACCTGCTGGTGCGCTACACGGGCCAGTGCTTTGCCGTGGAGGACAAGAACTCCACCAACGGCACGTGCATCAACGGTAATCGTTTGGAGCCCGGCGAGCTCGTCAAGCTCAAGAACGGCGATAAGCTCAAGATGGGCAATGAGGTCTTTACGGTCGAGATTCGTTAACAGATAACGGTCTGTACCAGGCAAAACGTTGTAGACGAGCGACGGCAGGTAAAAAACTTGCCGTCGCTTTCCATGTTGCGCAACAACTTTCGTGTTTTTGGACGGATGATTCTAACTGTCAAAGGTGAACGAGCGGACGCGGTATCGAGCCCGGCCGCTCCCTTAAGAAAGGGGAATGTTATGTTCTGTCCTCATTGTGGAGCCCAGCAGCCCGATGGCGCCGTCTTCTGCGGTAACTGCGGTCAGTCTATGGTTGGTGCTTCTTCTGCGCCTCAGGCAGCTCCTGCCCGTCAGACTCCGGCTCCGCAGCAGCCTTTTGCCGCGCCCGCACCTGCACCTGCACCCGCCAAGCATCATGGGTTCGGCAGCTCCGGTTCCAACTTCCAGGGTACACTGTCGGCGGCGACGGGCTTTGGCAAGCGCTCCCTCGCCATGCTTGGCGGCGCCGTGGCATCGTTCGTCTGCATGTTCCAGCCGTGGGTCTCGCTGCCGTTTGCCGACAAGGGCCTCGACTATGCCCTGCAGCAGGCTGCGAGCGGCTCGAGCACCGCTATGATCGAGCAGCAGCTGGGCGGCGCCTTCAAGGCATTCATCAACACCTCGTTCGATATGCCGCACGTCTTTAGCCTTTCCGGTAGCCTGCGTGGTATCGCATCGGCGGCCAATACCTATATTACGCAGATGTCGAGCTATGCCGATCTTCCGGCACTGCAGCAGGCTCAGAGCGCTGTGGGCTCCATTAATCTGGCGGCCAACGTCCTTACCATCTTCTTTGTGCTGTGGATTGCCTGCCTGGCTGCACTGATTGCCGGCGTCGTCCTCAAGTTTGTCAAGAAGAACGACGTCGTTCTGATCGCCGCTTTTGGCGCCACTGCCGCCATTTCGCTGGTCTGCGTGATCGCGTCCTTTGTCGTTAATGGTCAGATCGAGAGCAACCTGGTTTCGGCTTTTACCTCGATGGGTAGCAGCAGCACGGCCGGAATCATCGCGTCCATCAAGCCGTTTATCCAGCCTGCATTCGGCGCCATCCTCACGCTCATCTTTTCGGCTGCCGGCCTGGTGTGCTCCTTTGTCCTCAAGGAGGACTAATTTCGTCGATACGCCTGCTGGCGGGCTAGACTCGGCCCCGTTTACAGGAGACTATCGTAGGCCCTGCGGATCTTCCGCGGGGCCTTTTGCTATGGCGTGGCAATTGTTGCGCAACGTTGCTGCCGGGGCGCGGGTTACACTCTGAGATAAGGATTTGTAGTAAGGGAGAACCTTATGTTTTGCACTAAATGCGGTTCGTACGTACCCGACGGCCAGCACTTTTGCATCAGCTGCGGCGCCCCTATGGAGGAGTTTGGGCCCGCTGATGCTGCTCCGGCACAGCCGACGTACCAGCAGCCCGGTCAGACGCAGCAGGGCTATGGGCAGACGGCTTCTGTAACGGGCGCCAGCGACTTGCCGCCCTATATGCCGCCGGTCGACGTGCCGGGTGTCTACGACATGGGTACAGGCGGTCCTGGTCCGCAGCGGCCCAAGAAGAACGGCAAGAAGGCTGCACTGATTACGGTTGGTGTGCTGGCGGCTATCCTTGCGGGTGGCGGCGCCGGCTACTACTTTGGCGTGTATCGCCCACAGCAGGCCGAGATTGAGCGTATCGAAAAGAAGAAGGAAGAAGAGGCCGTCAAGCACTCCAAGCACCCGGTGCGCATCACGGCGACCGGCATGCAGTGGGATACCGATACCGGCGCCACCAAGCTGCCGGTGCACGTGACGGGAACCGACGTTGACGGCAAGGACGTGGATACGGTCTTTTATGTCGATAGCGAGGGCAACGGCATCAAGCTCATGCAGGGCAACTACAGCCTTGCAGTGGCCGCGTCGCCCTTGGGTGCCGATGGCGAGATTTGGGACGTACCCAACGTTTCGGTGAGCATTAAACTGGGCGACGCGCTCAAAAAGGACGAGAAGCTCGACCTGCGCGAGAATGCCAAGTTTGAGCTCGGCGATCCGATCAATGCCGTGGATGTTGAGCCCGGCGAGATCACCATGGCGCAGAATTACGCGCGCCAGGGTGGCTGCGACGACAAGGACGAGGCCGATCGTCTGGCGGGCTTGGCTTCTTCGGCGCGCAACGGCGCGGTCGCGAGCTATAACGCGGCCGTCTCGGAGGCGAGCCGCAAGAGCCGCACCTACGACGGCGACGTGTTTACGTTCGAGGTTCCCGATGACTGGGGGAGTGACTGGGACGTCAAGACCTCACAGGGCACGTACAGTGGCGTCAAGAACGGTTTGTGGGTCGATTACACGATTGTCCACGATGGCTACACGGTGGGAACGCTGATGATCTCCAACCACTTCAGCTCGGGGTTTAACACGATCGGGAAGACGAACAACGTGGGTAAATCGACCAATCTGTGGCTCGGATCGTACGATTCGCTTTCGGGCGACTCCGATTGGGAGTACATCATCGATTCGATCTACATTAAATAGTTTCGCTTACAAGAAGTGCCCCGTTTCCCTGGTGGAAACGGGGCACTTCTTTGTGCAATGAGACTGTGGCGCTCGGCGTTACTCGTCGACGTCGGTGAACTCGGTGGGCGGGACGGAGTCCGTGGAGTCGTCGTAGCTATCGTCGTAGTCGCTGGAATCGTCGTAGCTGTCGTCGTAGTCGGAGTCGTAGTCATCGTCGGAGTCATCGTGGCTGCTCGACTTGCTGGAGCTACTCGACTTGCTCGACTTTTTGCTGGAGCTCGACTTGCTGCTGGACAAGTCGGTCGACTTGCTGCTGTTCGCATCAGCATCGGTATCGGTGCCGCTGATCTTGGTGGTGAGCGCCATGAGTGTTTGCTCGACGGTATCGACCGTGTTGTTGAGGTTGAGCTTGGAGGTGTCGATGGCGCCCTCTGGGGCAGAGGCGTCCTGGTCCTCCAGGTTGTCGCTGTAGCCCTTGATGAGGAAGGCGCTCTGGTAGTTGAAGTCGTCGCCGTGGAGCTCGCCCTCAGCGGCCTTAAACTCAGTGCCGTCGTAGGTGAAATACTTGTACTCGGCATCGTCGTCAACGAGCACGGCCGTGTCGTCGGACATGAGCTGGGTCAGATAGACGTGATCGCTCGAGTCGCCGATCATGGTCTTAAAGGTTACAAAGACATAGCCGCCGTTGGACGCCTCCGGTGAGCCGCTGTAGAGATTGACGACCTTCTTGCCGTTGTAGCCCCACACGTCGAGGACGTAGTCGCCGTTCGAAAGGCGCGCCTTCTTGTTGAAGGACTTTGCCTTGGTCTTGGAGTGGACGGTTACGAGTTCCTCGAGGCCGTCGCCGTTAAAGTCGACGAGCTGGGCAAATTGGACGCCGCTAATCTGGTAGTCGCTCGTGCCGGTCGAGACAAGCTCGGGCTCGCCGTACTTCTTGATCAGGCTGTTGAGCTTGCTCTTGTAAGCCGTGCAGGCCGCCTTGTACGTCGCGTCGTCAATCGTGGCGGGCGCGGTGGTGTTCGTGGTGTCCTTGGACGTGTCGGTCTTCTTGTCGGACTTGCTGGGCTTGGAGCTGCTCGTGCTGTCGTTCGACGTGCTGGAATCGTCCTCGGTCGTGGAGTCGTCCTTGCTGGCGTCGTCCTTGGAGGTCGTGTCCGAGGAACTGCCGTTGTCCGTGCTGGTAGAGGTGTCGTCGTCCTTCTTGGGAGTGTTGACGGTCACGCTCTCGGCAGGCTTCTCGGCGCTGGTGTCGTCCTTCTTAACCACGGTGGTGTTGAAGTTTTGGACCGTATTGCCCTTGGTGTCCTCGATCTTGCAGCTGTAGTCGCCGGGCTTGACCTTGCCAAAGTCGCCGATCGTAAAGCCGTCGTCGCCCTTGACCTTAATCTTGTAGCTCTTGCCGCCGTTCTTGGGCGTGAGGGTCGCGGTGTAGCTGTGGATCACGCGGTCCTTCTTTTTGGGCAGGACCTTGGTGTCGACCGTGCACACGACGGCGTCCTGGCTGCCCGAGGTGATCTCGACGGCGTTGGCGTTGGGCGTGAGCAGTAGGATGGCTGCCACGGCGGCGCCGGCGGCGACCAGACCAAGGCCCGCGAAGACCGGCCAGCGGCGCTTCTTTTGCTGCGGCTGCTGGGGCATGGGCATCTGCGGTTGGGGCTGGGGCTGCGGAATAGGCGCCGCCTGCATGGTGGCGTCGGTCATCTGCTGCTGCGGCAGGTCGACGACGGTGGCACCAGCCGTGGGGTGTGCCACGCCGAGCGACTCCATGGCCTCGGCGGTCGCCTGGGCATCCTCGTCGAACTCGGCGATGGTAGTGGGGTCGTCGTTGACGTTGACGAGCGTGGTGGGGTCGTCGGCGGCGGCCGCGGGCTCGGCTGCATCGTCGCCGGGGAAAGAGACGGCGACGGCTGCGTTGTCGTCGGTCTCGAAGATCTCGTTGGCCTCGGCGGCGTCAACGGGCGCGGCGTCGTCGATGACGACGGGCTCGGCGGCCGGCTCGGGGTCGGCTGCGGGCTGCGACTCGGTGGTTTGCTCGTCCGAGGGCTCAGCCGCGGGCTCAACGGCATCGAGCGTGACAACCGTCTCGCCGGGGTCGGTCTGATCAGCTTGTGGCTCGGCAGTGTCTGTTGGGGCGTCCGACTCCGGGTCTGCGGCGTCGAGGGTCACCACGGTCTCGCCGGGGTCCGCATCGACGGAGTCCAGCGTGACGACCGTCTCGCCGGGGTCGGTGACGGTCTCGGGTGCAGGTGCGGGCTCGGACGTCGGCTCAACGGCATCGAGCGTAACGACGGTCTCGCCCGGATCAACGGCGGACGTCTCGGCGGGTGCAGGTTCGGCAGTCCGTGTCTCGGTGGGCGCCGGAGCCTGGGTTGCTGTCTTGGGCGCTACGGACGCTCCGCAATTGGTGCAAAAGCGCGCGTCGTCAGGCAGCTTCGTTCCGCATTGCGTGCAAAACATAAGGTGAGCTCCCTTCTTTTGATGGTTCTTGCGTTCGAATCTATGGTACCTGCGGTATAGGACAAAGTTGTTGCGCAACACTGCGAAAAACCTTGCGACGGCGCCAATAGTGATGTTCGTGTGTACGGACTTCGTCTCAATCTGTAACACCTGGGCGGGATTTCAGCCTCTACCTGTTACAGATCGAGATAGTTCTCCGCCCAACACATCAAACATCTCAATCTGTAACAGTAGGGACCCGTTTTGCTCAGTAGATGTTACAGATCGAGATGTTGTCCGAAGGGGGATTCTTCGGTCTCAATCTGTAACATCTAGGCCGGGAATCGACCTCTACCTGTTACAGATTTAGATGTTTTGGATGGGACCGACAGTATGTCTCAATCTGTAACATCTGGACGCAGATTCAGCCTACAGATGTTACAGATCGAGATGTTGTTCAAGGGGCTGATCGTATGTCTCAATCTGTAACATCTACAGCTCAATTTGCTCGATAACTGTTACAGATTAAGACATTGTGTCCTGGGATAGCGGTTTGTCTCAATCTGTAACAGTAAGGACTGATTTTGCCGAGTAACTGTTACAGATTGAGACGTTTGTGAGCTGTGCCGACCGTTTGTCTCGGTCTGTAACATCTGAGACCCGATTTGCCCCGTAACTGTTACAGATTGAGATGTTGCTTGGCGGGGGAGTCTCTGCGCGATCCCAGACCCCGTCATCTGTGGTTTACGTGGGGGCATACGGAGTACGGGTATACTAACCGGCGGCGAATCTGCTCCATCGCTTAGAGCTGCTGCGTCTGGACGGCGCGTGATAGGGCTGCCAAAGCGATCGCCAGCGTGCTGAGCAACGTCCTCTCTGTGCGCACCTGTTTTTGTATGTATTAGCGCACTACCAAGCACGCTCGCGCGGCCGCATGCCGTGCCCATAATGCGTGCAGATAAGGAACAACAACATATGCGTAATTCTGTATCCGACGTCACGGACGCCGAGATTCTGGACGAGGCCCGCGAGGCCATGACCCAGGCTGCCTTCGATGCTGCCGACGAGGCCAGCGCCGCCGAGACCGTCGAGTCCGCGACCGAGAACCTGCCCGCCTTTGACGAGCTGGGACTTTCGGACGAGATGCTTCGTGCCATCGAGAACCTGGGCTACACGGCGCCCACGCCTGTCCAGGCTGGCTCGATCCCCGTGGTGCTCGAGGGCCGCGACCTGCTTGCCGCCGCTCAGACCGGCACCGGCAAGACGGCCGCCTTCTTGCTGCCGACCATGAACAATCTGGAGCACATCGCTCCTCCCAAACCCGTGCACGAGCGTGGCGGCCGCAACCGCCGTCGCGGCGCCAAGAAGCCCGAGGGCAACGGCCGCGGCCCCGCGATGCTCGTTATCACCCCCACGCGCGAGCTTGCCCAGCAGATCGATGAGGTCGCCGGTAAGATTGCCGACGTCACCGGCCATGTCGCCGTGACCGTCGTGGGCGGCGTGAGCTACAAGCCGCAAACCGCGGCGCTCAAGTACGGCTGCGACATTCTGGTCGCCACGCCGGGCCGTCTGGTCGATCTGATCGAGCAGGGCGCTTGCCACCTGGACGAGGTCAAGGTGCTGGTGCTCGACGAGGCCGACCGCATGCTCGACATGGGCTTTTTGCCCGCCGTCCGCCGCATTGTGCGCGAGACGCCGGCCGAGCGCCAGACGCTGCTGTTCTCGGCCACGCTCGACGAGGAGGCCGTGGGCGAGATCACCGACCTGGTGAGCGACCCGGCCCGCGTGGAGATCGCGCCCGCCACGTCGACCGCCGACACCGTCGACCAGTTTGTGTTCCCGGTGTCCATCGAGGCCAAGAACAACCTGCTGCCCGAGTTCCTCAAAAAGGAGGGCCCGGAGCGCACTATCGTCTTTATGCGCACCAAGCACCGCGCCGACAGCTGCTGCCGTCGTCTGGAGCGCAAGGGCATCAAGGCCGCCGCGATTCACGGCAACCGCAGCCAGGCGCAGCGCGAGCGCGCGCTTTCGGCCTTCCGTGACGGCACCGTTGACGTGCTGGTGGCAACCGATGTCCTCGCCCGCGGCATCGACATTAGCGACGTGCGCTACGTCGTGAACTTTGACGTGCCGGCCGAGCCGACCGACTACATCCACCGCATCGGCCGCACGGGCCGTGCCGGCGAGCTGGGCTGGGCCATTACGTTTGTGACCGAGCAGGACGTCGATGAGTTCTACGAGATCGAGAAGCTCATGGACAAGACGGCCGACATCTACGAGGCTGGCGACCTGCATGTGGGCCCCAACCCGCCTGCCGTCGATCCCGAGCGCGATCCTGCGGCCTTTAAGGTGAAGAAGAAGACCAAGCGCGGCAAGTCCAAGAGCAAGAAGAAGCTTGAGCAGGCACGTCGCGACGGTAAGCGCAACGGCGACGATTACGGCGATGTGGCCGGTCGTTCCAACCGCGGTCGCGACGAGCGTCGCGGCGACGGCGAGCGCCCGAGCCGTCCCAAGCGCGGCGGCAAGACCCGCGTGCGCGAGGGCGTTCAGGCTCGCGTGGATGAGGCCGTGGAGAGCGTGGCCCGCGAGGTGGCTGCCGAGGAGCGTGCCGGTGCTGCTGCCGTCGAGCAGGCCCCGCGCGGCAACCGTGCCGAGCGTCGTGCCAAGCAGTTCCAGGGCGAGGCGCATCGCCGTCGCCGCGAGGACGAGGACCGCGGTGGTCGTCGCCGTGTTGAGCGCGAGGACGAGGGCCGTGGCTCGCGTGGCGGCAAGCGTGGCTCGGGCGACCGTCGTCGCTCCGGTCGCGATGGCGAACGCGGCGGGCGCGATGAGCGCCGCGGCGGCGAAGGCCGTGGTTCGCGTGACGAGCGTGGTACCCGCGGCGGCAAGCGCTTTGACGAGCGCGGAGGTCGCGATGGCGGCCGCGGTGGTGAGCGTCGCGAGGGCGCTCGTGGCAACGGTGGCCGCGGCGGCGCTGGTCGTTCTAACGAGTCGCGCGATCGTCGCGACCCGCGTGCCAGCCGCGATCGTCGCGATGACTGGCGCAACTACGACGATACCCGCGAGGAGCGTCGTGGCGGCTATCGCGGCGGGCGTGGCGGCAACCAGGCCGGCTCCCGCGGCGGTCGTGCCGGCGGTCGCGATAACCGTGGCAGCTATGGCAACAGCCGTGGCGGCAAGCGCGGCGGCAGCTCCCGTCGCCCCGGTGACGGCGGCGGCAAGCGCAAGTAACATACGCGTCGCACGCTAGAGCGAGGCGAACTAAGGGCCCCGAGCAACTACGCTCGGGGCCCTTTTGTTTGCCGCATCCGACCGTTGGTCCGGTGTGATTTGCTCAGGAATGCACCTGGAGGATGCTGAAGGCCTGTTTTCAGCTATGCGGAAATGGGTCCCATGGGGTGCACCGTGCATTTTTTGGAGTATTCTGCAGATCGAGTTGCCTGCATACGATTCGACGTCGCCAGCGGTGGCCTTCGGATATCCCTAGCGAGTGTTTTGAGTCAGACTTTTCCGTTTTCCGGTGCAAAGGTGTGTCATTCTCGTTATAGCGGAACCCAAAATGATGCAGCGCCCTACAGTTTTGCCCGCTCGCGGCGGTGTTGGCACGAGCGCGTTGCAGAATACTCCGTTTTTTGCACGGTCCGGGATGGGGTACCTCAGGAGAACACAGCGGTATCACGTAAATATATGCAATCTGTAACGGAAATTATGCAAATCGATGAGGCAGACAGCATAGTTTGGTGCAAAGGGGTCAGGTTAATCTGCACCAGGTTGGTGGAAACAAACCTGACCCCTTTGCGCTAAACCGGGGTGTCCCCGCGCGCCGTATACTCTGTCTAAGCATGCGGGCGGCTTGGTGTGTTACCAAGCGTAGGGGAGGATGTTCGATGAGCATGTTCGAAATTGTGTTTAGTCCGACGGGCGGAACGGAGAAAGTGTCTGGTCTTGTGACCGGGGCGCTGGATGGGAATATCGTTACCGTCGATCTGACCGATAGTGGGTTGGATTTCCACGGGGTCTCGATGGCGAAGGGCGACGTTGCGGTTATCTCCGTCCCATCATATGCTGGCAGGGTTCCAGCTGTGGCGGTTGAGCGACTGGGAATGGTGCGTGGCAACGGAGCTCGGGCTGTTTTGGTTTGTGTTTACGGGGGCCGCGCGTTTGAGGATACGCTTATTGAGCTGGAAGACGTTGCGAAGCGTGCCGGATTTAGGGTGGTTGCAGCGGTTTCTGCCATTGCCGAGCATTCCGTTGCTCGTCAGTTTGCTGCTGGGCGACCGGATGCGCAGGATGTGGCGCAACTTTCAGAGTTTGCGCAGCGAATCCGGCAAAAGCTACTGGACGGGGCTGCGTCCGAGCCCTCTATTCCCGGCAATCGTCCTTATAAGCAAGCTGGAGGCCACAGTATGGTGCCCCATGCAACGGAGGATTGCGTCTCCTGCGGTGCTTGCGCTGCGTTGTGCCCTGTTCGAGCTATCGACAAGGACGATCCAAGGCAGGTGGATGGCGAGGCGTGCATCTCCTGCATGCGTTGCGTCTCCGTATGCTCGCAGAATGCTCGCAAACTTGACCCTAACAAACTTGCCGCCGTTACCCAGATGCTGAGCAAGGCTTGCGTCGAGCGCAGGGAATGTGAGATCTTCATCTAACGCAAGCGAGATTGGTGCATTGGGGTCAGGTTAATCTGCACCAAGTTGGTGCAAACAAACCTGACCCCATTGCACCAGAGCAAGGAGTGTCCCTGGGTGCCGGCAGAAATGGAGTGCCCCTAAGTGTCGCCTAAATACCGTTTATCGAAGAAAAAATACCGTTCATCGGTCATAATGATTGTTCTGGCTTTGGGCTTGTCTACAATAACCTCAGTGAAAAGAAATGCGGAAGGTTACCGAGTCCCTTGGACGTGGGCCTAACCAAAGTCTTTGATCGCGTGCGTCTCAAGGGGCGCATTCGATTGATTTTGGTTGGGCTATATTTATGAAGGGACATGCCACCATGGGTTTCTTTTCTCGCCTGATGGGCGGTTCGGATGAGCAGACGACTGCGGCTTCCGAGTTCGAAATCCTCGCTCCCGTTTCCGGCGAGCTTGTTCATCTGGAAAATACCAATGACCCTGCTTTTAGCAGCCGTGCCGTGGGCGATGGCGTTGCCGTGGTTCCCCAAGAGGGAACGGTGTGCGCTCCTGTTTCCGGCACCGTCGCGGCGCTGTTTCCGACTGAGCACGCGCTGGGCATCATGTCCGACGACAGCTCTGCTCAGGTGATGCTGCATATCGGAATCGATACTGTTAAGCTTGAGGGCAAGGGCTTCCACGCGCTTGTTGCCCAGGGTGACCATGTCGACGCGGGCCAGCCCCTCGTCGAGGTCGATTTCGACGCGGTCCGCGCCGCCGGCTTCGATCCCACGGTCTTCGTTATCGTGTGCGAGCGCTCGGAGAACTCGACTCTTCGTGAGCATGCTTCCGGCCCTGTTGCTGCTAAAGAGCCTGTCATCTGGCTTTCCGAGTAAATTTTTGTGGTGGGTACCGTGGTTATCAAGCGAGTTTTTAACAACAACGTCGCAATGGTCACTTCGGACGATGGCTCCGAGCTCATCGTCATCGGTCGAGGCCTCTGCTTTGGCCGTCATGCCGGCGATGCCATCGACGAGGCGTCGATCGAAAAGACCTACGCGTTGCAGGAGGGAACTTCTCAGGACTCGCGTACGATTGACCGCTTGGCACATCTTTTGGAGTCCATCCCCACCGTCAACCTCGTGATTGCCGAGGACATTGTTCAGATGCTCCGTCGAGAGCTCAATGTTGATATCAACGACAAGATTCTCATTGCTCTCGCAGACCATATCAGCCTTGCTTTGGAGCGCGAGCGCAAGGGCGTCTCCTGTGAGAATCCGTTGCTGCTCGAGATCCAGCAGTTCTATCGCAAGGAGTATGCACTTGCGGGCCGTGCGCTGCAGATTATCAAGGAGTATATGGGCATCCAGATGAGCGAAGAAGAGCAGGGTTTCATTACCTTGCATATCGTCAACGCCACCATGCCGCAACGCTCCGACCGTTTGATTGTTTCGGTCCAGCTTGTTCGCGACGTGCTCGCGATTGTTTCCGAGCGCTATGCTACGACCCTCGATGACACCTCGTTGCCCTATGAGCGTTTCGTCCGCCACCTGCAGTTTTTCGCACAGCGGGCGCTTGACCCCACGGCCGGGCAAATCAATGGCGACGCGCTGTTCCGAATCGATGAAACGGCGTATCCGTGCGCATTCTCGTGCGCGGACGCCATAGCCGCCCACTTGTCGTCTACCTATAACGTTGTCGTTACCGATGCCGAGAAGAGCTATCTCGCATATCACATTGTTAACCTGCTTGGAGAACCTGGTCTCTAGGCATAACGTGCCCACACATCGATTGATATAAGGCAAGGCTCACGGTCTTGTCCAGGGCACATCTGTCTTAATTTGCGGAAAAGGAAGGGGAGTACCGCTATGACCGCAAAAAAGAAGTTCAATTTCAAAGCGCCGTTGGAGGTGTTCGCGAAGTCGATCGTCCAGCCGATGATGTATCTCTCGGTTGCCGGCATCCTGCTCATTGTGGGCATCATTCTGACCAACAAGACCATTTGCGCTTTGGTCCCCGTACTGGGCTCCGGTCCGTTCCAGCTTGTGGGCGCCGTTGTCTACCAGTCGCTGATGTTTATCATCAACAACCTCTCGATTCTGTTCTGCGTGGGCATCGCCGGCGCCATGGCAAAGAAGAACAAGGGCCATGCTTCGCTGATCGCCCTGATGTCGTTCTTCCTGTTCCTGCAGGCTAACAACATCGTGCTCAACGCCACCGGCTCTCTTGCCGATGCGAGCGGCATGCTCGGCCTTACCGGAACCGGCCAGGCCACCGTTATGGGCATCCAGGTGCTCGATACCGGCGTGTTCGGCGGCATCATTCTCGGTTGCATCACCGGCGCCGTGTTCAACAAGTACTCGAACAAGCAGTTCCCCATTGCCCTTTCGATGTTCTCGGGCGTTCGCTTCCCGTTCCTGATCATGATCATCATTTCCTGGATCATGGGCGCTGGTTTCTGCATCGTTTGGCCTCCGGTTCAGGGTGCCATCTCCTCCGTTGCCGGCATCATTAAGGAGTCGGGCAACATCGGCCTGTTTATCTACGGCATGCTCAACAAGCTGCTCGTCCCCACCGGTCTGCACCACCTCATCTACACCCCGTTCCAGTTCTCCGATGTGGGTGGCACCCTTACGCTGGGTGGTCAGGTTATCGCCGGCGCCTATCCCATCCGTGTTGCCGAGATGGCAATGACGGGTCAGCCCTTCTCCGATAGCACCTACTTCAACAGCTACACCTTCAACAATCTGTGGCCCTACATCGGCATCGGCCTCGCCTTTATCGTCACCGCCTACAAGGGGAACAAGGATAAGACCAAGGCCGTTATCATCCCGCTGATCATCACCGCCGTGCTCTCCTGCGTGACCGAGCCCATGGACTTCCTCTTTGTCTTTGCCGCTCCCGTGCTCTTTGTCGTTCACTCGGTTCTTTCCGGCATCTTCCTGGTCCTGCTCAAGGTCCTCTCCGTGCCCGCTTCGACTGCAGGCGGCATCATCAACATCGTGGTCTCCAACCTGGTCCTGGGCGTCGATAAGACCAACTGGCCGGTTATGCTGGTGCTTGGAGTCGTCAACGCCGCGCTGTACTTCTTCCTCTTCACCTTCCTTATCAAGAAGCTCAACCTCCACACGCCTGGCCGCGAGGAGGAGTCCGAGCTCGCCGAGTCCGTTGCCGAGGGCGAGGCCGCCGCGTCTGTCGCAGTGAAGCAGGGCGCCGTTGCCGCGGCTCCCGCAGAGGGCGTCGATGCAGGTATTGCCGACCTGGTCGCAGGTCTTGGCGGCAAGGACAACATCGAGGAGCTCGAGAACTGCTTTACGCGTCTCCGCGTGAACGTTAAGAACCCGGACCTCATCAATGAGGACCTCATCAACCACGTGCCCAACAGCGGCATCAACCGCAACGGCAATAATATCCAGATCATCTTTGGCATGAAGGTCGCCGAGATGCGCGACAAGGTCGAAAACGCAATTGAGAAGGAGCAGTAAACAATGATCATTACTCTGTGTGGTGGCGGATCCACCTTTACCCCCGGCATCGTCAAGTCCATCGCCCTGCGCAAGGACGAGCTCGACGTTGACGAGATTCGTCTGTACGACATCAACGAGGAGCGCCAGCGCAAGGTCGGCGTGCTCGTGGACTGGATTTTGCACGAGGACCTCGGCCTGGACATCAAGCTCACGGTGACCACCGACAAAAAGACGGCTTTTACCGACGCGAGCTTCGTGTTTGCCCAGATGCGCGTGGGCGGCTACGCCATGCGCGAGCAGGACGAGAAGATTCCGCTGCGTCACGGCTGCGTGGGCCAGGAGACTTGCGGTTGCGGCGGCCTTGCCTACGGCATGCGCACCATCTTCCCCATGGTCGAGCTGATCGATGACGTTGAGAAGTACGCCAAGAAGGACTACTGGATTCTCAACTACTCCAACCCTGCTGCCATCGTCTCCGAGGGCTGCCGTGTGCTGCGTCCCAACGCTCGCATCATCAACATCTGCGACATGCCGATCGCGATCATCGACGTGGTTTGCGCCGCGCTCGATATCGACAAGAAGGATGTCGAGTACGATTACTTTGGCCTCAACCACTTTGGTTGGTTCACCTCGATCCGCCACAAGGGCGAGGAGGTGCTCCCGCAGCTGCGCGAGTACATCAAGGAGCACCAGATCCTGCTGCCCGACTCCTACCTCAAGGGCATGGGCTCGCTCATGGCAAAGAAGCCCGAGGAGGCCACCGACGAGCATCCCGAGCAGAACCGTCACACCAAGGGCAGCTGGTACTACGTCTGGAAGGGCGAGTACGAGATCATGGAGTGCTTCCCGGAGTACCTGCCCAACACGTATCTGAACTACTACCTGCAGCAGAAGGAGTTCGTCGAGCATTCCAACCCCGAGCGCACCCGTGCTAACGAGGTTGAGGAGACGCGTGAGAAGAACCTCTTCGACGGCATCGACCACTACGAGAAGACGGGCGAGATCGACGAGAGCACGTTCTATGCGGGCAGCCACGGCGACTGGATTGCCGACCTGGCTATCGCTCTGAAGAACGACACCAAGCAGCGCTTCCTGGTCATTTGCGAGAACAAGGGCGCTATCCCCAACATGCCCTACGACGCCATGGTCGAGCTGCCTGCCTACATTGGCAAGAACGGCCCCGAGGTCATCAGCCGCGACAACATTCCTCTGTTCCAGCAGGGCCTCATGATGCAGCAGCTGAACTCCGAGAAGCTCGTGGTCGAGGCTACGATCGAGGGTTCGTACGAGAAGGCGCTCAAGGCCTTTACGCTGAACAAGACCGTGCCGTCGATGAAGGTCGCCAAGGAGGTTCTCGACGACATGATCGAGGCCAACAAGGGTTACTGGCCCGAGCTTAAGTAAAAGCAACAGGGTCGCTGGCCGCATACCTGGAGCAATGCCCCGTCCACGTGATTGCGTGGGCGGGGCATTGTCGTTTGGTAACGCGTTTTATCAAATATGGCATTTATCTGCGGTAATGTTCTATTTCACCGCTGAGGGTGACATTTCATGCCGCCTGCCGAACTGCGTGGAGACCTAACAACTTTTTAGGTCAGTGTTGTGCGTGTAGCAATTTCGCCCGGCCTCGCCTCCGGGCTGCCATGTGAGAGGGGATCTTATGGCTCGACTGCATGTAATGGAACGCAGCCACGCTCAGGCCGTCATGGACGACCTGCACGATGCGCTCGGACGCCGTCTGGCGGTGAGTTCGCTCGCCCCGTGCCCCGTTGAGTTTACGGCGGCGCTCGTCAACCTGTGCTCCACCCAGAGCTGCGGCAAGTGTACGCCCTGCCGCGTGGGCCTGAGCGCGCTGAGCGATCTGCTCGCCGATGTGCTCGAGGGCCGCGCCGACGAGTCCACGCTTAACTTGATTGAGCGCACGGCCCGCACCATCTATCTTTCGAGTGACTGCGCCATCGGTTACGAGGCCGGCGCCATGGCACTTACGGCTATCCGCGGTTTCCGCGACGATTTTGAGCACCACATCCGCGAGCATTCCTGTGGCTTTGACCGCGAGGCCCGCGTCCCGTGCGTCTCGGGCTGCCCGGCGCACGTCGACATTCCCGGTTACATTTCGCTCGTCGAGGCCGGCCGCTATGCCGATGCCGTCAAGGTCATCCGCAAGAACAACCCGCTACCGCTCGTCTGCGGCTTGGTGTGCGAGCATCCCTGCGAGATGCACTGCCGCCGTGGCATGGTCGACGACCCCATGAATATCCTCGCCCTCAAGCGTTTTGCCGTTGAGCACAGCGACCTCAACGATTACAAGCCCAGCGTGGCTGACAACACCGGCAAGCGCATCGCCGTGATTGGCGGCGGCCCGGCCGGCCTTTCCTGTGCCTACTACCTGGCCGTGATGGGCCATAAGGTGACCATCTTTGAGCAGCGCCACCACCTGGGCGGCATGCTGCGCTATGGCATTCCCAGCTACCGTCTGCCGCGTGAGCGCCTGCAGGCCGAGATCGACTGGATCTTGAGCGCCGGCATCGACGTGGAACTCGACCACTCCGTCAACGGCGAGGAGCTTGCCCGCCTGCGCGACGAGTTCGATGCTGTCTATCTGGCCATTGGCGCCCACAGCGATAAGAAGCTCGGCCTTCCGGGCGAAGAGGCACTCGGCGTGGAGTCGGCCGTCAAGATGCTGCGCGCCATCGGCGACGACGAGCTGCCCGACCTGAGCGGCCAGCGCGTGTGCGTCATCGGTGGCGGCAACGTGGCCATGGACGTGGCGCGCTCTGCCGTGCGCTGCGGTGCCGAAAAGGTGAGCATCGTCTACCGCCGTCGCATCTGCGACATGACGGCCCAGGATGCCGAGATTGCCGGCGCCCAGGCCGAGGGCTGCGAGGTTCTTGAGCTCACCGCACCGCTCGCTATCGAGAAGGGCGAGGAAGGTCGCGTGAGCGGTCTGCGCGTGCAGCCGCAGATTATCGGTGAGCCCCGTCGTGGGCGTCCGGCCCCGCGTGCCGCCGCCACGCCCGAACGCGTCATTCCCTGCGAGCGCGTGTTTGTGGCCATTGGCCAGGACATCGATTCCAAGCCGTTTGAGGACATGGGCATCGCCTGCAAGTGGGGCTGCGTGGTCACCGATTCGGATGGCGCCGTGCCCGACTTCGACGGCCTCTTTAGCGGCGGCGACTGCCAGACCGGCCCCGCCACCGTCATCCGGGCCATCAACGCTGGCCGCGTGGCTTCGGCAAATATCGACCGCTACCTGGGCTTTGACCACAAGATCAAGCTCGACGTTGAACTGCCGACCGTGCAGTTTAAGGGCAAACACGAGTGCGGCCGCTGCGAGCTGGGCGAGCGCGAGGCCGGCGAGCGCATCCACGATTGGAATCTAGTCGAGCAGGGCCTCACCGAGGAGGAGGCACGCCAGGAGGCAAGCCGCTGCCTGCGTTGCGACCACTTTGGCTTTGGCGCGTTCCGCGGAGGGAGGAACCTGGAATGGTAGAGCTCAACAAAACCACTGTCAGCGACAACAGCGAAAACGGAGCGCACAACATGGTCAAGCTCACTATCGATAATTGCGAGGTCGTGGTGCCCGAGCACACCACGATCCTGGATGCGGCCAAGTCCGTCGGCATCCAGATTCCCACCCTGTGCTACCTGCGCGATCTAAACGAGATCGGCGGTTGCCGCGTGTGCGTGGTCGAGGTTGAGGGCTGCGACCAGCTGGTTGCCGCCTGCAACAACTATGTGCTCGACGGCATGGTGGTCCACACCAACAGCCCCAAGGCCCGCGAGGCGCGTCGCACCAACGTGCAGCTGCTGCTGTCCCAGCACGACTCGCGCTGTACGAGCTGCGTACGCAGTGGTAACTGCAACCTGCAGACCATCGCCAACGACCTGGGCATCTTCTATCTGCCGTACGCGCAGCACCTGGCGCGCGAGGGCTGGGACTTCGATTTCCCCATCATCCGCGATAACGACAAGTGCATCAAATGCATGCGCTGCATCAAGGTGTGCGAGAGCGTGCAGGGCCTAGGGATTTGGGACCTGACCAACCGCGCCACGCATACCGCCGTGGGCACCCGCGGGCGTGCGCCGATTGGCAAGACCGATTGCGTCGCGTGCGGTCAGTGCATCACGCATTGCCCGACGGGCGCCTTGCGCGAGCGTGACGATACCGAGACCGTGTTCGACGCGCTCGCTAATCCCGACAAGATCGTGCTGGTGCAGGTCGCGCCGGCCGTGCGTAGCGCCTGGGGCGAGGAGCTCGGCATTCCGCGCGAGGAGGCTACTGTCGAGCGCCTGGCTTGCGCGCTGCGCCGCGTGGGTTTTGAGTACGTGTTCGACACCGACTTTTCGGCCGATCTCACCATTATGGAGGAGGGCTCCGAGCTGCTCGAGCGTCTGGGTAAGGCCGCCAAGGGCGAGGGCGACAGCCGCGGCTGGCCCATGTTCACGAGCTGCTGCCCGGGTTGGGTACGCTTTGTGAAGGCGCGCTACCCCGAGTTTGTCGACAGCCTGTCCACGTCAAAGTCGCCACAGCAGATGTTCGGCGCCATCGCCAAGACCTACTACGCCAAGGTGCTGGGCGTGGAGCCCGGGCGCCTGTTTGTGGTGTCCGTGATGCCGTGCACGGCCAAGAAGGCCGAGTGTGCGCTGCCGAGCATGGTGGGCGAGGGCGGCGTGCCCGACGTAGACGTTGCGCTGACGGTGCGCGAGATGGTGCGCATGATCCGCGCGAGTCACGTGAGCGTGGACACGCTGGTCGAGGAGCCGCTCGATACGCCGCTGGGTTTCGGCACGGGCGCAGGTGTGATCTTCGGCGCCACGGGCGGTGTGATGGAGGCTGCCGTGCGCTCGGCATATTACCTGGTGACGGGCAAGAACCCGGATGCGGATTTCTTTACCGACGTGCGCGGACTCGACGGCTGGAAGGAGGCCGTGGCCGATATCGATGGCACCAAGGTGCGCGTCGCCGTGGCACACGGACTGGGCAACGCCGCCCGCCTGCTCGACGCGATTCGCGACGGCCGCGTGAGCTATGACTTCGTTGAGGTTATGGCATGCCCGGGCGGGTGCGTCGGTGGCGGCGGTCAGCCCATCCACGACGGCTGCGAGCTGGCGGCCGAGCGCGGCCAGGTGCTGTGGGGCCTCGATGCGAAGGCGGACATTCGCTTCTCGCACGAGAATCCCGATGTCCAGGCGTGCTACCGCGAGTTCTTGGGCGAGCCGCTTTCGCCGCTGGCTGAGGAGCTGCTGCATACCGACCATCACGCATGGACGATGCCTAACGAGGGGACGTGCTAGCGATGCGCGCGTTTGATTTTGAGATGTCGCGCCGGGGGTTTGCCTCGGCGCTTGCCGCGGGTGCGCTGTCGCTCGCACTCGCGGGCTGTGGCGGCGGGGCTGCCGGTGCCGGGTCCGCCGCGGGCTCGGCTGCCACGGACGGCGCCGGTGCTGCTGCAGAGCCGGTCGAGGTGCGCGTCGCCTCGCTCAAGGGGCCGACCTCGATTGGTCTGGTGCAGTTTATGGACCGGGCAGCCGATGGCGAGACGGACAATGAGTTCGACTTTGCGATCAATACTGCCGCCGATGAGATTGTGCCCAAGGTCATTCAGGGCGATATCGACATTGCCCTGGTGCCCGCCAACGTGGCGAGCGTGCTCTACAACAAGACCGAGGGCGCGGTGCAGGTCATCGACATCAACACGCTGGGCGTGCTGAACGTGGTGACGGGCGACGCGAATGTGGCCTCGTTTGGCGATCTGGCGGGTCGCACCGTCTACATGACGGGCAAGGGCACCACGCCGGAGTACGTTATGAACTACCTGTTGGAGCGCGCGGGCCTGACCGGCCAGGTGACGCTCGAGTTTAAGAGCGAGCCCACTGAGGTGCTGTCGGCCCTGCTTGCCGATCCGTCTGCCGTGGGCGTGCTGCCGGAGCCGTTCAAGACCGCTGCTATCGCCAAGAGCGAAGGCAAGCTGTCGGCGCCGGTAAGTCTGACCGATGTGTGGGATGAGCTGGCGGGTGACACGGGCTCGCGCCTGCTGACGGGCGTGACCGTGGTGCGCCGCGCGTTTGCCGAGGAGCATCCCGAGGCCGTGGCGGAGTTCTTGAGCTGCCATGCGGCGAGCGTTAAGGCCGTCAATGCGGCGCCGGCAGACTGGGCGCAGGCCGTGGTCGATGCGGGTATCGTCGATAACGCCAAGATCGCCGAGAAGGCGATCCCCGGGTGCATGCTCGTGTGCCAGACGGGCAAGGATATGAAGGCGGCGCTTAGCGGGTATCTGCAGGTGCTGTCCGACGCGGACGCGAGCGCCGTGGGTGGTAAACTTCCGGCTGACGATTTCTACTACATGGAGTAGCCCGTGCGTGCGTTTGCTCGACACATGACAGAGCGTATGAAGGCGGTGGCGGCAGCAGGTGCCGTCGCCGCCTTTTGGCTTGCCGCGTGGATGCTGGTGGCGGCGCTGGTGGCGCAACCGCTGATCTTGCCGGGGCCGGGCGCTGTTGCCTTGGCGCTGCTGCGCCTGGTGTGCGATGGCGGTGCCTGGGCGATTTTGGCGGGCTCGGGCGCGCGAATATTGGGCGGACTGGCGCTTGCCGCGGTGTGTGGTGGCGTGCTTGCCGGGATTTCGTCACGTTCGCGGGCGTTTGCGCACCTGGTGGCTCCGGCGCTGTCGTTTGTAAAGGCGACGCCGGTCGCCTGCGTGGTGGTCCTGTTGCTTATCTGGCTGGGATCGGCGCGTGTGAGCATCGCCGCCGTCTTTTTGATGGCGCTGCCGGGCGTGTATTTTTCGCTGGCCGAGGGGCTGGCTCAGGTGAATAAACCGCTGGAGCAGATGTTCCGTCTGCATGGCGTGTGCGGCTGGCGGCTGTTTTGTGTCCACACCTGGCGCGAGGTGCTGCCGTTTGCGCTTTCGTGCGCCCGTGCCGTGATCGGCATGAGCTGGAAAGCCGGCGTGGCAGCCGAGCTGATCGGCATGGCGGTGGGCACCGTGGGTGAGCGCATCTATCAGGCAAAGCTTTTGATTGAGACGGCTGACCTGCTGGCGTGGACCGTGCTGGTCGTTGCCGCCTCGTGGGCATGTGAGCGCGTGCTGGTGTGGCTGCTGCGGGTTTCGGGACCCGTGGCGTGGCACGCGGCCGTGCGGGCGCATGGGCATGGACTGCGCGGGCGTGTGGGGGCTGCGAGCGATGGCGCTGCAGCGGAGCTTGCGCTTGCCGTGAGCGATCGCGCGCCCTGGGCGCCGGCGCTGGACGGTCTGGTGCTCAATGTGCCCGCGGGTGGGCGTATCTGTGTGATGGGTGCTTCGGGCATGGGCAAGACGACGCTGCTTGCCCTGGCGGCGGGGGAGTGCGCGCCGTGCTCGATGGTGTTTCAGGATGCACGCTTGGTCGAGTCCGCCTCGGCGCTGGATAACGTGCTGGTGTGCGCCGATGCGCGTGTGGATGCTTCGAGCGCCGCGGCATTGCTGCGCCTGCTGGTGCCGGGAATCGATGTGCATGCGCGCGTGGTCGAGCTTTCGGGCGGGCAGCGCCGCCGTGTCGAGATTGCCCGCGCCCTGCTGTGCCCGGGCGGCGCGGTGATTCTTGACGAGCCCTTTACCGGTTTAGATACCGCTGCGCGCGACGCATGCGCCGAGGTCGTGCTCGACCTGCTCGACGGCCGCATGCTCCTGCTTGCCACACACGACGCCTCCGACGTTCAAGTCCTCGATATCTCGGACATCATCACGCTCTAAATACTAACTCAGCAACAAAATGATTCGTTTTCCTCCGTCCCCATGGGGTCGGGTGTGGTATTCTATCTGCGGGGTAATACTTAGGAATACCAAGTAATACCAACGCCGCAGAAACAAACTCCGGATGCGGGCCAATCGGGTTGCCTTCACAGCCCGTCGCCCAGCCGCGTGGCCCGCATCTATCCGCACCACCGTCGTTTCAAAAAGGAAGCGCCATGGCAGAACACATGACCCCCGTAGTCGCGAAGGTCTTGCCCGAGGAGAAGGCAGCCTTCGCGGCGGCAACTCAGCTCGTGGGCACCACGCCGTCCAACGCCATCCGCATGTTTATCGCCGCGTTCAATCGCTGCGGCACCTTCCCGTTCGACATCTCGCCCAACGGGGCCTTTGGTAAAGAGTGTCCCCAACAGCTAGTCGTTGAAGAACGTCCCCAATGACTAGTCGTTGGGGACGTTCTTAAATGACTACCTGTCGGGAGGAGGTTGGCATGCTCAATGCGATGATTTGGGCGCTTGCCTGTTTTGGCGTCGTCGCTGCCGATATTGCCCTGAGTGTCGTTTTGTTCTCCGCCCTTGGCGTCGCATCGGTGTTCATGGGTTTTTCGATCGATGGCCTCGACATTCAATTGCTTCAGGCCGTCGCGCAGACGGCATCGTTTTTGATGGCGCTACTGTGGTGGCGTTATCTGTGGCCGCGTTCGTTTATGGCACGCCGGCAAAGCGAGCATCCGCTCGGCGGGGGAGCGCGTGGGGCGTGGAAACGCATCGCCTGCGTTATCGTGATTGGCTTGGCCCTGCAGGTGGTCGTTGGCTACGTGACCGACGCCGTGCTGTCGCTGTTGCCCGATGCCGCGGCCGACTACAGCGAGCTTGTCGAGGAAACAGGCATGGGCGACACCAGCTATCTCGCCGTCCTGACTACGGTGCTCGGCGCCCCATTTTGTGAGGAGCTGCTGGTGCGCGGCATTATTTTTGAGTTTTCGCTCCGAGCGTTTAATCCGCAGTGCCGCCCACTTTGGAAGCGCCGGCGTCGTGCGAGCGCGCAGGACGGCGCCATGGTGCCCTGGGCGGCCCCAAGCGCGTGGGGTATCGCCGCGGCGATTGTGCTGCAGGCGGCAATCTTCGGTTTTATGCACATGAATTGGGTGCAGGGTTGCTACGCGGGTGCCGCCGGCCTCATCTTTGGTTGGGTGCTCGTGACGACTGGAAAGCTCCGCTACACAATCCTGCTGCACTTTGCCTTTAATGCCGGGTCGTATCTCATGGGCCTGCTGTGGTTTGTGAACACGCCGCTCGACGTGGTGGTCACGGTTGCCATCGCCGGCTTTGTGCTGGTAGAGGCAATGCGCTCGCTGCACCACGCGTGTGGGATGGACGCAGCGAGCGCATTGCTGCCCTAGTTGCGACGCCCGCCTCCGTTGGCGCCCTGACGCCCCTGAGCTGCACGGTTGCGGCCTGCGGTGTTCTGCGCACGCGACATGCCGCCGTGGCCCTTGCTGCCCTTGGGCCCCTTGCCAGCGCCGCCGCCATGCGGTTTGCTGCCCTTCTTGCCGGTGCCATGCCCACCGCCAGCAGACGTCTCGCCCGGGCGTGGCGGTACGGGACGAATCAGACAATGCTTGGTGTAGCCGATCAGATCGCGGCGGCCGGCTTTTTCCAGCGCCTCGCGCACAAGCTTGTAGTTCTCGGGCTTGCGATACTGGATGAGCGCACGCTGCATGGCCTTCTCGTGCGGGTCGCGCGCCACATAGATCGGCTCCATGGTGCGCGGGTCCACGCCGGTGTAGTACATGCAGGTCGACATGGTGGACGGCGTGGGGTAGAAGTCCTGCACCTGCTCGGGCATGTAGCCCATGTCGCGCACGGCTTCGGCAAGGTCCACGGCTTCCTTCATCGTTGAACCGGGGTGACTCGAAATCAGGTACGGCACCACATACTGCTTGAGTCCGTATTCGCGGTTCAGGCGTTCAAATTTACGGCAGAACGCATCGTAGACGGCGCGGCTCGGCTTGCCCATCACGGACAGCACCGCATCGCTCACGTGCTCGGGCGCTACGCGCAGCTGGCCCGAGACATGGTGCTCCAGCAGCTCGCGCAAAAACTCGTCCGAGGCGTCGGCCATGGTGTAGTCAAAGCGGATGCCGCTGCGGACGAAGACCTTCTTGACGCCCGGCAGCTGGCGCAGATCGCGCAGCAGCTGCGTGTAGCCGCTCTCGTCGACCACCATGTTCTTGCACACGCTCGGCCACAGGCAGCGCTTGTTCTTGCACACGCCGTGCTTGAGCTGTTTGTCGCAGGCAGGGCGGCTAAAGTTTGCCGTCGGTCCGCCCACGTCGTTGATGTAGCCCTTAAACTCGGGGTCGCGCGTGAGCAGCTCGGCCTCGCGCATAATCGAGTCGTGACTGCGCATCTGCAGCACGCGGCCCTGGTGGAAGGTGAGGGCGCAAAACGAGCACTCGCCAAAACAGCCGCGGTTGGAGCTAATGGAAAACTTGATCTCGGCAAAGGCCGGCACGCCGCCCGCCGCGTCGTAGTCGGGATGCCAATCGCGTGCGTAGGGGAGCTCGGCCACCTCGTCCATCTCGTCGGTGGTGAGCGTCGCCGATGGCGGGTTCTGCACCACATAGACGCTGTTGGGGTAGGGCTCTACCAGGCGATGCCCGGTGATGGGGTCCATGTTTTGCTGCTGCACGTTAAAGCTGCGCGCGTAGTTGAGCTTGTCGGCGGTAAGGTCGTCCCAGCTGGGCAGCAGGTCGTAGTCGTAGACCTCGTCGAGCGAACCCGTGCGGTAGACGGTGCCGTTGATATAGGTGATCTGATTGACGGGCAGTCCCGCGTCGAGCGCGTCGGCGATCTCGACAATCGCGTGCTCGCCCATGCCGTAGATGAGGATGTCGGCGCCCGAGTCGAGCAGTACCGAACGCTTGAGCTTGTCCTGCCAGTAGTCGTAGTGGGCCAGACGGCGCAGGCTCGCCTCGATGCCGCCGATGATGATGGGGGCATCCTTGAACGTCTGGCGGATAAGGTTGCCGTAGACCGTGACGGCTCGGTTGGGACGGCGCCCCTCCTCGCCACCGGGGGTATAGGCGTCGGTGTGGCGGCGGTGCTTGGTCACCGAATAGTGGTTGACCATGGAGTCCATGTTGCCGGCGCTGACCAAAAAGCCCAGGCGCGGCTCGCCGAGCACGGTGATGCTGGCGGGGTCGGTCCAGTCGGGCTGGCAGATGATGCCCACCTTGTAGCCGTGCGCGTCGAGGACGCGGCTGATGATGGCCATACCAAAGCTAGGGTGGTCCACGTAGGCGTCGCCGCAGATGTAGACAAAGTCGCACTGGTCCCAGCCGCGCGCATCCATGTCGGCGCGGCTGACGGGGAGGAACTTATCGCGGCCCGGACGCCAGGGGCGCGTGGGCGCTGCTGGGGTGTGCGTGGTGTGCCCACCCTGCGCCTTACCGCCGCGCTTTTGCTGCTGGCCCTGTTTGCCCTGCTGACTGCGCTGGTTGTTCTGAGCGTGCTGAGGCTTTTTTGCCACGATCCCTCCCGGTGTTTGTATGCTGCACGTAATTGTAACCAGTCTTTTTGGGACGGGGCTAAAAAGACTGGTGGAGTACACGAGCCGGCGGATCGGCGTGTCGATGCGGGTGCCGGCGCCGCGCCCGCTGTTTGTTTCCAGACTGTGTATCTGCGCGTTGGAGAACCCGTCTCGCGCGCACGTCATGTTGTCAATGGGTTACAGTATGAACGGCGGCTATGTTTCCGCCAACGCACGAGAGAGTCGTCAACAAGGAGGATGCACGACGATGCAGCGTGCCAAACAGATATCGGAGTCTATTGAGCTGGGCATCATCTTGGCGCTCGCCGGTGGCTTTATGGACGTGTATTCGTACATTGGGCGCGACCATGTTTTCGCCAACGCGCAAACAGGCAACATCCTGCTCGTGGGAGTGAGCATCTCGGAGGGCAACTGGGCACTTGCGGGGCGCTACTTCTTCCCTGTGGTGTCGTTTGCCGTGGGTATTATGCTTGCCGATCTGGTACACGAGCGGTTTGGCAGCGTGATCCACTGGCGTCAGGTGACGGTGTTCTTTGAAGCCGTCATCTTGCTGGGCGTGAGCTTTATCCCGGGCGGCAATTTCAACCTGCTCGCCAACTGCCTCACCTCGTTTGCCTGCGGCATGCAGGTCGAGAGCTTCCGCAAGATCCACGGTCACGGCATCGCTACGACCATGTGCATCGGCAACTTGCGCAACGCGCTGCAAAACGTGGACGATTACATCATCACCCACAGGCGCGGCTTTTTGGAAAACGGCCTGCTGTACTTTGGCGTGATCTTTACCTTTGTGTTTGGCGCCGTGTTGGGCAACTGGTGTATTGAGCGCATGGGCCTGCACGCCATCGTCGTGGCGAGCTTGCTGCTGTTTGTCGCGTTTGCCATCATGTTCATCGACCGCGAGCGCGACTTGCGCTTACGCTGGAAGGTTGCGGCCGAGGCTTGGAAAGAGGGCTGCCGAAAGTAACCGATTGCGGCAAAGGGGCTGTTCCTTTGCCGCAATTTTTTTCATCATCTGTTGAAACGCTTTAACACTTTTGACGTTCTCACGCGTTTTTTGTTTCAAAAGCGTTAGGATGGGACTTATAGCGTGGGGCGTAATGGATGCCCCACACACGATGGGAGGCTATCAATGGCTAATCGTTTCGTTCTCAATACCATCTCTTATCATGGTTCCGGCGCCATCAAGGAGATCCCCGGCGAGCTCCAGCGTCGCGGCTACAAGAAGATCTTCGTCTGCTCCGACCCCGATCTGGTCAAGTTTGGCGTTACCGCCAAGGTGACCGACGAGCTCGACGCCGCCGGCATCGCTTGGAGCCTCTACTCCGAGATTAAGCCCAACCCCACGATCCAGAACGTCAAGGACGGCGTCGAGGCCTTCAAGGCCGCCGAAGCTGACGCTATCGTGACCATCGGTGGCGGCTCCTCCATGGACACCGCTAAGGCCATCGGCATCATCATCAACAACCCCGAGTTTGCCGATGTCCGCAGCCTCGAGGGCGTTGCTCCGACTAAGAACCACGCCGTGTTCACCATCGCCGTGCCGACGACCGCCGGTACCGCTGCCGAGGTGACCATCAACTACGTCATCACCGACCCCGAGAAGGTCCGCAAGTTCGTGTGCGTCGACACCAACGACGCCCCCGAGGTCGCCGTCGTCGATCCTGACATGATGGCTTCCATGCCCGCCGGCCTGACCGCTTCCACTGGCATGGACGCTCTGACCCACGCCATCGAGGGCTACACCACCAAGGGCGCTTGGGAGCTCTCCGATATGTTCCACTTTGAGGCCATTAAGCTGATCAGCGAGAACCTGCGCGACTCCGTCGCCGAGGCCAAGTCCGGTCAGCCCGGCTCCGGCCGCGAGGGCATGGCTCTTGGCCAGTATGTCGCCGGCATGGGCTTCTCCAACGTTGGCCTGGGCATCGACCACGCCATGGCTCACACCCTGTCCGCTCACTACGACACCCCGCACGGCGTCGCCTGCGCCATGCTGCTGCCGATTGCCATGGAGTTCAACAAGCCGGTTTGCGCCGAGCGCCTGGCCAAGGTCGCCGTCGCCATGGGCGTTGACACCACGGGCATGAGCACCGACGACGCCGCCGACGCCGCCATCGCCGCCGTCAAGCAGCTTTCCGCCGACGTGAACATCCCGCACGTCTGCGAGGCCATGAAGGCTGACGAGATCGAGGTCCTGGCCAAGGACGCCATGGCCGACGCCTGCTTCCCGGGTAACCCGCGCGAGGCGACGCTCGACGACGTCATCGAGCTCTTCAAGAAGATCTGCCCGGCTGCCTAACTTGGTTCGGCGGGCCCCTGCCCGTTAGCCCCACAATCGTCCTCGGACATGTCGGAAGCCCCCGCTGCGCACTTCGTGCGGCGGGGGCTTCCTCCGTCCTGCGGAAAGATTGTGGGGCCAACGGGCAGGGCCCGCCGGCTCGTTATCGTGGCGGGCGCAGTTTTGGGGAGCTCGATGGGTCATCTCGCTAGGTAAAAAGATGGTTCGCGGTGGTATTGTTGCTGTGGGTTTAATTCGATGCGAAAGGGTGACTTTGGTGTCCAAGATGGATTCTACGCTCTCCTACATTACTGACCAGTTGAAGGCGCTTACCTCGATTGCTTCACCTACCGGCTATACCCGTGCGGCGACTGATTATCTGATGGAAACGTTGCGCGATATGGGCTTTGGCCCCGAGCGTTCCAATAAAGGCAACGTACTGGTCGAGCTTGGCGGCGAGGGCGAGCCGCTCGTGTTGGCGAGCCATGTCGACACCCTGGGCGCCATGGTGCGCTCCATTAAGGACAATGGTCGCCTGCGTCCCACGACGCTCGGCGGGCATCAGTGGTCTACGGCCGATGGCGAGAACTGCACCGTCTACACGCGTGACGGCAATGTGTACACGGGCGTGGTCCTCAATACCGAGCCTTCGGCGCACGTGGCCGATGAGCCGGTCAAGACCATCGAGAAGAACATGGAAATCCTGCTCGATGAGAATGTCGACAGCAAAGATGATGTGCTCGAGCTGGGCATTCAGACGGGCGACATCATCGCTATGGATCCGCGTACCACGGTGACGGAAAGCGGCTACATTAAGAGCCGCTTCCTGGATGACAAACTGTCGGCGTCGATTCTGCTGGGTCTGGCCCGCGCCGTTGCTGACGGCGAGGTGACCCTTTCGCGCAAGGTTTCGCTGCTCTTTACGGTGTACGAGGAGGTCGGCCACGGCGGTGCCTTTGTGCCGGCTGACACGCGCGAGATGATCAGCGTGGACATGGGCTGCGTGGGTGACGACCTGGGCTGCACCGAGCGCATGGTTTCGATTTGCGCCAAGGATTCGGGCGGCCCGTACAACTACGACCTGGTAACCACGCTGTCCAACATCGCGCGCGAGCTGGAGCTCGATTACGCCATCGATGTGTACCCGCACTATGGCTCCGACGTCGAGGCCACGCTCTCGGCCGGCTACGACATCCGTCACGGCCTGATCGGCCCCGGCGTGTACGCGAGCCACAATTACGAGCGCAGCCACATGGACGGCGTGCGCAACACCTACGAGCTGGTCCGCGCCTACGTCCAGCGCTAGGGGAAGCGGTTCATAGCTTGGCTGACCAATTGCTCTAAGGCCCGATTTCTCGGGCCTTTTTTCGCTTCATTCTGTTTAGTATTATACTGTATGTAACTAATTAACTTAACGTTTGGAATACTTAACGAGGTGATGCGGTGTATGGATACGTCTGAGTACTTGTCTATGGGTGATGCTGCCCGCCTGCTGGGCGTTACGAAAGCCCGCATATCTCAACTTGCCTCATCGGGAACGCTCGCGTGCGATATTGTGGGCGGACGGAAGATGGTCGAGTACAATTCCGCGGTCGCTTATCAAAAGGTCCGCAAACGTGGACGTCGTCCTGCGGCCGATGTGGGGCGCAAGTTTACGCTGATGTCCGCCGATTACGAGGTCGCTCGTGTCTCATTTGATCCGACGCGTGAGTTTCCCTTCGAAATCGCCGAGGTCCTCGATGCGCAACGAATGCCGTTTGGCACGTGCTCGAGCTCTTCTCCTACGGTGAATAAACGGGAGCTCAACGTGTGGTGGAGCCATCGGTCGGTGCCTGACGTCCGCCCTGGGCTTATTTCGCGCTACCGCGAGCTGGGGATTGCTAACGGCGTTGAGGTGCCGGTTCAGTGCCTGGGTCTATCACTTTCGGATTGTTATTGGCTGCGGCCGACCGATTGCGCCGAACTCAAATGGCAAAACATTAATTACTTCGAGAACGAGTTTGAGCGATCGGCGCCCGAGGGGCGTTCGGGTTGGCTGGAGGGCATCGGTCTTAAAAATCCCGACAACACATCCGAGGGCGAGCTTCCTAAATCGTGGATGATTCGCAACGGTGTTCGCGTTCTGGTCAAGGGGTGTGGCGTGGGCGACCAACGACCCTTTAACGAGGCGGTCGCAACAGCTCTGCATCGTCGTTTGCTTTCCAAGGGGGAGTTTGTTCCTTACACGGTTGAGCGCATGTTCGATGGCCCTGCGTGTCTGTGCGACGACTTTCTTGATGGCCGCGAGGAATACGTTCCGGCTGTTTACGTTAAGGGCGCACTTGCTAGCCAGCGGGGAAACTCGACATACGATCGATACTGTCGCTACCTTGGCAAGCATGGTGCCGATGAGGCCGCTGTGAGAAGGTCTATGTCGCAGGTGATTGTCTGCGATGCCCTTTTGGCCAACAGCGACCGCCATTGGCGAAACTTCGGCATCATCCGCAATGTCGATACCCTGGAGATAAGGCCTGCTCCGCTGTTCGATAGCGGCAATTGCCTGTGGTACAACGTACCAACTGCCGTGCTCGCAGCTGGGGAGTTTGGGTTTTCCGCTAAGCCGTTTGGGCCCGACCCTTCCGTCCAGCTGGCGCTTGCGGACTCGCTCGATTGGTTCGATCCATCGCGGCTCAACGGATTTGTTGATGAGGCGATCGAGATTCTTTCGCAGAGCGAATGGGCGACGGCGGAGGGTCGACTCGAGGCCATTTGCCGCGGCCTCGAGCGTCGCGTAATCGAGGTTAGTGCCGCTGTTGAGGTGCTTCGACACGTGCAGCGATAAACCTGCGGCTACTTAAGTGCGCCGGTCACCGTGCCGCCGCCCAGGACGATGTCGCCGCGATAGACTACAACGGCTTGGCCGGGGGCGATGGCTCGCTGCGGCTCGTCAAAAGTCAGCAGCATTTGCCCGTCTTCGCCGCGCGTAAGGGTCGCTGCCTGGTCTTTCTGACGGTAGCGGTACTTGGCACCTACGCGAATGCCGCCGGCGTCGAGCTCCGCCTCCATGCGCGTATCCGGCGCGCTCCAGATCCACTCATCGGCCGTGAGCGCTGTGGCCGCCAGGTCCTCGGCCTCGCCCAGATGCACGGTGTTGTTGGCGGCATCGACGCCCGTCACATACACGGGATGCGCCATCGCGACGCCCAGGCCCTTGCGCTGGCCGATGGTGTAGCGCAGCGCGCCGTTGTGGCGCCCGACCACGCTGCCGTCGCGCCACACAATGTCGCCCGGTGCAGCGGGATGTCCGCAGCGGCGCTCGATATAGCCCGCGTAGTCACCGTCTGGAATAAAGCAGATGTCCTCGCTTTCGGCCTTCTGGGCGTTGGTAAAGCCCTGCTCGGCGGCTATTCGGCGCACGTCGCGCTCTTTGTCTAGGCCTGCCAGCGGAAAGATCGTGTGCGCCAGGCGCTCCTGCGTAAGCGAATACAAAAAGTAGCTTTGGTCCTTTTTGGGGTCCTCGCCGCGATGGAGCTGCCAGGTGCCATCTGCCGCCTGGCTTGTTTTGGCGTAATGTCCCGTTGCGATGTAGTCGCAGCCCATGTCCAGCGCCGCATCGAGCAGCGCGCCAAACTTAATGTGGCGGTTGCAGATAATGCACGGATTGGGCGTCAGCCCCTCCTGGTAGGCGTTCACAAAGCGCTCGATAACGCTATGGTCGAAGGTCTGTTGCAGGTCGAGTACGTGATGGGGGATCCCCAGGCGCTCGGCGACGGCCTTTGCATCGGCGATGTCGCGGTCGACCTTACTCATGCCCGTGATGGGATCGGGCGCGGGGGTGAGGCGCATGGTGGCGCCGACGCATTCGTAGCCCTGGCTTTTGAGCAGGTACGCGGTCACGCTGGAATCGACGCCGCCGCTCATGGCGACGAGCACGCGCTTGTTGTGCATGGGGAGGTTCTCCTTGGTGGCATGCGGCCAAAAAAGAAAAGCGGCGCGGGAGGCTGGTTCCGCGCCGCAGACATTGTAGCAAGTTCGGACGTCTCGTGGGACACCCTGTTGGGATGAGCCCAGGCTGCCAGAAGAGAGGGTAGACCGGCGTGCCTTGGGCCTATCGACAAGTGACGGGCCCTTAGTCCTGGAACAGTGCCGTGGACAGGTAGCGCTCGCCGGTGTCGGCAAGCAGGGCCACGATGGTCTTGCCCTCGTTCTCGGGGCGCTTGGCCAGCTGCAATGCGGCCCACACGGCGGCACCGGACGAAATGCCCACGAGCACGCCCTCCTTGTGGCCCACGGCGCGGCCGGTCGCAAAGGCGTCGTCGTTCTCGACGGGAATGATTTCGTCATAGACCTGGGTGTCGAGGACGTCGGGCACAAAGCCGGCGCCGATACCCTGGATCTTGTGCGGGCCGGCCTGACCCTTAGAGAGCACCGGGGAGGTGGCGGGCTCGACGGCGACAACCTGAATCTGGGGGTTCTGCTCCTTGAGGAACTCGCCCACGCCGGTCACGGTGCCACCGGTGCCAACGCCGGCGACGAAGATGTCGACCTTGCCGTCGGTGTCGTCCCAGATCTCGGGGCCGGTCGTGGCCTTGTGAATGGCCGGATTCGCGGGGTTCACAAACTGGCCGGCGATGATGCTGTTGGGAGTCTCCTTCTGCAGCTCCTCGGCCTTGGCAATAGCGCCCTTCATGCCCTTGGAGCCGTCGGTGAGCACGAGCTGCGCACCGTATGCCTGCATCAGCTTGCGGCGCTCGACGGACATGGTCTCGGGCATGGTGATAATCACCTTGTAGCCGCGGGCGGCCGCCACCGAGGCGATGCCGACGCCGGTGTTGCCGCTCGTGGGCTCGATGATGGTGTAGTCGCCGCCGCGCACGAGCTTGCCTGCCTTCTCGGCCTCGTCAATCATGTTCTTGGCGACGCGGTCTTTAACGGATCCGGCGGGGTTGAAGTATTCCAGTTTGACGAGCACGCGAGCCTTGAGGTCCTCGTCGGCCTCAATGTGGGTGAGTTCCAGAAGCGGGGTGTGGCCGATAAGCTGATCGATGGATGTGTAAACCTTGCTCATGGTGAACCTCCAAAGTGTTCAAGTTGCTGGTTGCCGTGTGGTTTTACGGTGTGTCTAGCAGCTAAACCCATAAACCTTATAGGTTGTTCGTTTGGCTGCTGGCAAGCATAGTAGACACTAAAGCCTAGTAATGCAATAGGAAATAGAAGATTATTACGAGTCGATAAACCATCTTGACCGGAACGGGTATTTCCAAAGCCAATTTTTCGGCTAGAATTTCAACGGACTAAAAGACCGAAAGGCAGCACTATATATGTTGGTTTCTACTAAGGGCAGGTACGCCCTGCGCGTTATGGTCGATCTGGCCGAGCACCAGGCGGCCGGTCGCATCCCACTCAAAGAGATCGCGGCGCGACAGGGGATTTCCGAGAAATATCTCGAGAACATCTTGGCTACGCTCGTGCGCGCCAATATGCTTTCGGGCATGCGTGGCAAGGGCGGCGGCTATGTGCTCACGCGCCCGCCCGAGCAGTACACGGTGGGCGAGATCTTGCGCCTGACCGAGGGCAGCCTGGCGCCGGTCGCCTGCCTGGATGGCGACTGCAAGGGTTGCTCGCGATCTGATGAGTGCCCCACGCTCGACGTGTGGAAGAACCTGGACAAGCTCATCAACGATTACCTCGACGGCGTGACGCTCGACCAGCTCGTCGCCCCCAGCGAAGGCTACGACTACGTCATCTAGCCCACCTGCCATTTGGGGACGGGGTGGAAATGGTAGATTTTCTTGCCCTCTGAGGATTGACAAATAAGAAGGTCGCCCATTTTTGCGATGGGCGGCCTTTGATTTGCTCCGATGCGTTTGTGTGCCGGGGGCGTTTTACTCTTCGGCGATGCTGTCGAGGATGCTGCGCATGATGGACACCAGGATGCTGCCCATAAAGGCCGAGCCAAAGCCGGCGATGGAGATGCCGACGCCCAACAAGTTGACCGACAGGTAGCTGGCGAGCTCCAGCATAAAGCTGTTGAGCACGAGCTGGAAAATGCCGAGCGTGATGATCGTGAGCGGCAGCGAGATGACCGTGAGGAACGGTTTGACGAACGAATCGACGATGTTGAGGAACAGTCCCACAAAGGCAAAGCAGACCCAGACCTCGGCAAAACCGAAGGGTTGGATACCGGGGACGAGGAACGTGGCGATCGCGATGGCGATCGAGGTGAAGAGCCAGTTAAGCATAAAGCGCATGGCGTGAATCCTTTCTTGCGCCGGGGTTGCTGGCGTCGCGTGAAGCGGCTTGCGGCGGCGACTTGGATGGTTGCGCGGGCGCGCCGCGGTGTTTGGGCGCCCATTGTCTCAAATATTCGTGGAGCTTACGTGCGCATTCGGTTTCTAAACGGCGTTCGTCCTGAAAAACGTGCCGCTGACAGAGAGTCTTGTCGCTTTAGTTTGGTGGTGTGCTACACTGCTACGGGCAAATAGCCCATGCATAGTTTTATTGCATATTTACGGGCGAACGATGCCCGATGTCAGTATCAACTTTGATGCCTTATGGCGGGTTTGGCGGTGATCGATGAATATCGAGAACATGTTTGACAAGCCTGATGTCAAGCAGCTGGTCCACGCATTTAGTCTTTTGGATGACGAGAACGATATCCAGGCGTTTTTAACCGATATCTGCACGCCGCGCGAGATTTGCGATCTTTCTCAGCGCCTGCAGGTCGCGCGCTATCTGGACGAGGGCGAGCCCTATGTTGAGGTTCAGGCCCGCACCGGCGCTTCGTCCACCACGGTGAGCCGCGTGTCCAAGGCGCTTAATGGCGAGTACGGTGGCTATCGCAAGATCCTCATCAAACTGGAGGATGGCGAGTAGGCCAGCGGTAAAAACAAATTGCGCAGAACCGTCCCTTCGGGGGCGGTTTTTTGATTCCTCGGGGACGGAGGAAAACGTATCACCGGGTTAGACTGACCCCTTGTTGATCCGTTTTCCTCCGTCCCCACGGGATCAAATCTGTTGGCGTGGGGCAAATCTGTCCGCGTGGGCGGGTAGGATGGATGCATTGATTATTGCGAACGGTTTGAGTGGAGGACCATGCCTGTTCGAATCTATACCACCAATACCGGTACGGACTTGAGCGATGCCGAGGCGGCGTTGCTCGCCGACCTGGTTGCCCGCCACGGGCGTGCCGTTTTGCTGGCGCCCTCGTTTGCCGAGCTCGACCTGTGCCGTCACGATGCTGCGGTTGCTGGCGTCTCGCTGGGCGTTGACTACAAAACCCCCGCGTCGTGGCTTCGTTCGCTGTGGGAGCTTATGGGCGATGGCCGCAGCTTCGTCGACAACATGCAGCGCCAGATGCTGTTCTCGGACATAATCGCCCGTCGCGACGATGCCGACCTGCAGCCGCTTTCGCGCAGTCAGGGCACGGTGCGCATGCTCGCGCGCATGGCCCGCGATGTGCTGCCGGGCGTAGCGGGAACGGGTGCCGAGCGCTGCTGCGGTGCCGCCGCTCAGCCCGAGCCCAAAAGCGCCGCCGAGGCTCGCGTGTTCGAGCTGTTGAGTGCCTATGCGAGTGGCTTGGACCGTCGAGACATGGTCGAGCCCTGCGAGGCGGCTGACCTTATGGCCGACGCTTTGGCCGACAACCTACCGGTGTGCGCCCGCGCGGTATGCGTGCGCGGCGTCACGTCGTTTACGCACGGCCTGCTCGAGTTGCTGTCGGCCGTGGCAAACAACGGGGGAGAGGTCGTTGTGCTGCTTGCCCGCGAGCAGGCGGCAATGCGCGAGGACCTGGCTGCCGCCTTTGATGCCCGCGGTGTGCTGTTTGAGGTCGCGCCGCTGGGGGAGGACGCCGGCGCGTCCGAGACCGCTTCTGCGCCTGCTGCTCAGCCCACCTTTGTAGAGGTTGCCGGCCCTCACGCCCGCGCCCACGCCTATGTGGATGCAATCGATGAGCTGGTAAAAACGTGTGAGGACGCCGCGGTCGACGGCGGTGTCACGGCGTCCGCGGACCCCGTGCGCGTGCTCGTGGTGTCTGCCCGGGCGCCCCAGCTGTTCGGTGAACTCGCTGCCCGTTTGGCGGCGCGTCACATTGCTGCTGAGACAACCGAGTTCACGGCGTTTTCCCAATCCATCGCGGGCAGGCAGTTCACGGCGCTGGCCGATCTGATCGAGCGCATGAAGGCCGCCAACGAGGGCACCGCTTCCAAGACCGAGTGGTGGCCCGCTCCGGAGCTTACCGACTGGATTTACAGTCCGCTTTCGGGTGCCGATGCTGCCAGCGCGCGCACCTTCGACAAGAACATGCGCCTGTCGCGCGGCAAGACCACTGCGGGCGTCAAGAGCTTGCTGCAGAGCGTGCAGGGCCAGGTGAGGGGTGCCCGCAAGGCTGCCAGTGATGAGAACTGGTTTAAGAACGTGCCGTGCGTGGTCTCGGACGTGTTCCAAGCGCTGTGGCGCGACAAACCCGTGACGGCACTCAAGGCCATGCTCGCCGTCGCCGAGGCGTTGCCCGATCGCGCCCTTGGAGGCCTTGACGGTCAGGCTCGTCGCCAGGCGGAGACCGCCCTACTGCGACATGCCATCGACATCCTTATAAACGACGCCCGCGCGCTCGACGTGTCGCAGGCCGCGACCGTGCCCGTGCTCGACGGCGTTCGTACCAAGGTGGACAAGCGCAGCACCGCATACGATTACGAGACCTGCGAGGTCGACCGCGCGCCGCGCGCCCAGGTGCGCTTTGCGTCGCTTGCCGATGCGGCAGCCCTGCGCCCCGCCAGCTACGATGCCGTGCTGTTTACCGACGTCGATCTGGACAGTTATCCGCTCTCACATGAGGAGGGGCCGCTGGCCACGCTGACGGCCGAGCTGGGGCGCAGCGGTGTGACGCTTGAGCCCGCGGCCCTGCTGCGCGTGCGCTTTGGCCGCGCGATGCAGGCCGCGCGCGGTCCGGTTGCGCTTGCCCGCGTGACCCACGATCGCCAGGCGCACGAGTGCTATCCGGCTGCCGTGTGGACCGAGTTGCGGGCGCACGCCGAGGCCACTGGCGCTGTCAAACCCACGCGCGTGGGCGAGGGCGGTATCGTCGCCGATTTTGATTCAGCGGCCGGCGAGGGCATCGAGTGCAAGCGCGTCGCGTGCGAGGCTCCTCAGCATTTGAGTGAGGCGGCTGTGCCGTACCTGGTCCTGCGTCGCCGCGATGGCGAGGGCGAGAACGCGCCGCTCGTGCCGCGTCTGACGTCCGCCTCGCAGATTGAGGCGTACTCGACGTGCCCGCTGTGCTGGTTCGTGTCGTATCGCGTGAAGCCCCAGTCCATCGACGCGGGCTTTGGAAATATGGAGAAGGGCAACTTTGTCCACGACGTGCTGGAGCACCTCCATGCCCGCCTGCCCCAGGAGGGCATGGAACGCGTGACGCCCGAGAATCTGCCGCGCGCTCAGGAGCTGCTGCGCGAGGTCTTTGACGAGACCTTGGCCGAGCATGCCTCCAAGCGCGGCAACGAGGGCCCGCTGGTGCCGCTCTCTGCGGTGGAGGAGCGCCAGGTGGCCGAGATCTTGCCGCAGCTGGAGGGCGTGCTTGCCTACGAGTCCGAGGCACTTGCCCCCTTTGCCCCGCGCTATCTGGAGTTCGCCTTCAACGAGCTTAAGGTCGAGTATGCCGGTTGGCCGCTTGGCGGGCGCATCGACCGCGTGGACGTGGACGCCGAGAATCGTGCCGTGGTGATCGACTACAAGCATCGCACGGGCGTTGAGGAATTTAAGCTCGCCGACCCTACGGTGCGCGACGAGGAATCGGGCATGGCGCCCATCGACGACCCGCGCTGGTTGCCGCCACATACCCAAACGCTCATCTACGCTCAGGCCATGCGCCGGGCGCTGGATTTGGACACCCGTGCGGCGCTCTATTTTTCGACCAAGGGCGGCAAACCGGCGCTGCGAGGCGCCGCGAGCGCCGAGCTGCTCGAGGAGGAGCGCGGCGACGGTCGCATCCCGGGCCTTAAGAAAGGTTTCCCCGGTGAGGGCGGCAGCATGGACTTCGACGCTCTGCTCGATCGCGTGGAGGCCGGCATCGCCGAGCGCCTGCGCGAGCTCGAGGCAGGCAACGTTGCCGCCGTCGACCCGGCGTCGGCTCAGGCCGCGCATGCGCGCTGCTCGTATAACCACGAAGGAACGTTTGTAAGGAGGGACGTGTAGACCATGGATCTTTCGACCTTGATGCCGCAACAGCTGCAGATTGTCAAAACGCTCGACCGTCCGCTGTTTGTCTCGGCGGGCGCCGGTTCGGGCAAGACCTTTACCCTCACGCGTCGCATCGTCTACGCGCTCTCGCCCGAATCCGGTCCGTTCGTTGAGCATCTGGACCAGGTGCTCGCCATTACCTTTACCAAAGACGCCGCGGCCGAGATCCGTGACCGCGTGCGCCGCGCGCTCATCGACGAGGGCATGGACGAGGAAGCACTGACCGTCGACGATGCGTGGATCTCGACCATTCACGGCATGTGCTCGCGTATCCTGCGCGCGCACGCGCTGGAGCTGGGCATCGATCCCGAGTTCACGGTGCTCACCGATACCGACGAGCTTATGGACCAGGCCGTTGAGCATGTGCTGGCCCGCGCGACGGCGCCCGATGCCGCCCCCGAGCTCGCCGCTTCGCTCAAGGCCCTTTACGCCTGGTATCCCATGGCGGGCGAGGGCGGGCCGTTTGGTGCCGGCACGACCATTAAGGGCCTGGTGCGCGAGCTGCTGGAGCTCTCGAGCCAGCTGCCGGGCGGCATGGACGACGTGTGCGTGGCGCGCGGCCAGGCCGATACCTCGGCACTCGCCGATGCCTATCGCGCGGCGCTGGGCGCAAGCAAGGCCGCGACCGAGAAAGCGCAGACGGCGCTCGATGCCATCGACGCGTTCGAGGCGAGCGGCAAGACCATGGTCGATGCGGCGCGACTCATGATGTCGTGCACCATGCCGCGTGCGAGCAAGGCATTTCCTAAGGAGCAGGTCGAGCTGCTCAAGGCCGAGGCCGCCGATGCGTTTATCAATATCGTGCTGGCTTGCGGTGGTCCGGCGCTCGATGCGCTGGTGGGCTTGGCCCGCTCTGTAGAGGCTGAGTACCGCGCGCTGAAGGCTGCCCAGTCCGCCCTCGATAATAACGACCTGCTGCGCATGGCCTACGAGGCCCTGCGCGATTACCCGGCCATCCGAGCGGCATACGAGGGCCGCTTTAAGATGGTCATGATCGACGAGTTCCAGGATACCGACCAGATGCAGGTCGACCTGATCCGTTACCTGACCGGCGCGGGGGAGCGCGCGCTGTGTACCGTGGGCGATGCGCAGCAGTCGATCTATCGCTTCCGTGGCGCCGAGGTCGAGGTATTCCGTCGCCAGGAGCGCAAGGTGGGCTCGTCTGCCGCGCCCGAGGCGACTGCCGTGACCGACGCCCCCGCCGGCGAGCTTGTCAAACTCGTGCGCAACTTCCGCAGCCACGACGAGGTGCTGCGTTACGTGGCACGCGTCTTCGACGGCGATGACGGCGGCCTGATGCAGGGCTTTTTGGACCTTGAGGCGAGCGACGGCCGCAAGGACACGCTAGTGGCAGATGCCTCGCGTCGCCAGGCCCTCTTTGTTGCCGGCGGCAGCACGCAAGAGCGCACACAGGCCAAGGCCCGTGCGATCGCCGAGCGATTCCGCGCGCTTGCCGATGCCGGCCAGCCCCAGGGCGGCATGGTGCTGCTGCTGGGCCGCATGACCAACGCCGACGTCTACGCACAGGCCTTCCGCGACCAGGGGCTCGACTGTGTTATCGCGGGCGGCTCGGTCTTTGCCCAAGCCGCCGAGGTGCAGACGGTGCGCGCCCTGGTCTGCGCGCTCGCCAATCCGGCCGATACGGCGCAGGGCCTTATGCCGTTGCTCGCCTCGCCGATGTTTGCGCTCGGCGCCCAGGAGTTCCTGGCGCTGGCGACCAAGCTTGATAGCGAGACGGGGGAGACCTCGCGCCGGAATATCGACGTGGGCATCATGAGCGATTCCGATGTGCCGGGTTTGCAAGACTTGCCGCTCGTGACGCGCGCCCGCGAGGTTCTGCGGTATGCGCTTCGTCGCGTGGGCCGCGATTCGTTCGCCGCCATCGCGCGCGACGTGGTCAACGCCTCCGGCTGGTTTGTGCGTCTGGCGCAGCGTGGTCCCGAGGGCAAGGCTATTGCCGCCAACGTGCTCAAGGCGCTCGACGCCGTGGCCGAGGCGGAGGCCGAGTTCGGCAACTCGCCGCGTTCCATCGCGCTGGCCTTCGACCGCTTCTTGGCGGGCAAGGAAGCCCCGGGCGCCCTCAACGAGGAGGGCGACGGCGCGGTGCGCATCATGACGGTGCACGCCTCCAAGGGTCTGGAATATCCGGTCGTGGCGGTCGCCGAGTGCTTTGGCGTGCGTAAGTCCTCGGGCGCGGCTCAGATGGGTCGCGTCGAGGGCGGAGCGCAGGTCGTGGCGCTGCCGGCACGCTTCGACGGCGTTAAGCTCGCCGACGGGACCTTTGTGAAGGGCGATGACGTTAAAAAGCAGTTTGAGCATGCGTTTAAGGGCAAGGGAACGTCGCTGTGGCTGCCGCCGGAGCTCATGGAGGACGTCTGTGCGACGGGTTCTCCCGCCGAGGCATTTGCTCGCCTGCGCAACGACGATCTGCAGCTTTCGCTCGAGGAGCGGGCTCGTTTGCTCTATGTCGCCATGACGCGTGCGCGCGAGCTGGTGATCTTGGCGATGGATGCCGGCGTGAGCCGTGGCAAGGTGAGGGCGCCGACCTTCGACGTCGAGACCGATCTGACCTACGACGTGCTGCGCCGTATTTTGCCGACCGACGCTCTGGGCATGCCGCATCTCGATGCCGACCGCCTGGTATTCGATAACTCCCAGCCGGGCGACTACGAGCTCATTTCGCTCGCGGACTTTACCTTTGGCGAGCAGGCGTTTGAGGCTAACGCTTCGCTGGATGCCGAGGGCAGGCTTGTCCGCGGCGATGCGGAGCCGGAGGGTGCCGGTGCAGATGCCCGCGCCGCCGTTCCTGGTCCTGCCGACCCCGAGCCCGATGCGTTTGAGCTCGTGTATCCCCAGGCGGTGGGCGTGCGCATGGGTATCTGTCCGTATCCGGCGCGCGATTCGTACAGCTACTCGTCAATTGCCGCGGCGCTGCATGCCGAGTCCGAGGACCGTGCCACTGAGGCACACGTGCCCATGGACGAGGCCGGCGATGATGCGGAGTCGGATGGTTCCGAGATGACGGATGCAGACGTGGTCGCCGTTGAGCCTACCGGCAATCCCATGGCGCTGGGCTCGGCCTTCCACGCTGCCTGCCAGTGGCTGATCGAGATGGGTGCCGATGCGCTGCCCGCCGCGCGTGCCGATGCGCTGGCGCGCCTGTGGCGCCTGACGCCGGAGCAGCGCGAACGCTTCGACGTTGCCCTGGACCGCTGGCTCAAGTCGGCTGTTCGTGCCGACCTGCTCGCGTGGCCGTGCGTTCGCGCCGAGGTGCCGTTCTTTTCGCTGGGCTGCGAGGACGAGGACATCGCCCGCTACGGTGCCTATGCCGAAGGCGCCATCGACGCTTTGGCGACGAACCCGGCCGATCCGTCACGCGCGCTGGTCATCGACTACAAGACGGGTGGCACGCCGGACGAGACGCCGGAACAGCTGCAGGAGAAGCACGCCCTGCAGGCGCGCGTCTACGCCGACGTGTTGCACAAAGCGGGCGTTGAGACGGTGACGGTCAAGTTCGTCCGCGTGGAACAGGCGAATCCAGCCATCTTCGTCGAACCCGCCGAACCTCAAGTAGTCACCTATGATCTCTAACCCTCAGATAACTTGCGGTGGAATACGGACTGTTTTGGCCAAAAAAGCCGCCAAACAGTCCGTATTTCACCGCAACTGCAAGAGGAGCCGTGTGGGTTTGGCTAGGTTCGGGTGCTGTCCGTGCCGTGGGGTAAAATCGTTCAGTCAGAACACGAACCCGCATCGGAGCTCATCACATGGCATTCGTCCATCTGCACAATCACACTGTTTTCTCCATGCTCGACGGCGCAACCCGTATCCAGGATATGGTCAACCGCGCCGTAGAGCTGGGCATGCCCGCCGTCGCCATTACCGATCACGGCTACATGTATGGCGTGCCCGACCTGGCGCTGGCCTGCGACGCCGTCAACCACAACACGCCCGAGTACAAAACCTGGAGCCACGACAAGGCCTTCCTGGAAAAGGACCGCCGTGACGAGCTGGTGGAGCCCGATCCCGAGGAAAGCCCGCGCGAGCATGCCCAGTATGTGAAGGACATGGCCATGTGGGACGAGAAGGGCAATATCGACGAGCTCAAGCCGCCCCTGGTCATCAAGCCCATCTTTGGCTGCGAGGTCTACTTTACGCCGGACGAGACGCTCGCCCGCGACCACAAGCCCGAGCTCTACCACATGATCCTTCTGGCCAAGGACCAGGAGGGCTACGTTAACCTGATGCAGACGGTCTCTGAGGCCGCCGTACAGGGCTTTTACTACAAGCCGCGCGTGACGCTCGACAACCTGCGCCGCCACGCCAAGGGCATGATCTGCACGAGTGCCTGTATCGCCGGCATCATCCCCAAGTACATCGACCGCGGTGACATGGAAGGCGCCATCAAGTGGGCCGAGACCTTCCGCGACACCTTCGATCCCGGCGACTTCTACATCGAGATCCAGGAACACGGTATTACCACCGACAACGGCCTGACCGACGAGCAGATGGACCGCACGCTCATCGATATCGCCAAGCAGGTGGGCGTTAAGGTCATCGCCACCAACGACTTCCACTACCTGCGCCGCGAGGACGCGCCCGTGCAGGACGTCATCATGTGCATCGGCATGAACGCCAAGGTCGACGACCCCAACCGCATGCGCATGACCGGCTCGGAGTTTTACATGAAGACCGAGGAGGAGATGCGGGCGATGTTCCCGTATTGTCCCGAGGCCTGCGACAACACGCTCGAGATTGCCGACAAGTGCTATGTCGAGCTGGACTGGGACTCCATCATCCTGCCGCGCTTCCCGCTGCTCGATCCCGGCGAGACGCACGAGAGCCAGTTCCGCCGCGAGTGCGAGAAGGGCCTGCGCCAGCACTACGGCGACGACTGGGCCACGCGCGAGATCGGTGGCGTCAACATCAAAGAGCGCTTTGAGTACGAATACAAGGTCATCTGCGACAAGGGCTTTGCCGCCTACTTCCTCATCGTTGCCGAGTACGTGCAATGGGCCAAGGACAACGGCATCGGCGTCGGTCCCGGTCGTGGCTCGGCCGCCGGCGCTATCGTCGCCTACGCCATGAACATCACCGCGTTCGACCCGCTCGAGAACGGCCTGATGTTCGAGAGATTCCTGTCCCCGCAGCGTACCGAGATGCCCGATATCGATATGGACTTCGACGATG